>CANQNB010000009.1 GCA_947625065.1 uncultured Clostridia bacterium | reverse complement strand
CGCCCATCACCACCGTCACGATCGGCGACGGCATCAGGATCGGCGACGGTGCGTTCTTCAGCCTCTACAATCTCAACAGCGTCACCCTCGGCAACAACGTGGAAGTGGGTGCGGGCGCCTTCCAGGCACGGGTCCAGAGCAATCAGAGCGTCCTCATGGCGGACGAGGAATCGGGTCTTGCCTATATCGCCTTCGTCCTTGAAGCAGATTCCCGTCTCAGGACGTTGGAAGTCGGCGACGGCGTCACCCTCGGCGACAGCTCCTTCGCCTATCAGATGAAGCTCCGCACCGTCACCTTTGGTGATGGCGTTGAGATCGGCAACGGCGCGTTCTACGATGCCGCATCCGTTGAAGACGCGGAGCAGGTCTCCCTCGACCTCTCGGGCGTGGTCTCCATCGGCGAGGCGGCGTTCTCGGGCGAAAATTGCATCGTCTATGTCTTCACCTTCTCGGGCGATCAGCTGACGGGGCTGCTCGGCGCCTATGGCAGCATCGGCACCTATGCGATGAACATCGACGAGGTCGACCTCAGCAGCGTGACCTCCCTCGGCGCGGCAGCCTTCGAATACAGCACCGTTTCGAACGTCACGGGCGTGAACGAATCGCTCACCTCCATCCCCGAGCTCGCCTTCGCCTTCACGTCGCTCTCCGACTACACCCCGTTTGCGAACGTCACCGAGATCGGCATGGGCGCATTCGCCTACTGCGACTTCGATTCCGCCGACCTCTCGGCTGTGACCTCCATCGGCGCAAGTGCCTTTGAGGGCTGCGAGAACCTCTCGAACATCACCCTGAAAGAGGGCGCCGTGATCGGCGACGCCGCGTTCTACAGCAATACATCGCTCTCCGACGTCTATGGGCTCGAGGGAGCGGCGTACATCGGCAGCGAGGCGTTCGCTTCGACCGCCCTCTACGGTCCTCTCGACCTCTCCTCGGCGATCTCGATCGGCAGCTACGCCTTCGCGGATACCGCCATCACCGAAGTCGTCCTCTCCGACGATCTTCTGAGCAGCGAAGCCGCGGCAAACATCGAAGCCTTCCCCAAGAAGGAGAACGGCGAACCCGACCTCGTCCTCGGCGAAAATCCCTTCGCAGGCTGCACTCTTGCGCCCTTCGTGCGCATGCAAGCCATTGAATTCAACCACGTCACGGTGGGGTACGAAGAAGTCGCGACCTACGACATCGGCGAGAGCGTCAAGGTCATCGGCGGCGTGCTCTACAAGGTCGCGCCCAACGGCGGGCTGGTGCTCGTGACCTACCCTGCAGGCGCGAACGAGCGCGAAGTTACCGTCGCCGACGGCACCGTGCGCATCTCCGCCTATGCCTTCGAGGGCGCGGGAATGTTCTCCGTCGTCCTGCCCGACACCCTGCTCGCCATCGGCGACAGCGCGTTCATCGACTGTGAAGCGCTCAGCGTCGTCACCTTCCGCAGCATCAACGCACCCATCCTCGAAGAACAGTACGACACGGATTGGACATCGGCGAGGATCATCGCTCCCGACGGCACGGTGCACGCCACCGCACCCGGGACGACCTCGGGGTATGCCGATTCCGACGGGCAGATGATCCCCGGTCTCGGGCTCGTTCCCTATGCGACATGGAACAACTCCGACCCGATGTTCTTCTTCGGTGCGAACTTCAAGGGTCACATCGGCGAGGTCGCGCCCGACATCACCATGGTGCGCCCGTCCAACGGCATCGGATACGATTCCTTCGTCCTTGCGCAGTACTTCGGGCAGCAGCTTGCAGGTTCGCCGGCGATCGACGAAGTTACCCGTGCGGCGATCAACGCGATCAAGCAGATCCCCGCAAGCGGCGAGATCACCGCGGAGACCGCTCCCATCATCAAGAATGCGCGCGCTTTGTATGACCTTATCGCCTCGACCGTCCAACAGTCGCTCGTTGCGGGCGAATACGACGGCGTGGACTACTACGACAAGCTCACGAGCGCAGAGAACATCCTCAGCGCCATCACGGGCGGGGAAACACCTCCCGAACCTTCCGAAGAAAACAAACCCGATGCGGGGAACAACCTCGGCGCCGTCATCGCGCTCGGCATCCTTACGGGTGTGTTTGCTCTCGCGACCGCCGCTCTCGGCGCGGTGTGCATCGTCCTCTTCCACAAGCTGGGCAAGAAAGCCATCGTTTCCGACGAGCCCGATGAAGACGGCGCAGCGGACGGGGCAGACAGCTCCGAAGGCTCCGGCGGCGAAGAGGACAGCGGGGACAACGAATAACGGCGGAAGTGACCTATGGATAAGATTCGGAAAATCATCATCGGACTGAGTATCGCGGGCTGTGCGGCGCTTGCCTTTTCGGGCTGCGCGATGCTCGACAAATCGGTCAGCAACCTCATCGGGCGGGGATACAACGTCGTCATCGAATTCGATGAGAACGGCGGCCTGGTCGCAGGGCAGCAGAACATGCACCTCGAGGACCTCTACCTCGACAGCCAGCTCGAAGAGGGGATCAGGCTGCTCCCGCCCGGCGACGCCCGCCGCGGCGGCGAAGCGGGGCAGATGAGCAAGATCTCGCGGGACGATTTCTTCCTCATCGGCTGGTACCGCCAGCGCGAGCTCCGCGTCGACGAAAAGGGCAACGCCCTCGACGAATACGGCGAACTGTGTTCGGTGTCGGGGCGCGACCAAGGGTATGTGTTCAGCGGACGCTGGGATTTCGACAAGGACGTCGTCCGCGAGGATATGACCGAGACGGAGACCTTTGAGGGCAAAAAAGTCCGGAGGTTCACGCTGTACGCGGCATGGTCGCCCGACTTCACCTATTCCTTCCTCCGTCCCGCCGAAGAGGGGGAAGAAGGGGAATGGGTGGAATACGACACCGCCAAGCTCCCCGAGGGCGAGACGTCCATCCCCGTCCCCGCATGGAGCAACGAGACGGGCAAGCTCGAATACCACGACATCCCCGTGTATTCGGTGGAGAGCGAACCCATCCTCGACGCCTCGGGCAATGAGACGGGGCAGATGACGACCGCCCGCTCCTTCACGATGAGCGGCATCTACAGGGACGCCGCAAAGACGCAGGTGTTTGCCGAGTACACGGAGGACGCCGAAGAGACGATCTCCGAGGGCGAGCTCGGACACAGCGGGCGCGTCGACGAAGAGAAGGGCATCGCGCTCGACCCCGTCTGCGAGGTGTACACGACATGGCGGGAGGGGCTCCTCTACCGCGTCACGACGGCGCAGAACTTCTCCGACAACATCATCGACAGCGGCGGCGCCGGCAGATTCGTGTTCAAGAGCGACATCGACTTCGCCCCCGAGGGGGAAGACAAGGTCATCTGGCAGGGCTCCCTCCTCGCCTTTGGGGGGACGCTCGAAGGGAACGGCAAGACGGTCAGACACATCGAGTCCATCCAGACGGGGTACGACAACAGCGTCGCAGGCGGCGTGTTCGGCTCCGTCGCGGCGGGCGCCGTCCTCTCGGACATCCGCTTCGAGGATGTCAGCTTCACCCTCTCCAACGGCACGATGGCAGACCGCGGCTACTACGGCTTGCTCGCGGGCACGGTCGACGGGGGAGCCACCCTCGACGGCGTCTCCGTCACGGGCGTCATCCACATCGGCGACCCGTACGCGGAGAGAGATTACACCAACTACACCCTCGGGCTCGTGTGCGGCAACATCCTGCAGAGCCCTGCGGCGGCGAAGATCGCCGCGGACGGCATCCAAGTGACCGTTGATCAGGTACAGGTCGAGATCGATCCGACCACCTTCCAGGGCATCTTCGGATGGAAGGTCCGCGCGACGGTCAACGGAAACGGCACAGTCACCCTTGCGGAGAACGAAGACACCGCTTCAGACCCCAACCTCCCGTGAAAGCGGGCGGGACGCAACCAAGAAAATAAATCGGAGGATTCAACGATATGAAACACAGCAAACGGATCGTGCGCGCCGTATCGCTCGCAGTTGCCGCGACGCTCGGGCTCGGAATGTTCACATTCCTCTCCGGGTGCGGCGGAAAGAAGGACGCGCTCACCATCATGACACAGGATCTGAACGGTCTCTACAACCCGTTCTTCTCCACCGCAGGCACCGATATGGACGTCGTCGGACAGACGCAGATCTCCATGTTCTCGACGGATGAGGGCGGGCAGATCGCCTATGGCGACGATGAACCCGTCGTCGTCAAGGACTTCATGAAGAAAGCCGCCGGCAAGGAGACGGAGTACTACTTCGTCCTCAAAAACAACATCAAGTTCTCCGACGGCAAGCCCCTCACGATGAACGACGTGCTCTTCAACATGTACGTGTACCTCGACCCCGCCTACACGGGCTCGACGACCATGTACTCCACCGACATCGTCGGTCTGCAAAAGTACCGCCAGCAGCAGAACGTCTCGGGCGATTCTTCCACGCAGGACACCGAGCTCAACACGACGGCGACCAACATGGCGATCTTCCGCCGCACCGAGCTCATCAACGCCTACAACGAGAAGAACACCCAGAAGAACGGCGGCGTTCCCTCCGACAACAAGGACGTCACCGAGGACGAGATGCTCGATTACCTCGCGACCCGCAAGCCGAGCTCCGGCTATAAGGGTGCGATCGCGGTGAACGGCAGCATCTCCGATGACGAGGCGCGCGAACAGCTCGTCGCGGACTACAAGGAGACCCTCCGTCTCTTCCACGAGGAGCTCGAACGCGACTTTGCTTCCGCGGCAGACGCCTATCAGTCCGCGCCCTACACCAACGTCGACAGCGACGGCGACGGCAAGGTCGAGATGACGAATGAGTCGGACATCGACTTCTCCAGCCCCGTGGTCTCCTTCATGTACATGGAGGGCTACATCGACCTCGCTTACTACCGCGACGCGGCGACCAACGAAGAGGACTTCAACCACATCGTCGGCGAGAACACGCAGGGCGAAAAGAGCGAGAAGAAGTACAGGGCAGAGGTGATCGAGCTCAAAGACGCCGCTGCTGCAAGGAATGCCGCGATCGAGTACGTCTATGACTCCAAGGTCGCGAGCGAATTGCACTACATCCTGCAATACTGGGCAACGGGCGGCACCCTGCTCACCAACTACACCGGCAAGGCGAAGGACATCATCCTCCACCAGATCGTCGGTGACGGCGAGCTCGCCTACCCGAACATCGAGGGCATCACCTCCCTCGGGCACAGCTCGACGGAGGAGAGCATCACCATCACCCACGAGGACGGCACCACCGTCGACTATAAGATCGCTCACAACCACAATGACGACGGCACGCCCGTCAGCCCCGACACCGAGTACGACGTGCTCAAGATCCGCATCAACGGCACCGACCCCAAGGCGATCTGGAACTTCGGCTTCACCGTCGCTCCCCATCACTACTATTCCGATCCCGAGAAATACCCCGTCGACATCGAGAAGAACGAATTCGGCGTGGAGTGGGGCAGCTTCGACTTCATGCAGAACGTCATCCAGGGCGTCTCCTCCAAGGAGTTCGGCAGCGTGCGTAAGAACATGATCCCCGTCGGCGCAGGTCCCTACGTTGCGACCAACCGCGGCAACGGCGACAACCCCAAGGACACCGAATTCTACACCGACGGCATCGTCTACTACAAGGCGAACGAGAACTTCCTGCTCGGCAAGCCTAAGACGGGGAAGATGCGCTATGTCGTCGTCTCCTCGTCCAACGCGATCGACCGTCTCAAATCGGACGTCGACTTCGTCGAGCCGCAGTACACCATCTCCAACTACAAGACCCTGCAGAGCCTCGAAAAGAGCGGCTACAAGTATGTCAGCTCGTGGCAGCTCGGCTACGGCTACATCGGCGTGAATGCGGGCAAGGTGCCCAACATCAACCTCCGCAAGGCGATCATGTCGGCGATGAACACCAAACTCTCGCTGCAATACTACGTCGGCGGTCAGGCGACCAACATCTGCTACCCGATGTCCCTCGTCAGCTGGGCATATCCCCGCACCGAGGGCAAGAACTTCAACCCGCAGGATCCCCTTGAAAACATGGTCGTCAACAACGGTCAGGACTACATGACGTTCACCAACGACACCGACGCGAAGGCGAAGATCCAGAAGTACATGAAAGCGGCGAACGTGTCGCAGGGCAGCAGCCAGCTCAAGATGAAGTTCACCATCGCGGGCGCGAACACCGACCACCCCTGCTATGCCGTCTTCTTCCACGCGGCAGAGCTCCTCAACTCCTGCGGTTGGGACGTGACCGTCGAGCCCGACCTCAACGCACTCACCAAGCTCGCGACCGGTTCGCTCACCGTGTGGGCGGCGGCGTGGGGCTCCACGATCGACCCCGATATGTATCAGGTCTATCACAAGAACAGCACGGCGACCTCCGTCTATGCATGGGGCTACCGCGAGATCCTCGGTCAGCCCGACCAGTACCGTGAGGAGAACACCATCCTCAACACCCTCGCGACCCTCATCGACGATGCCCGCGAGACGGACAATCAGACCACCCGTACCAACCTCTATAAGCAGGCGATGGACCAGGTGCTCAGACTTGCCGTTGAACTCCCTGTCTACCAGAGAAAGACGCTCTACGCCTTCAACGCGAAGACCATCAAAGTCGATTCCCTCACCGTCACCGAAGACGCGACGGGGCAGCTCCTCGGCAACTCTTACCAGTCGCCCCTTTCGAGGATCTGGGAAGTCGAATTTGCCTGAAACTGACTGAAAAGGCCGCCTTCCTCCCCCAAAACGGGGAGGAAGGCACCGCCGTGTCCGCGGGTTTTTCCGCGGAGACCGCCAACAAGACTCACGGAGCAAATCTATGCTGAAATACATACTCAAACGGTTGGGGCAGACCATTCTCATCTTGCTCGGCGTCTCCCTGATCATCTACTTCCTCGTGCGGCTCATGCCCATCGACTTTGTCAAGACAAAGCTCATCGAGATGTCGCAGGGGAAACCCGTCGATGAGTCGGTCGTCGAGGCGATGTACAAGGCGTACGGTCTCGGGGACAACAGCTTCTGGGGGATCCTCAGCGGCTATGTCAACTGGCTGTGGGATGCCGTCCGCGGCAACTTCGGCACGAGCTTCAAGTACGGGATCCCCGTCGTCAAGGTCGTCGCCAAGTACATGCCCACCTCCTTTGCGATCGCTGCCATCGCGATCGTCTTCGAGTACCTCATCGCGATCCCCCTCGGCGTCACCGCGGCGACCCACCAATATTCCATAAGGGACTATGCCGTCACCGTCTTCGTCATGGTCGGCATCTCCCTGCCATCCTTCTTCTTCGGGCAGATCCTCAAAAAGATCTTCGGCGAAGGGGCGGGCTGGCTCGAGTGGTTCCCAGTCGGCGGTACCGTCTCCCCCAACGGAGCAGAGGGGGGGATCATGCTGTTCTTGGACCGTCTGTACCACATGGTGTTGCCCATCATGGTCATGGTGGTGCTCTCCATCGGCGGTACGATGCGGTACATGCGCACGAACATGCTCGAAGTGCTCAATTCGGACTACATCCGCACGGCGCGCGCGAAGGGGCTCTCCGAGACGAAGGTCATCTACAAGCATGCCTTCCGCAATACGATGATCCCCATCGTCACCATGCTCGCGGGCGTCATCCCGTCCCTCTTCTCGGGCGCCATGATCACCGAGCAGGTGTTCAACATCGAGGGGATCGGTAAGATCGCCATCGACGCCATGAACGCGGGCGACATCCCGTTCATCATGGGTTACAACGTCTTTTTGGCATTTTTGAGCGTCATCGGCGTGCTCCTGTCCGATCTCATGTACGCGGTCGTCGACCCGCGCGTCAAACTTTACTGAGGAGGAAACGGTCATGGACGAAGAAAACAAGACCCCCGGACCCGGCATGGGACCCGAAGGATTGCCCGAAATCAACGAACATCCCGACTCCCCCGCAGAGCACGACGACGAGATCCTCATGCTCGGGGAGAACAGCCCCGCCGATGCAGAGGCGGTCGCCGCCGCTCACGACGAGGACAACGCGCTCGACAAGAACGTCCGCCTGCTCTCGCCCACCCGCATGGTATTGCGGCGCTTTTTCCGCTCCAAACTCTCCGTGATCGGTCTCATCATGATCGTCTCGCTCTTCATCTTCTCGTGGCTCGGTCCCGTCGTCTACAACCGGTGGGGGGAAGTCGAGGTCGACAAGGTCGATGAGAACGGCAACGGCGGCAAATCGCAATGGGTCACCCAGCAGATCTCCGTCTACGAGACGGACAGTGAGGGCAACTACATCAAGGATGAGAACGGCGAATACGTCCTTCTCTACACCTTCTATCAGACCACCGAGACCCGCTACGAGATCAACAACGTGGCACCCATGTCGTGGGATCACCTGCTCGGGACGGATGTCGCGGGCATGGATGTCTTCACCCGCCTCATGTACGGGGGAAGGATCTCGCTCACCCTCAGCTTTATCGCCGTCTTCTTTGTCACCTTCCTCGGCATCGTCTTCGGCGGCATCGCGGGCTACTTCGGCAAGTGGGTAGACAACATCATCATGCGTCTTTGCGATATTCTGATGTGCCTGCCCAGCCTGCCCATCATGCTCATCTTGGGTCTCGTCTTTGAGAATTGGGGGATCGACCAGAAGTACAGGATCTACTTCCTCATGTTCTTCCTCTCCCTCATCTCATGGCCCGGGACGGCGCGCCTCGTGCGCGGGCAGATCCTCTTCCTCCGCGAGCAGGAATACATGGTCGCTGCGGAGGCGATGGGGTTCTCCACGACGAGGAAGATCTTCAAACACCTCATCCCCAACGTCCTGCCCCAGCTCATCGTGTCGATGACGCTCGGGCTCGGCGGCATGATCCTGCAGGAGGCGACGCTCTCCTTCCTCAACCTCGGCGTCAAGGCGCCCTATGCGGCTTGGGGCACGATGGTCAACGTCGTCAACGAGAGCAGCTATCCCATCCTCAGCAGCTATTTCAACATTTGGGGTCCCCCCGGGATCTGTATCATCATCGCAGTGCTCGGGTTCAACTTCATCGGTGACGGGCTCAGAGATGCGCTCGATCCCAAGGCGAGGAGGTAAGGTATGGCGGAAGAAAAGAAAGGTCGCCACTATCTCACCGGCAGAGAGATCAAGGCGATCGTCAAAGAGAACAACAAGGTCATCCGCGCGCTCGAAAAGAAAAAGAAGCGCAAGGCGGCGGAGAGCGAATTCCTCAGCACGATGAAGGACCCCGCCAACATCCTCGAAGTGGACGATCTGCACTCCTACTTCTTCACCGACCAAGGGGTCGTGAAGGCGGTCAACGGCGTCTCCTTTGAGATCCCGCAGGGCGCCACGGTGGGCGTCGTCGGCGAGTCGGGCTGCGGTAAGTCGGTCACGAGCATGTCCATCATGCGCCTGTTGCAGGGTCCCTACGGGCAGATCGTTTCGGGCAATATCCGCTTCAAGTCCTACGATTTCAAGCGCGACGGCAAGGGCAAGCCCATCCCCATCTGGGACGATGACGAAGAGGGCAACCCGCAGTACGACGAAGTCAAGGACAAGAAGGGCAACGTCAAAAAGGGGAAGGACGGCAAGCCCCTCCTCGAACGCAGGCAGAAGCGCGACCAATACGGGACACGGCTCTTCGAGATGGAAGAGAAGGTGTTCGACATCGCCGAGATGCCCACGAAGGAGATGCACCGTCTCCGCGGGCGCCAGATCGCGATGATCTTCCAGGAGCCGATGACCAGCCTCAACCCCGTCTTCACCATCGGGAACCAGCTCGACGAAGTGACATTGCTGCACTTCCCCGGTTCCTCGCGCGAGGACGCAAAGCGCCGCTCCATCGAGATGCTCAATCTCGTCGGCATCGCCGCGCCCGAGCGGGTGTACCGCTCCTACCCCCACGAACTCTCCGGCGGTATGCGCCAGCGCGTCATGATCTCCATGGCGCTCGCAGGCGACCCCCGCCTCATCATCGCAGACGAGCCGACGACTGCGCTTGACGTGACCATTCAGGCGCAGATCCTCGACCTTCTGCGCGACCTCAAAAAGCGCATCAACGGCTCCATCCTCCTCATCACGCACGACCTCGGGATCATCGCCGAAATGGCAGATTACGTCGTCGTCATGTATGCGGGGCGCATCATCGAGAAGGGGACGGCTTCGGAGATCTTCCATCACCCCATGCACCCCTACACGATCGGTCTGCAAAAGTCCAAGCCCACGATGGATTCGGAGTCGGATACGCTGTTCAACATCCCCGGCAACGTGCCCAATCCCATCGACATGCCCGACTACTGCTACTTCCGCGAGCGCTGTTCGGGCTGCGTGAAGGCGTGCTTCGGCGACTATCCGCCCATGGTGCAGGTCAGCCCGACGCACTACGTCGCCTGCCATCTCTACGATAAGGAGAAAACGGAATGATGGACGAAAACGAATGGAACAAGACCGGTTCGGCTCCTTCTCAGGAGGAGACGGTGACGCAAAACGAGGCACCCATGTCTGAGGAAGAGGCTTCGAAGAGCCTCTCTGAGCCCGCAGAGGAGACTTCTGAACAGGAAGCAATTCCCCAAGCCGAGGAGACTCCCGAGCAGGCAGAGGCGCCCAAAAAGGGCAAGGTCAAGAAGCCGCAGATCCCCTTGGAGGAGATGGAGGCGATCAACGCAAAGTGCATCGAGAGCGGGGAGTTCGAGGGATTTTTCGACGAAGTGCAGGCAGAAAAGGAGAGGAAGGAGCGCGATCTCGCCGCAAAGAATGACCTCTCCGCACCCCCCGATCCCGAGGCGCTGCTCGAAGTTCGCCATCTCAAAATGTATTTCCCCGTCGTCAAGTCGCTCACGGGCAAGGTCAAGCAGTGGCTGCGCGCCGTCGACGACGTCTCCTTCAAGCTCAAGGAGGGGGAGACGCTCGGCATCGTCGGCGAGTCGGGCTGCGGCAAGACGACGATGGGGCGCGCCATCCTCAAACTCTACCAGCCCACGGGCGGGCAGATCTTCTTCGGCGGAACGGACATCGCGGGCTACAAGTCCTCCAAGATGAGACCGCTGCGCACGCAGATGCAGATCATCTTCCAGGACCCCTATTCCTCCCTTCCTCCGCGGAGCACGGTGGGGGGCATCCTCTCCGAGCCTGTGCGCGTCCACAAGATCGTCCCCAAGGACAAGGTGAAGGATTACGTCCTCGAAGTCATGGACCAATGCGGTCTGCGCGACTACTATTTCGAACGGTATCCGCACGAGTTCTCGGGCGGACAGCGTCAGAGGATCTGCATCGCGCGCGCCCTCTCGGTCAACCCCAAGCTCGTCGTGTGCGATGAACCCGTGTCCGCGCTCGACGTGTCGATCCAGGCGCAGATCATCAACCTGTTGAAGAACTTGCAGCAGCAGCGCGGGCTCACCTATGTGTTCATCTCGCACGATCTCTCCGTCGTCAAGCACATCTCCGACAGGATCGGCGTCATGTACCTCGGCTCGATGGTGGAATTCGGCGACAAGAAGGCGATCTTCTCCAACCCGATGCACCCCTACACGCAGGCGCTCTTCTCGGCAGTTCCCAACCCCAATCCCGACGTCAAGATGGATCGCATCGTCCTCAAGGGGGACATTCCCTCCCCCGTCAAACCGCCGATGGGGTGCAAGTTCCACACGCGCTGCCCGAAGGCGATGGAGATCTGCAAGCACATCGCTCCCAAATATCTCGAATACGAGCCCGGGCACTTTGTGGCATGCCACTGTTACCCGCAGGAAGTGCAATGAAAAGAAACAAGAACTCCGAAGACGGCTCGGAGAAAAAGCAAAAGAAGCAGAAGATCGTTTACATCGACGACGGTTCCACCGTCTCCGACATGAGCGGCACCTTCAAAAAGGGGAGGACGCCGCAGACGCGCGCTTCGTTCAAGGAGCAGGCGAGGACCTTTTTCACAGCCATGAAAAAGATGATCCTGCCCCTGCTCATCACCCTCATCGTGCTCACCGCCGTCTACTTCATCATCCTCGCCATCGCGGGGGGATACCAATGATTCTGACCACGAAAGAAAGCCCCGTTCGGGGCTTTTCTCATACCCATGTCCGAAAGGAGGGCTCATGAAACACCAAAATGATACAGCCCGTATGCGCACGGGGAGGGCGGCGGGGATCACAGCCGTCCTCGTCAATCTCGTGCTCGCGGCGGGGAAGATCGCATGCGGCGCCGTGACGGGGCTCGTCTCCCTCATCGCGGACGGCGTGAACAACCTCAGCGACTGCGCGAGCGGCATCGTGTCCCTCGTCTCCTTCCGCATCGCCGCCCGCCCGGCAGACAGCGAGCATCCCTTCGGGCACAGGCGGGCGGAATACGTCGCCTCCCTCGCCGTCTCCTTCCTCATCCTCTTCCTCGGCGGAGAGCTTTTTTTGACCTCCGTACGCACCGCCGTCATGGGAGAAGGGAGCCGTCCCGACCTCTGGGTCTACCTCGTTCTCGGCGTTTCCGTCGCGGTGAAGTCGGGCATGGGTGGGGCGTTTTTGGTCATCGCCAAGAAAATCAACTCCGATGTCCTGCGTGCGACCGCGATCGACAGCTTCTGCGATTGCCTCGCCTCCCTCGCTGTTCTTGCGGGTGCGGCGGTGCGGCAGACGACGGGTTTTGCCGCCGACGGCTACACGGGCGCCATCGTCGCGCTGTTCATCGTGTGGGAGGGATTCCGCCTCGCGCGGGAAGCAAGTTCCAAGCTGCTCGGCAGGGCTCCCGACCCCGCCCTTCTCTCTGCCGTCAGGGAGCGGCTTCTGAAGGAGGAGCGCATTCTCGGCTTGCACGACCTCAAAGTCTACCCCTACGGACCGGGCGCCTACTTCGCGACCGTCCACCTCGAGATGGATGCCTCCCTCCCCGCCCTTGCCTCCCATGAGGTCATCGACGGATTGGAGCGCGCCGTGCTTGAGGAGACGGGGATCGTCCTCACCGCCCACCTCGACCCCGTCGACAGGACGGACGCCGAGACCATGGAGCTCGAGGAGCGGATGCGCGCCGCCGCCGAGGGCATGGTGGAGGGGCTCGATCTGCACGACTTCCGCCTCATCCGCGGTGCAGGCAAAAAACTCGTGTTCGAAGCGGGCGTGCCCTTCTCCTGCAAGAAGAAGGACGGGGAGATCGCAAACGACCTCGCGCGCATCGCAAAGGTGCTCGGCGTGGAGATCTCCGTCACCGTCGAGAGGGAATAAAGGCGCCGCCGCCCGCGAAAAAGGGGAAGGGAAGAAAAAATTTTTTTCACATACGGGCGGAAATTTTTCACGAAGTGCCGTCAAAGAATTGTTTTTTGCGGAAATAAATGGTATAATTATCCCGTATGGATACCGTATTATCGGGAGAAGGAATATGCTGAAAATCATCGTGGACGCAATGGGGGGCGACAACGCCCCTGCGGAGATCGTGAAAGGGGCGATCCGGGCGCTTTCGCAGCGCCCCGACTTCATGGTCATTTTTACCGGGGATGAGGCGCTCGTCTCGCAGGAGCTCCTCAAATATCGCTACGATCCGTCCCGCGTCGAGATCGTGCACTGCTCGGAGGTCATCACGAACGATGATGTCCCCACCCATGCCGTGCGCAGCAAGCGGGACAGTTCCCTCGTCGTCGGGCTCAGGATGCTCAAAGAGGACGGGGAAGCGGGGGCGTTCGTCTCCGCGGGCTCCACGGGCGCCGTGCTCACGGGCGGCGTCATGCACATCGGCAGGATCAAGGGGGTGCTCCGCCCCGCGCTCTGCCCCGGCATGCCCAACGTCACGGGCGGGAGGACCCTTCTGTGCGACTGCGGCGCGAACGCCGAGTGCAAGCCCGAGTATCTCCTCCAGTTCGGCATCATGGCGTCGGCATACGCCCGCGCGGCGTTCGGCAAGGAGAACCCGACCGTCGCCCTCCTCACGAACGGCACGGAGGACCACAAGGGCGACCCTCTCCACCAGCAGGCGCACCTTCTCCTCAGGGAGGCGAAGAACATCAACTTCGTCGGCAACATCGAGGGGAGGGACATCATGTTCGGGGAGTACGACGTCGCCGTTGCCGACGGCTTTTCGGGCAACATCGCCTTGAAGGCGTGCGAGGGCTGCGGCAAGACGGTCTCCACCGTCCTCAAACGGGAATTCGCACGCAACTTCGGCAGCAAGCTCGCCTATCTCTGCGCACGCAAGCAGATCGATCATCTGCGCTCCCTTCTCGACTACGACAAGCTGGGCGGCTCGGTCTTCCTCGGGCTCAAACAGATCGTCATCAAGTGCCACGGTTCCTCCAAGGCAAAGCCTGTCGCCGCAGCTGTCTGCCAGGCGGTGGACGCCTATCGCGGCGGGCTCATCGCGTCCATCTCCGCCATGCTCGAGGAATCGGGCTTCGGCGCAGGGGCAGGGGGATCCGGTGACTGACGGGGAACGTCTCGCGGCGGCAGAAGCCGTGCTCGGATATTGTTTCCGCGATAAAACGCTGCTCCTCACGGCGCTCACCCACTCCACCTATGCCAATCTTCACCGCACGGAGAGCAACGAGCGCCTCGAATTTTTGGGGGACTCGGTCTTGCAGCTCGCCGTCACCGAGGACCTCTACCGCACCGTCCGCAAGGACGAGGGCAAGCTCACCGAGCTGAGGCAGCAATATGTCTCCCGCCCCGCGCTCGAGAGGGCGGAGGACGGGCTCGGGCTCATGCGCTTCCTCAGGCACTGTGCGGAGGAGAGCGCCCTCGAGGGGAAGACGCGCTCCAACCTCTTTGAGGCTGCGGTCGGCGCGATCTATCTCGACGGCGGCTATGGCGAAGCAAAAAAATTTCTCGAACATCATCTCGTCCGCGCGGAGAGGGAGGACTACAAATCCCTCCTGCAGGAGTTCGTGCAGAGCCGCGCCAAGACGCCGCCTGTCTACACCGTGACGCAGTCGGAGAGCGGGTTCAAGTGCCGCGCCGAGGCGCTCGGTACCAGTGCTTCGGGGGAAGGCAAGAGCAAAAAAGCCGCCGAAACGGATGCGGCAAAGAAGTTGTATCTCATCCTAAAAAATTAGCGTAAACAGCGCAAAACGGCAAACAGGGGAATTATGAATTTTAAGGAAGTCAGACTCATCGGTTTCAAATCGTTCGCAGATAAAACGTCCATCAAGTTCGAGGACGGGGTGACCTGTATCGTCGGACCCAACGGCTGCGGGAAGTCCAACGTGGCGGATGCCGTCCGCTGGGTGCTCGGCGAGCAATCGGCAAAGACCCTCCGCGGCTCCAACATGAAGGACGTCATCTTTGCGGGTGCGGATACCCGCCGCCCGCTCTCCTTCTGCGAAGTCACCCTCGTCTTCAACAACGAGGAGCGCATCTTCGACATCGACTTCGAGGAAGTCGCCCTCACCCGCCGTCTGTACCGCTCGGGCGAGAGCGAATATCTCATCAACAACCAACCCTGCCGCATGCGCGACATCACCAACCTTCTCCACGGCGTGGGCATCGGCAAGGAGGGCTACTCCATCATCGGGCAGGGCAAGGTCGCGCAGATCATGAACTCCCGTCCCGAGGACCGCCGCGCCATCTTCGAGGAGGCGACGGGCGTCATCCGCTTCAAGGCGGAGAAGGGGGAGATCGAGCGCAAACTCGAGAGTTCGAGGGACAACCTCACCGTCTACATCCAGCGCATGGACGAGGCGGAGAACCAGCTCCGTCCCCTCGAAAAGCAGGCAGACACGGCGAAAAAGTTCCGCGAATATTCTTCCCGCCTCAAATACGAGGAGGTCAACGCCTATCTCGTGCGCAGCGACACCTTCGAACAGGAGACTTCCAACTACCGCGAGAAGATCGTCGCCGCCGACAAGACGCTCGAAGAGGTGGAGCGCCGCCTCGGCTCGGTGGACGCCGAGCAGACGGAGATCCGCGAGAAGATCGTCGCCGCCGACGGCAAGCTGCGCGACGTCAACGAGAATTTGCGCCTCTATGAGGTCGGGCTCGAACGCCGCACGGGCGAGGCGAACGTCGTGGGCGTCAAGATCGACGAATACCGCCGCCGTCTCGGAGAGGCGAACGGGCTCATCGAGAGCTCCACGGAGCGCGCCGCCCAGATCGACGAACAGGTCGCCCGCAGCACCGAGAAGGTGGAGGCGAACGACAAACGGTACATAGAGCTCGAGGAGCAGACGAGGGAGATCACGCGCAGGCTCACCGACGCGGACACCCGCCTCGCCGCTTACGAGCGCATCAACAACGAGAAGCGCGCGAGCGAGCTCTCCTCCGTCGAGGACCTTGCCGACCTTCGCGCCACGCAGGGCAGCCTCAACGCCAAAAAGGATGCCACCGAGGAGCGCATCGCCGAGATCAAGGAGGCGATCACCAAGGCGGAGGTGCGCAGCGCCGAGTTCAGCCGCCAGCTCGCCGAGACGCAGGAGCAGAAGAAGACATGCGAGCAGTTCCTCAACGAAAAGCCCGCCCGCGAGGAGGACCTCCTCGCCGAGATCAACGATCTCTCCCGCTCCGAGCAGAAGCTCACGCAGGACATCGCGGACTGCAACATGTCCATCTCCAACCTCACCAACAACCTCAACATGTATACCGACCTGAAAAACAGGTTCAGCGGATATAAAGATTCCGTCCGCCGCCTTCAGGTCGAGGCGCAGCGCAACCCCGAGCTCAAAAAACGCATCGTGGGCGCGATCGCAGACATCATCACGACAGAGAAGAGATACGAGGTCGCCATCGAGACGGCGATCGGCGGGGCGATGCAGAACCTCGTCGTCGAGCGCGCCGAAGACGGGCGCTGGCTCATCCAATACCTCAAACGCGCGGGCTACGGCATTGCGACCTTCCTCCCCGTCGAGACGATGAAGGGTCGCCCCGACACCCGCGAGTCGGAGACGGCGCTCCGCGAAAACGGTGCGCTCGGGCTCGCGACCAAGCTCGTCAAATACAATTCCTATTACGACGGCATCATCCGCTACCTGCTCGGCAACACCCTCATCTGCGACAACATCGACAGCGCGACGAAGATCGCGACCAAGTACCGCAACGCCTTCAAGATCGTCACCCTCGACGGCGACATCGTGGCTTCGAGCGGTGCGATGACGGGCGGCTCCCGCAAGGCGGAGACGGGCAACCTCCTCTCCACCGAGCGCAACATCAAGGAGTGCCAGGAGAACATCAACCGCAAGCGCGCCGCGCTTGAAAAGCTCAAGACGGCGCTCGCTTCCGCGTCGAGGGAGCTCGCCGAGGCGCGTGAGGAATACGAAAAATTCCGCGTGAAGGTGCAGGAGGAGACGGCGAACTTTGCCGCCCTCTCCCAGAAGGAGGCGACGCTCTCCGAACTTCTCGCCGACGCGCACGCCGATGCCGAGGGCTACCAGTCCCTCCTCGAGCGCCTCACGCAGACGGTCTCCGAGATCGAGGGCGCCGTGAGTTCCTCCGCGGAGAATGAAGAATTGCTCAACAGGATCCGCGCCGAGGCTTCGCAGGATGCGGCGGCACGGACCCGCCAGATCGAGCAGATGCGCGCCGCACGCGACGAACTTGCCAACAAGCGGCAGGCGATCCGCGTCGAAGCGGCAACGGTGTCCTCCGTCCGCATCGCGGAGTCGGAGAACGTCGCAAGGCTCAAAGCGGAGAAGGGGGAACTCCTCAAGACCGTCGAGGAGACCCGCGTCACCGTCCGCGCCCTCGAGAGCGAGATCGCGCGCCTCAAAGCGGAGGCGGAAAAGGTCTCCCTCACCAAGGAGGAGCAGCTCATCGTCTCCACCCTGCGCGCCCAGCTCAGCGAGCTCGAGGAGCACAAGCGCGCCCTCGCCGAACGGCAGGACAAGCTCAGCGAGGAGCACCGCGACCTCTACGCACGCCAGTCGGAGGCGACGGAGGAGCGGCTCGCAGCGGCGACGGCGATCGCCCGCGCCGAGACCACCCTCGAAAACATGAAGCTCCGCCTCGAAGAGCAGTACGGGCTCGATTACGTCAGCGCCCATTCCCTCCGCGACCCCGACTACGACTTCGCGCAGTCGAACGCCAACATCAATTCCCTCAAACACAAGATCGCTGCGCTCGGTCCCGTCAACCAGAATGCGGAAGAGGACTACGCCACCCTGCTCGCCCGTTTCAACGAGATGAAGACGCAGAAGGAGGACCTCGACAAGGGCATCATCGACCTCACCAACGTGCTCGACGAACTGCGCGCCAACATGCAGAAGCAGTTTGACGAGGGCTTCCAGAGGATCAATGCCAACTTCTCGCAGATCTTCAAGGAGCTCTTCGGCGGCGGCAAGGCGGAGATGCAGCTCGACTATTCCGACGACGTCGATCCCCTCGAAGCAGGCGTCGAGATCGTCGCCTGCCCTCCGGGGAAGAAGCTCACCAAGATCTCCCTCCTCTCGGGCGGCGAGCAGGCTTTCACGGCGATCGCCATCCTCTTCGCCATCCTCAAGACGCACCCCATGCCCTTCTGTATCCTCGACGAGATCGAAGCCGCGCTCGATGAGGCGAACGTCGACCGCTTCGCCCGCTATCTCAAAAAGTTCTCCAAGGAGACGCAGTTCATCGTCATTACCCACCGCAAGCCCACCATGACGCAGGCAGACATGCTCTTCGGCGTCACGATGGAGGAGAAGGGAGTGTCGAAGATCGTCTCCGTCAAGCTCTCCGAGGTCGAGACCCGCCTCGGCGGCGACACCGTCATGTGACCGCGCCGCAGCGCATTTTTGCAGGGAGGCAGTATGGGATTTTTCAGTAAGATCAAAGAGGCTCTCAAAAAGACGAAGGAGAACGTGTCGGCAAAACTTCGCCAGCTCTTTCTCAAAAATAAGATCGGCGACGCCTTCTACGAGGAGCTCGAAGAGGTGCTCATCTCCTCCGACGTCTCCGTCCGCACCGCGGAGGACGTGGTCGCGCAGGTCAAGGAGGAGGCGATCGAGGGCAAGATCAAAGACGAGCAATTCGTCACCGATCTCCTCAAAGATATTTTGGAGGACACGTTAAACGAGGCACCCATGCCCGAGATCAAGTATCCGTGCGTGATGATGTTCGTCGGCGTGAACGGGGTCGGCAAGACGACGACCATCGGCAAAGTCGCGAGCTATTTCGTCCGTCAGAAGAAGAGCGTGACGGTCGCGGCGGCGGATACCTTCCGGGCGGCGGCGATCGACCAGCTCGCCGTCTGGGCAGACAGGGCAAAGGTGCGCATCGTCAAACATGAGGAGGGGAGCGATCCCTCCGCCGTCGTCTTCGATGCCGCGTCCTCCGCAAAGGCGCGCTCGACCGATGTCCTCCTCATCGACACGGCGGGGCGCCTCCACGTCAAGGATAACCTCATGAACGAGCTCAAAAAGATGGACCGCGTCATCCGCCGCGAGTTCCCCGAGGCTGCGTTCTACAAGTTTCTCGTGCTCGACGCCACGACGGGGCAAAACGCCTACACGCAGGCGCGGGCGTTCAAAGATGCGGTGGACCTCGACGGCATCGTGCTCACCAAGCTCGACGGCACGGCAAAGGGGGGCTTCGTCTTCTCTCTCTGCGGCGAGTTGAAGATCCCCGTCGTCTTCGCAGGCGTCGGCGAAAAGATCGACGACCTCGAACTCTTCGACGCCGAACAGTTCGTCGAAGGATTTTTCTGATCGCATCGGAGTCGACCTCAAACGAGGATACCATGTCCGCGATCAAGGCTCAGGAGATACCATGAAAAGCAAACAGACAAAACGAAAGAACAAAGCACAACAGACCAAATTGCAGAGCGCGGTCTCTGCCGTAAAGGACTTCTTCGGGGGCTTCCGCCTCGGCATCGATTTTTGGGCGATCATTCCCGTCGTTCTCCTTTTCGTCCCCAACGTCATCTGGTGGAGCTGGTCGCCCGCGGACGACATCCTCCGCTACGCCTCCTTCCCGCCCGCGCTTGACGTCTTTGCCTTCATCTTCGAGGGGATCACCTTCGCGGTCCTTCTCTTCGTCCTGAACCGCGGGACGAGCGGCAAACGGCTCTCTTTCGAGTCGCCCTTCTTCACCTTTACGCTCATGGCGACCATCCTCAGCCTCGCGGCGTGGGTCTTCTACTTCTGCGGACAGTCGAACATCGCGGTGCTCATCTTCCTTGCGGTGTTCCCGTGCGCCGCGCTCGGATGCTTTGCCGCCCTGCGCAGGAACTGGATCGCCTTCCTCCCGCTCGTCGTCTTCACCGCCCTCCACGTCTCGTGGATGATCTGTGTCATCGTATAAGTGATCTGAAACCTGAAAACCTCCGGATGCAGACGTTGCATTCGGAGGTTTTGCTTGTTAGTTGCGGACATGGTACCCCTCTTTCTGCTCTGAAAGCCGCGAAGAGGGAGAAGTCCTCAGAGTTGCAGGGTGGAAAGGTCGGGATAGATGAGCTCGACTTTCATGTTCTGTATTCTGACCCCGTTGTAATCGGTGCTCGCCTGGAACACGAAGTATGCCTCGCCGTCCGTGATGTTTACCGTCTCCGTAAAGGAGTATTTTTTATAATTTTGGACGTTCTCGTGGGAGAAGGTGCGCGACCCGGTGAGCGCGTAGGTACTATTGAGTGTCTTTTGCGAGTAAATGCCGAAGATCAGGTTGTTCCAGCCGTTGAATGCGATATTGGAACCCGAATAATGCAGACACTCAAAGGAAATGTTCATTGTCACTTCCCATGTGCCCGGGAGTTCAAAGGGGTTGTTCTTCAACTCGGTGGTATGGAAGTAGAGATACGCGGCGTAGCCCTCACCCCTTCCCGCGTAATAATAGCCCTTCGCGGGATTCCATGTGATCGTCGTGCGTTTTTCGTCCGCCCAGCCCGCCTTGAGTTTCTGCCCCTCGCGCGGCATGGTCGTCGCCGTGTATTTGCTGCCGTCTCCTTCGTACCATCCGGCGAACACATATCCCTCCCGCGTGGGTTTCGGCAGCTCGACCGGTGTATTTGCGGGTTGGGAGATCTCATTGACCTTCGTCCCGCCATTGGAGTCGAATTCGAGCACGCCTTGCCACGACGCGATGAGTTTCGCACTCTTCTGCGGCATGGTTGTTTGGGTGAACGGTGTGCCGTACTCGTCCTTCCACCCCATAAATTTGCTGTATGATCTTTCGGGCGCGGGAAGAGCGAGGTCGGCGCCTGCCTGTGCCACGATGAGGGCGCCGCCATAATTGCCTCCGGCATAGTCCAGCTCTAAGACGGGCGCCCATTCGCCGTTTGCGTACAGGGTGATGTCGCGGTCGATCATGCCGTCAAAAGCCTCGCCGCCGTCTGTCTCCGACCAAGCCGCCACGCCGTAGCCATCGCCGTTTCTTGTCTCATAGAGAATGCTCTCCAAGGGCGTACCGTAATCGACCGTGACCGTCTCGTCGGCATAATCTCCGCCGAATTTGAGGGTGACGTCGAACTGCTCGGTATCGAACCGTGCATAGAAGGTGAGTGCGCGGCTCACGTCGTCCAAATTGTAGTTGTCAAAGGACAGCGTCTTCATTTGTTCGAGCACGCTGTCGCCGTTCGTGACCCGATTGCCGCCCGTCTCCGCTGTGTACCAACCGTTGAGGGTATGGTGCGCAAGCGTCACGGCGGGGAAGGAGGGGAGCTCGGCATCGTAGCTGACTTTGACCGTTCCTCCCGGCACCCCTTGTGCCTCCGCGGGGGCGCTGTATGTGACGGAATACTCGTGTGCCCGATAGTGCGTGTAGAGCCGCGTGTCCTGTGTGAACGTCGCCAGACATTTGCCATCCTTGTCGATGTACTGCGAGCCGCCGTCCGCCGCATCGAACCAGCCGAGAAAATCGTATCCCCGCTTTAATGGGAGCTCACTTTTTTCGAGATCTAATTTTCCTTCCCAGGCGATCCGACCCTCATGAAAGCCGTCTGCAAGTTCCAGCGAAACTTTCGGCGGATCGGATGTGGCGCCGAAAAAAGCACCGCAGCCGGACATACAGAGCGCCGTTGCCGCCGCAAGCAGAATTGTGCCGATTCTCCATTTGTTCTTCATACATCCTCCCTATATCCCAAATCGGGATATTTTTATTATACCGAATCGGTATAATAATGTCAAGAGAAATGCAATGATGAGACTAAAAAAGTTGCGCAAGGAGAGGCGCATATCCCAACTGAAATTGGCAATGGATCTCGGCATGAGCCAGAACAGCGTTTCGAGGTATGAGACGGGGGAGAGGGAAGCCGATTATAAGACGCTCATCATGCTCGCCGATTATTTTGATGTATCGATCGACTATCTGCTTGAAAGAACAGAAAATCCCAAAAGAAATTGACGTCTGTCAAGTAAAAATGCTTGACAGACGTTTTTTTATCTGTTATAATGGGTGCTGTCAAGGAAAAACGATTGACGGGCGGGGATTTTTCTGCTATACTGTCTGTCAAGGGAATGCGCTTGACGGGAGGGGAGTATGCCGTTTGCCACGGTGAAAGGTTCGGCGGCGAAGAGATCCGCCTCAGACGACCGCATGAGGTACCTCGGTCTGTGGGATGCCTACGGTCCCCTCCTCACCGACACCCAGCGGGAGATGTGCGAGCTCTACTTCCTGTGCGATCTGTCCCTTTCGGAGATCGCCGAGCAGAAGGGCGTCTCCAAGCAGGCGGTGTCCGACACCCTCAAAAAGAGCAGGGAACTGCTCGACCTGTATGAGGAAAAACTGCACGTCAAGAGGGACAGCGACAGCTACTCTCTCGCCGTCTCCGACATGATGACGCGCGTCACGCGTGCCATCGGAGCATTTGCCGCCGCGCACCCAGAATTTTCCCAAGAAATGGCATCGATCGCAGACATGGTATGCGTCGGCGAGGTCATCCATGCCGACGAGGAGGACTAAATGGCACTCTTTCAATCGCTATCCGAGCGGCTCAACCATATTTTTTCCAAGTTGACGAAGCGGGGGAAGCTCACCGAGCTCGAGATCAAGACCGCCATGCGCGAGGTCCGCGTCGCCCTTCTCGAGGCAGACGTCAACCTCAAAGTCGTCAAGAACTTCATCGCCGAAGTCTCCGAGAAGGCGGTGGGGCAGCAGGTGCTTGAGAGCCTCAACCCCGCCCAGCAGGTCATCAAGATCGTCAACGACGAGCTCATCGCCCTCATGGGGTCGGGCAACGCCAAGCTCGAAGTCGCTCCCAAACCTCCCACCGTCATCATGATGTGCGGGCTTCAGGGCGCGGGCAAGACGACGATGTGCGCCAAGCTCGCCGTCCAGCTCAAAAAGCAGGGCAAGAATCCCCTCCTCGTCGCCTGCGACATCTACCGTCCCG
>CANQNB010000008.1 GCA_947625065.1 uncultured Clostridia bacterium | reverse complement strand
TCGTCTCTCGGCTTCGGTTTTTGAGCAGGTAAGCCTTCCCCCCTCGGGGGGACGGTTAGGGTGGTGGACAAGCCTTCCCCCCTCGGAGGGACGGTTAGGGTAGGGGACAGATGCCTTCCCCCCTCGGGGGGAAGGTGGCACGAAGTGACGGATGAGGGGCATTAAAATTGGGGCACCCCTTGTCGCTCCCCTCATCGGTGCCGAAAAAACGCTTGCGCGGACGAAAAATTTTTGTTATTATATGGATATATGGTATCTCACTTTGCAAAGAAATTCAAGAGCGTCTCGCGGGATGTCGCACGTATTGCGCTCGCAGTCGCGCTCATCACGGTGTGCGCGTGGATCTCCATCCCCGTCGGCGCGATCCCCGTCACTTTGCAGACCTTTGCCGTCTGTCTGACCGGGGCTCTCCTCGGTGCGAAGAGGGGACTCGCCGCGATCGGTGTCTATGTGCTCATGGGGCTCGTCGGCATCCCCGTGTTCGCGGGTTTCAAGGCGGGCTATGCGACGCTCGCAGGCCCCACGGGCGGCTACATCTTCGGCTTCTTTTTCGCCGCCCTTCTCCCCGCGCTCGCAAAGCTCCTTCCCGTCCGCAACCGGTGGGGGAGAACGGGCATCTTCTATCTCGCCATGCTCCTGGGGCTCGCCCTCTGCTACGCCTTCGGAACGGTGTGGTTCGTGCTCATGTACAGATGCACGGTGGGGTACGCCCTTGCCCTCTGCGTGCTTCCCTACCTGCTGCCCGACGCATGCAAACTCGCCGTCGCCGCGCTCCTTGCAGGGCGGCTCGAACGCTCGGTGGGATAGTCCCTCTGCCCTCCATGCCCGATCGTTCCCCCAACTTTTTTTCAATCGGAAGTGAAATATTTCGCAAAAGTCTTGATTATATCCCCAAAAGGTGATATAATAGGACCAACAACCGAAAAGGGGGGGAAATTTCATGAAAAAAATTGTCACAGCCTGTCTGGCGGGTGCGGTCGCATGCACGCTCGTGTTCGCCGCAGCGGGGTGCCAGAAGCCCGATGTCGACGGCAAGGTCTTCTCAAACGCCGCGCTCACCGTCAAGGCGGGAACCGTCTCGGGCGCACGCGACATCTCCGACACGCTCTTCGGGCTCTTCCTCGAAGACATCAACTACGCCTCGTATGCCCTTGACGACAACCTCGTCATGAACGGCAACTTCGAGTCGCTCGGCGAGACGCCCGAGGCGAACCGCTTCGGCAACGGCTGGTCGGCGGTGAACGGCGCGTCCTTCTCCGTGGGCGACACGGAGGGGCTCTTCGCGGGGCACGAACTCTATTCGAACGCCGACAACAAGACCAACGTCAACCCGCACTACGCCAAGATCGGCGTGCAGGCGGCGGGCGGCGGGATCGCGAACAGCGGTTACCGGCAGGTGCCCATGGCATTCTCCCGCGGCGCGCAGTACAAGTTCTCCGCCTTCGTCCGCTCGAAGGGCGGCGCAGCCAAGCTCACCGTCAGCGCGAAGAACAGCGCGATGACCCTCGCGACCGTGCAGATCGACATCCCGCAGGGCACCGAGTGGATCAAGTACGAGAGGACGCTCACCGCGACCAACAACGCCACCGAGGACACCCGCCTCGAACTCACCTTCGACCGCGCGGGCGACTATGAGGTCGACGCCGTCCAGCTCGAGACGCTCGACGCCACCGTCGGCATGAAGAACTACATCTACAACGCCATCAAGGATCTCTCGCCCAAGTTCATGCGCTTCCCGGGCGGCTGCATCATCGAGGGCGACGCGGGCAACGGCGGCGCAGACACCAAGGAGATCTACGATTGGAAGAACTCCATCGGCGCCGTGCAGAACGGTCCCAACGCGGGCGACGACACCGTGCCCGCCTTCACCTACAAGCTCGATACCGACGGCACCGCCAAGGAGACCACGACGTACGGCGAGTGGGCGACCCGCACCAACAACTACGACCTCTGGGGCTACAACATGGACTACGGTCTCGGCTTCTATGAGTACTTCCTGCTCTGCGAATCCATCGGCGCGAGCCCCGTGCCCATCGTCAACTGCGGTCTCTCCGACCAGGGCGGTGCGGCGAGCGGCGCGGCGCGGCTGCTCAACGGCCGTCACGGCAAGCAGGTGCCCGACTACATTCAGGACGCCCTCAACCTCATCGAGTTCGCCAACGGCGACGTGACGACCAAATGGGGGAAGGTGCGTTCGGACATGGGTCACCCCGAGCCCTTCAACCTCAGGTATATCGGCATCGGGAACGAGCAGTTCGGCGCCACCTACTTCGACTGCTACCAGCAGTTCCTCGAGGCGTTCCGTCCCCTCAAGACGTCCGAGCCCGACGTCTATGGCGACGTCCAGCCCATCGTCGGCAACGGCATGGTGTTCTCCGATTGCGAATTCGGTCCCTCGCCGAGCGCAAACGTCGCCAACTCCGCGGCGCAGTCGTATCTGAAGAGCGGCAAGATCTCCAAGATCTCCGACTATGGCGTCGTCGACCACCACTACTACATGGGCTGCCTCGACTTCTTCCACTACGCTACCGAGTTCGACTGCATCTACGATAAATATTCCCGCGATCCCGCCACGGGCTACAAAGTCTTCGTCGGCGAATATTCCGCCAACGACGCCGTGAACTACTACGGCAACTCCCCGACAGAGACCACCAACACGTGGCTCTCCGCGCTGTCCGAGGCGGCATACATGACCGCGCTCGAGCGCAACGGCGACGTCGTCGACCTCGCCGCCTACGCGCCCATGTTCGGCGTCTCCAACGGCACGAAGCGCGACGATGCGATCAACCAGTGGGATGTCGACATGATGTACTTCACCAATACCGACCTCCTGCTCTCGCCCAACTACTTCGTGCAGCAGATCTTCATGAAGAACGCGGGCACCCACTACCTCAACTCCGAGTTCACCGACATCTCCGACGACTATCCCGATACCTATGTCTGCGATTTGGAGGGGAACAAGATCGACTATCTCTATCAGGCGGTCACCTACGACGCCAAGACGGGGGACATCATCGTCAAGCTCGTCAACGCGGGTGACGAAGCCTTCAACATCAACGTCGACCTCTCGGGCAACAGCATCAAGTCGATCGCAGACGTCACCGTTCTTACGGGGCTCTACGGCGGGGAAAGCATCAACACCCTCGAAGAAGACGGTTACGAGGTCACCTCCAAGAGCTACACATTGGGCGTCAAGGCGAAGTTCGGCTATACCGTGCCCGCATACAGCGTCACGGCGATCCGCGTCCACACGAAGTAACATCGCTCACTTGCTCCCCCGCTCCGGCGGGGGAGCTTCCTTTGCGGTACGGAATCCGCCCCTTGGCTCCACCTTTGGGGGAGCTGTCACGCTGCCCTTGCGTGACTGAAGGGGTTCCGAGGTACGAAGCCTGCCCCTTGCCTCCACCTTCGGGGGAGCTCCGCCGCAGGCGGTGAGGGGCCCCTCAGGTTACCGGAGTGACCCGCCGCTTCAAAAAAAGACCGCCGCAGGGCAGCCTTTTTTTTGTCGTTTGCTTGACGAACGCGCCCGCCTTCGTGTATAATTTTTCTGTCGCCTTGCAGGCAGCGGGGCGGCATTTCAGGTCAGCAGTGGAGGAACGCATGGATTACAGAAAAGAATCGCTCAAAAAACACGGAGAGTGGAGGGGGAAGATCGAGGTCGCCTGCCGCGTCGAGGTCGACTCCCGCGAGAAGCTCTCTCTCGCCTATACGCCCGGGGTCGCCGAACCCTGCCTCGCGATCAGCGCGGACAAAGAGAAGAGCTTCGAGCTCACCCGCCGCTGGAACACCGTGCCCGTCATCACCGACGGCACCGCCGTGTTGGGGCTCGGTGACATCGGGCCCGAGGCAGGCATGCCCGTGATGGAGGGCATGTGCGCCCTGTTCAAGGCATTCGGCGGCGTCGATGCGATCCCGCTCTGCATCCGCTCCAAAGATACCGAGGAGATCATCCGCACCATCGAACTTCTCGCGGGCTCCTTCGGCGGGATCAACCTCGAGGACATCGCGGCGCCCCGCTGTTTCGAGATCGAGCGCCGTCTCAAAGAGGAGCTCGACATCCCCGTCTTCCACGACGACCAGCACGGTACGGCGGTCGTGACGGCGGCGGCGCTCATCAACGCCTTGAAGCTCGTCGGCAAGAGAAAGGAGGACATCCGCATCGTCATCAACGGCGCAGGGGCGGCGGGCATCGCCATCGCCAAATTTTTGTTGAAGATGGAGGTGGGGGACATCGTCCTCTGCGACCGCCAGGGTATCCTCTGCGCGGGCGACAGGCAGCTCAGGGACGCCAAGGCGGAGATCGCTCTCATCACCAACCGCGGTAGGCAGACGGGCTTGCTCGCCGACGCGATGAAGGGCGCCGACGTGTTCATCGGCGTCTCCGGTCCCAACTGCGTGACCAAGGAGATGGTCCGCTCGATGAACAGGGGCGCCATCGTGTTCGCCTGTGCCAATCCGACCCCCGAGATCTCGCGGGAGGAGGCGTTCGAAGGGGGCGCGGCGATCGTGGGAACGGGCTCCTCGGAGAAACCCAACCAGATCAACAACGTGCTCGTCTTCCCCGGGCTCTTCCGCGGCGCGCTCGACGTCCGCGCGACCGACATCAACTTCGAGATGATGTATGCCGCGAGCGAGGCGATCGCCTCCTGCGTGAAGGAGGAAGAGCTCTCCTCCGGCTACATCCTTCCCTACGCCTACGACCGCTCGGCACACATGGCAGTGGCGGCGGCAGTGGCCGCGGCGGCGCGGAGAACGGGCGTCGCCAAACTGTGAAGATGTGCCCTGCAAATCTTTTTCAAATCCTCCCCTCAAACATTTGACGAACGGGCGGAAAACGGCTAAAATAAAAGAGGCGTCAAGGTGCGCCACGGGTCCGAAATACGATGGAGGAACGCAGGCGTGATCACACACGGCAACGAAATCAAGCTGTTTGCGGGCAATTCCAATCTCCCTCTCGCACGGGCGATCGCAAACAAACTCAACACCAGCCTCGGCGAAGTCGAAGTGACAAAGTTCTCGGACGGGGAGACCTCCGTCCACATCGGGGAAACGGTGAGAGGACGCGACCTGTTCATCATCCAGTCGACCTCCGCACCCGTCAACGACAATCTGATGGAACTGCTCATCATGATCGACGCCGCAAAGCGCGCATCGGCAGGGCGGGTGACTGCCGTCATGCCCTATTTCGGCTATGCACGGCAGGACAGAAAAGCCCGTTCGCGCGACCCGATCACGGCAAAGCTCGTCGCCGATCTCATCACGAGCGCAGGCGCCGACCGTGTCCTCACGATGGACCTGCACGCGGCGCAGATCCAGGGGTTCTTCAACATCCCGGTGGACGACCTGCTCGGCGGTCCCACCCTCTACAACTATTATGCCGACAAGCTCGGCAGCGACTTCATCGTCGTCTCGCCCGACGTCGGCTCGGTCAACCGTTCGAGGAAGGTTGCAGAGCGGCTCGGCTGTCCGCTCGCGATCATCGATAAGCGCCGTCCCCGCGCCAACGTCATGGAGGTCATGAACATCATCGGCAACGTCGAGGGGAAGCGGTGTCTCCTCGTCGACGACATGATCGACACGGCGGGCACGATCGTGCAGGGCGCGCAGGCGCTCGCCGACGCGGGCGCAAAGGACATCAAGGCATGCGCCACCCACGCCGTCCTCTCGGGACCCGCGATCGAGCGGCTCGAAAATTCACCCATCAGCGAGCTCGTCATGCTCGACACCATCCTGCTCCCGCCCGAAAAGCGTCTTGCCAAGATGAAGATCCTCTCGACGGCAGACATCTGGGCGGCGGCGATCGAGAACGTCTATCTCGACAAACCGATGAGCAAGATCTATGATTAAAAAAGTTCACGAGATTTTGTCTTTTTCCCGCCGTCATCCTGAGCCGCACGGTACGTGCGTGTCGAAGGATCCCGAGGTACGAAGTCCGAAGACAAAATCTCCGTGAGCGAATGAGCCTTTTTGCTTGAAAAAGCCTCGTTCCGATGATCTGTTCCATCCGACAATAAGCGCAAAGGGTTGCGCAAATTGAGTGCGCTTATGCAAAAGCGTGGTTTTGCAACGCGCCGTTAATTGAGAATGGGGTTACGGGTCATCCTGAGCCGCACGGTACGTGCGTGTCGAAGGATCCCGAGGCACGAAGTCCGCCCCTTGGCTCCACCTTTGGGGGAGCTCCGCCGCAGGCGGTGAGGGGGTTCAAAACCCCTTTCGGCGCGGGGCGCCACTGTCTCGCGCGAGTAGAGTCTCGCGCTCGGTCAGCAATTGCCCGTGCATATGGGCAATTGCCATCGAATTTCGCGCCGACAGCCCACTGGGCTGGTCGGCAGAATGCGAAATTCTACCCATGGGGGGCAGCAAGGGAAACAAATCGCAATCGCATGCCGCCGCGGCGAGCGGCGGTTTTTCCAGTCGAAAAAATTTCAACGGCAGGTAGAGTATGTTTTTGATCGTTGGACTCGGCAATCCCGAAGAAAAATACGCCAAGACCTTCCACAACCTCGGCTTTCTCGCCGCGGGGGATGTCTGTGCGAAACTGCATACCAAATTCAAAAAGAGGGAGTGCGAGGCGAGCGTCGCGGAGGCATATCTCGGCGGCGAAAAGTTGATCGTCGCCCGCCCCGTCACCTACATGAACGCCTCGGGAAGGGCGGTCAGACAGCTCATGGCGAAGTACAAAATTTCGCCCTCCCAGCTCGTCGTCATCTACGATGATTACGATCTTCCCAAGGGGCATGTCCGCGTCCGACCCTCAGGAAGCGCGGGAACGCACAACGGAATGCGCTCGGTCATCGCCGAGACGGGACTCACCCAATTCGCCCGCATCCGCATCGGCATCCGCGACAGCGAGGTGAACATTCCCCTCATCGACTACGTCCTCTCCGACATCGCGAAGGAGGACTACGAGCTCTTCACATCGGCATGCGGACGTGCGGCGGAGGCGGCGATCGCGCTCTCCTTGGGGGAGCCCGTCGACCGCGTCATGACAAGGTATAACGGATGAAGGGTTTTTTCTCATTCGAATTGCTCGGCGGCGACTTTCCCTTTCTCGGCGCCGATCTTCATAACGGTGTCCCCGTCGCGGCGTTCGGTCTGTCCGATGTCCAAAAGTATCTCGTCTGCGCGCTCACCGAGGGGAGAGCGGTCTACCTCGCCCCCGATGCGCTCACCGCACAGCGCGCCGCCGAGGCGATCGCCGCCCTCTCGGGCAAGCGGGTCGTGCGTCTGCCCGCGAAGGACGAGGTCCTCACTTACCGAAAAGCGCTGTCCAAGGACGCGCTCTTTTCCCGTCTCACCGCCCTCTATGAGTGGGGACGGGGGGCGGACGTGCTCGTGACCGACATCGAGGCGGTCGTCCAGCTCGTGCCGCGCACCATCCCCGTTTTTTCGCTGAAAACGGGCACGGAGGCGGACATGCATGCCCTCGTTGCCGCCCTCGTCGAAGCGGGGTACGCGCGCGAATACACCGTCGACGGCAGGGGCGCCTTCTCCGTGCGCGGCGACATCCTCGACATCTGGCCCGTGAACTGCGAGCACCCCGTCCGCATCGACTTCTTCGGCGACGAGGTGGAGGCGATCAAGCCGTACGACGAAGTGACCGCCGAGCGCTACCCGCAGGTGGAGAGGGTCGACATCATCGCCGCGACGGACGCCGTCCTCTCCCCCGGGGAGGGGGAGCGCATCCGCAAGGTGCTCGCGGAAGAGTGCAGGCATGCGCCGAACGCAGCGGCATACAGCCGCATGCAGCAGATCGCGGGGGAACTCGACGGGCAGCCCGCCTCCGATTTCCTTCTTCCCGTCCTCAGTAACAGCGCAAGTTTTCTCGGCACCCTCGCAAAGGACGTCCTCCTCGTCTTCGATGAGTGCAAGCTCATCCGCGACAAGCTGGAGGGGCTCTATTCGGAGCATGCCGAGCGCTTCAGGCTGCTCTTTGAGGGAGGGGAGGTCATGCGCTTCTCCGAGGGGCAATATGTGCCGAAGGAGAGCTTTCGCACCTTCACGGGCAGCCGCTGTCTCGCCCTGCAGACCTTCGCCTCCGACGTCGGGTTCTTCTCTCCCCTCAAGATCTACAACTTCCGCTCCGCCCCCGCAAGGCGGTATCTCAACTCTCTGCCCGACCTCTTCACCGACCTGAAAACATGGCAGAAAACGGGCTACCGCGTCCTTCTGTTCTGCGGCGGAGAGGAGCGTGCGCAAAAGGTGTGCGATGCCCTTTCCGACGAGGAGATCGCGTACATGGTACCCCCCGATCGCCTCGACAAGCTCCGCGGGATCGCTGTTTCCGCCGAGACATTGCAGACGGGATTTCTCCTCCATGAGTGCAAACTCGCCGTCATCGGCACGGGCGACATGTTCACGAAGACGTCCTCCGCGCGGCGGATCAAGCGCAGGCGGGGCGACCTCTTTCTCGCGCCCGAAGTGGGCGACTATGCCGTCCACGAGACGCACGGCGTCGGCAGGATCACGGGCACGCAGAAGATCGAGACGACGGACGGCGTCAAGGAATACATCGCCCTCGAATACAAGGACGGCGATGTGCTCTACGTCCCCGTCGAGCAGATGGACATCCTGTCCAAATACATGGGCGGCGACAACCCCACCCTCTCGCGCATCGGCGGCGGGGAGTTTGAGCGCGTCAAGGCGCGGGTGCGCGCCTCCCTTAAAAAGATGGCGTTCGACCTCAAACAGCTCTATGCCGAACGGCAGGAGAAGAGGGGATACGTCTTCCCCGCCTATCCCGAGGAGATGGAGGAATTCGAGGCGGCGTTTCCCTTTGAGGAGACGGAGGACCAGCTCCGCTCCATCGCCGAGATCAAGGAGGACATGTGCTCACCCAAGGTCATGGACCGCCTCCTCTGCGGCGACGTCGGCTTCGGGAAGACGGAGGTCGCCCTGCGTGCCGCCTACCTTTGCATCCTCGCGGGAAGGCAGGTCGCGCTCATGTGCCCGAGCACCGTCCTCTCCGAACAGCATTACAGGACGGCATGCGACCGCATGAAGGAGTTCGGCGTCCGCATCGCCTGTCTCAACCGCTTCCGCACCCCCGCCGAGCTCGGCAAGATCCTCTCGGGGACGGAGAAGGGGGAGATCGACCTCCTCATCGGCACCCACCGCCTGCTCTCGGACGACGTCAAATTCCATGACCTCGGTCTGCTCGTCCTCGACGAAGAGCAGCGCTTCGGCGTGGAGCACAAGGAGAAGATCAAGAACATCAAGCGGGACGTCGACTGTCTCACCATGACGGCGACCCCCATCCCGCGCACCCTCCATCTCTCCCTCTCGGGCATCCGCGACATTTCGACCATCCAGACCCCGCCCAATGCCCGCCTTCCCGTGCAGACCTATGTCGCCGAGGAGACGGAGACCCTCATCCGCGACGCCTGTGTGCGTGAGATCGCGCGGGGCGGTCAGATCTTTCTGCTCTACAACCGCGTGGAGAGCATCCGCAGCTTTGCAAGCAGGATGGCGGAGATCCTCCCCGAGGCGCGCATCGCCGTCGCCCACGGCAGGATGGAGAAGTCACAGCTCGAAAGGAGCGTCTTCGGCTTTTACCGCGGGGAATCGGACGTGCTCGTCACGACGACCATCATCGAGAACGGCGTCGATCTGCCCAACGCCAACACCCTCATCGTCATCGATGCCGACCGCCTCGGCATCTCGCAGCTCTACCAGCTCCGCGGCAGGGTGGGGCGGGGGACCCGTCTCGCCCACGCCTACTTCACCTATAAGGCGGAGAAGGTCATGACGGCGAACGCCGCCGAGCGCCTCAAAGCGATCATGCAGTTCACCGAGCTTGGCTCGGGCTTCAAGATCGCGATGCGCGACCTCGAGATCCGCGGCGCGGGGAACGTCCTCGGCGCCGAGCAGCACGGGCACATGGATAAAGTGGGCTACGAGCTCTATTCCAAGATCCTGCGCGAGGAACTCACGGGGGAGAGGAGCGAGCTCGTCGACCTCGACATCAAGGCGACGGCATACATCCCCGAGAGCTATGTGGAATCCAACGCAGGGCGGATGGACTGCTACAAGCAGATCGCCGAGATCCGCAGCGTCGCCGACTACAAGCGGGTGTGCCTCTCCCTCGAGGAGAGCTACGGTCCGCCCCCGCAGCCGTGCGTCAATTTGCTGGTCATCGCCCTCATGAAGAGCTACGCGCAGAAGTTCAAGGTCAAAAAGATCTCCGTCGGGCAGAAGGGCGGGGCGTTCGAGTTCACCGAGCTCTCCGCGCTCTCCGATCCCCGCCTCATGGCGGCGATGCAGGAATACGACCGTTTCATCGGGCTCGATATGACGACTGCGCCCGTCCTTCGCTTCAAAAATATGGGGGATGGCGGCAGGACGATGGTCCAGATGACGAAATTTTTGAAGTTTGCCTCAACTTTTCACTGATTTTCACGCGGAATTATTTGCACATTTCCGAGAAATGCGTTATAATACTAAGAGATCAATGAGCATGCGCCCCCATGCGCGTGCGAGAATTTATTTCGGAGTACATCTATGAGCAGAAAGAAGAAAGCCGCGGCAGTCGCGGTCGCCGCTGTCATGACATGCAGCATGCTCGCCGGTTGCGACGCGCTCACGACTTCCAATGTGAGCAAGGACTATGCACAGGTCGTCGCTACCGTCGACCTCACCCGCAGCGAAGATTTTGCCGACGGCGGCGAATACGCCCCCTATAAGGACTTCATCAGCCAGGTCGGCATCGTCAAGCGCGATATGGTCGCGAGCTATGTCGCCAGCGGATACAGCATCCAGCAGCAGTACAACTGGACGTATGCCGACGTGTTCAATGCGATCGTCGAGTCGCTCGTCAACCGCCAGATCTTCGTGCAATACGCCAAGGTCTACCTCGCAAAGAACTACAAGGACGAGAACGGCAACGACTACAGCTTGGAGAGATACACTCAGGAAGTCGTGAATAAGAACTTCCCGAGCCCCGAGGCGAAGGAAGCGGCAGGGCTCGCCTTCTTCCTCTCTCCCAAAGAGAAGGACAAGGCGGACTACGACCTCAAGCGCTCCATCAACAGCGCGATCGACTCCATCGAAGAGGGCTACATCGACCTCGAAGAGGACGAGCACGACCACACGGCGGATTCGGACGTCCGTACCCTTCCCACGGGCGCGGAGACGGAAAACGAGGACTACTACACCAACGACTATCAGATCTACACGGGGCGCGAACGTCTCAATGACCTTGGGGAGTACGAGCCCGTCGAGGGCTCCACGCCCACCACGCGCAAGAAGGCGTATACCCGCTTCCTTGCCAATCTGAGCGCCAACGACCTCATCACGGCAGGGGAGAACACGAGCGAATTCACCTCTCTCACCTACTACGCGATGGAGCAGAAATCCAACTACGAGACCGCCCTCATCAACAAGATGAGCGACAAGCTCGAGGAGGAGGCGAAGCAGAAGCTGGATGACGACTGGGCAGGGAAGGAGTTCGACGCCCTGCTGCAATCGCAGAAGGACAGCTACACGAACGACGCGTCCGCCTTTGAGACGGCGTTCGACGGCATGTCCGACACCTCCTTCATCCTCGCGGCGCCCCAGTCGGTCGATCCCGAAACGGGGGGGAAGAAGTACGACAGCTACGGCTACGTCATCAACATCCTCCTTCCCTTCTCCGAACTGCAGACGCAGATGCTCGGCGAATTCTCGAGCGACTACGGCGACGAAAAGGGCAACAGCTTTGCCGCCCGTACGATGCTCCTCGGCATGATCCGCGCGACCGACCAGCGCGGCACGTGGTTCACGGGTCACGAGGACTATTCCTTCGAGGCAGGGGAAGACGCCTACAAGGGCGACGGTTCCATCGTCCGCGACCGCCTCTTCTTCGAGAACAGCTTCGCCAAGGAGACGGAGAACGCCAAGTACGAGACCCTCAAAAATTACTACGGTAAGTACACCTACAACGGGACGGTCACGGAGACGGACGGCGAGTACAAGCTCACCCCCAAGAAGATCGGCATTGCCGACTTCCTCTCCGAGATGGAGGGCTATGTCAAGTTTGCGCAGTACGGCGACGGGCAGAAGCTCGGCTTCGAGATGACGCCCAAATTCGCCGATTACTACGACGAAGAGGAGCGCGTCAGCTACTACGACGAAAACGGCGACGTGGATTACTCTAAGTTCGTCTATGCGACGGGCAAGATCACGGGCGATGACGCCTTCGATCCCAACAAGATCTTTGTCGCAGGCAGCTGGGAAAACACGGCGATGTCCGTCATCAACGAGCTCTCCTTCGCATACAATACGGATACAGCGGGGCTCAACACCTACCTCGGCTACTCGATCTCCCCCGACAAGACGTCCTACATGGCAGAGTTCGAATATGCGGCACAAGAGGTCTGCAAAGAGGGCGCGGGTTCCTTCGCCGTCGTTCCCACCGACTACGGTTGGCACATCATCTACTGCACCTTCTCGTTCGCGGATGTGGTAGGGACGGATGGAGGCGCGTTCAAGTTTGTCCCTGAAGACATCGAAACCGAGGGCTCCTTCTCCAATCTCTATTTCGAAACGCTGAAATCGACGACGGTCAGCACTTACGCGACGAACAGGCAGACGGAAGCCATCAACACCTATGTGGACGCCTGCTCGACCATCTACACGGCGAAGTTCCAAGACCTGCTCGATCTCGGCAAATAATCGGGAACATCACCGCCTATGCAATTTTGGGAAGCGATCTGGAAATCTATTTTACTCGGTACGGTGCAGGGACTCACAGAGTTCCTGCCCGTTTCATCAAGCGGACATTTATCCTTGCTCCAACGGGCGCTCGGCTATTCCCTTGAAGGCGGGAGCATGACCTTCATCAACATCATGCTGCACTTCGGCACCCTCATCGCCGTCGTCATCGCTTTCCGTAAGGACATCTTCGCGCTCTTTCGTCCTCCCTTCCGCAGGCTGCTCATGCTCGCCGTGGCGACGGTGCCCGCGGGGATCGTCGGATTTCTCTTCGAAGACAGGATCGACGCCTTGTTCGCGGGGGAGAGGGGGGTGCTCTGGCTTTCCCTCTGCTTCGGGGTGACGGCGGTCCTCTTGCTCGCGTGCGAACTCGTTGCCACGCGGCGGAAGGCTGTTTCTCCCTTCGGCTGGCGCAACGCCGTCCCGATGGGGCTCATCCAGGCGGTCGCCATCCTGCCCGGCGTCTCGCGCAGCGGCTCGACCATCGCGGCGGGCGTCATTTCGGGCGGGGACGTCGGCGAATCGTCCAAATTCTCCTTTCTCATGAGCATCCCCGTCATCCTCGGCAGCTTCGTGCTCGGGCTCAAACAGGCAATCTTCGATGAGCCGCAGATCGTCACGTCGATGGGAACTGCGGGGATCGTGGGCATGCTGCTCGGCATCGCCGCGGCGGCGGTCTCGGGGTACGTCTCCATCAAACTCATGCTCAAACTGGTCGCGAAGGCGAACTACAAGTGGTTCGCGCTCTACCTGCTCCTCCTTTCCCTCTCCTCCCTGTGGCTGAACGCCGCGGGCATCCTCTGAAAATTTTTTCTCTCCGTGCATAATCCTCCGCGGCAGGCACAAGCTGTCAATGTCGGAGGTGAAACATGAGATTGAATTCCGGTGACGTCTGTCCCAAGACGGGCGCTTACAAGGTGATCGACAAGGACGGCAAGGTCGTCAACACCGTGTATGTCGGTGAAGGCGAAACGATGCCGCCCACGCAGTATTCCGGTTGCCACTACGAATTCGAATCGTGAGGTGCAGCGCGCCTTGCGGTTGGAATGGGTGGAGGAATACCCTGTGAACCGAAGATGAAAGAGAGCGGCGAATTCTTTCGCCGCTCTCCCATATAAAAGATTGCCCCGCATCTCTGCGGGGCGATTTTTGCATTTTTTTAGCCTATTCCGCGGACATGGTATGCCCGTTTGATGTCATTCCGCACAAATTTGTTCGATGCGCGCGAGCTCTTCTTCCGAGAAAACAGGGGAAACTTTGATGTTGTCGAGGATCTGCGCGGAGGAACTTGCGCCGATGATGACGGAGGAGACCGTCCTGTCTTTGAGCGCCCACGAGAGGGCGAGTTCGGCGAGCGTCTGCCCGCGGTCCGCCGCAACGGCGCGCAGTTTTGCGAGCTTTTCGAGCAGCGCGGGGGTGAGCGTCTCCTCCTTGAGGGTAAAGCTCTTGCGGATGCGGCTATCCTCGGGGATGCCGTGCAGATACTTGTCGGTGAGCAGCCCCTGCGCGAGAGGGGAGTAGACGATGAGCCCGAACCCCTGCTCCGCGGCATAGTCGAGCAGCCCGTTCGTCTCCACCGTGCGGTTGAGCAGGTTGTAGCAGACCTGGTTGAGGATGAAGGGCGTCTTGAGCTCGCGGAACACGTTGACCGCCGCCTCCGTCTGCGCACGGTCGTAGTTGGAGATGCCGATGTAGAGCGCCTTGCCCTGTTCGACGAGGCGGTGCAGCGCGTAGCAGGTCTCCTCGATGGGCGTCTCGGGCGCGGGGCGGTGGTGGTAGAAGATGTCCACATAGTCGAGCCCGAGCCGCTTGAGGCTCTGGTCGAGGGAAGCGGTGAGGTACTTCTTGCTCCCGCCGTCTCCGTAGGGACCCTTCCACATGCCGAAGCCCGCCTTGGTGGAGATGCACATCTCGTTGCGGTAGGCGCCGAAGCTCTCGCGCAGGATCCTGCCGAAGTTCTCCTCCGCCGCTCCCCCGCGGGGACCGTAGTTGTTGGCGAGGTCAAAGTGGCACACCCCGTTGTCGAAGGCGGTAAAGATCATGTCGCGCATGATCTCAAAGTTGTCCACGCTGCCGAAGTTGTGCCAGAGTCCGAGGGAGACCTCGGGGAGTTTGAGCCCGCTTCTGCCCGCGCGGCGGTAGTGCATCGCCTCCTTTTTATAGCGCATAGGGTCGGGGATGCGCTCCTTATTCCCCATGATGCGGCGGAATGCCGTCTCGTCCATCCACTGTCCGCCGACGAATTTCTTTGTCTCCATATCCTACCTCGAATGATTTTTGTTTCATGATAACACAACCGCACGAAAAAATCAAGGGAACACACCCAAAAACTCGCGCATACCATGATAAAAAAAGAGGGGGCTCATGATGGGAGAGGCATGTTTTGCAGAGGTGCACGAAGACGCGAGGGCGCTGCGCAAGATCCTGCCCGTGTATGCGGGCAAGGGGGGAATGCTCACGGCGGTCCTCCAATACGTCTATCAGGCGATCAAGCTGGGCGGCAGCGGATGCGAGCGTGAGGGGAGGGCGATCGAGGAGATCGCGGGCGAAAAGCTGCGCGACTTCGAGATGCTCGGCACCCTCATCACCCGCCTCGGCGCCAACCCCGTGTTCACGGCATGCCCGCCCTATCCCGTCTCCTACCACAGCGCGGCGGGCGTCGACTATGCGGGGACCTATGCCGAGATGCTCGCCGCCGACATCCGTCTCGAAGAGCAGCTTGAACAGCGGCTCGGCACCATCCTCGACGGCTTGGGCGCAGACCCGTCGGCAGGCGTCGTCGCCCTTCTCCGCCGCAGCTGCTGTTCGCACGCGGAGCGTCTGCGCGCCATGCTCGCCGAGACGGAGGCGCATTAAGGGGAGTTTCTGCTCAGAGAGGCTCGCTCCGGTATTTTTCGGGCAGAAATTTCCAATAGCGCACGGGCATGTAGCCACGCATCTGTTTGAGGCGCTCGCGCGAGGGGATGTTGACGCTCGCATAATAGTTGCGCCAGAGGGACTGCCAGCCCTCCTCATCCGCCGAGAGCGCGATCTCCGCCCGTTCGAGGGGGGCGACGAAGGTGTGCTCCCCGTCGTACACGGCGGCTTTTTTGCGTCCGACGTCATGGATGACGAAGGGGAATTGAGGCAGACGGGCACGGAAGTGTGGCACGAGCAGATCGCAGATGTCGTTGTCGGGCGAAAAGGGGGCATAGAGCGCGCCGCTGCTGCACTCCAAAAAGCGCAGAAATCCGTGGAAGCGGTGCACCTCATAGCCGACGCGCCGCATGCATTCGACGGCGGCGAGCACGCAGTCCTCGGCGAGCATGTCCCGCACGGGGCGTCCCTGTTGCGTGAGAAATTTGAGGTAGCGGAAGGCGACCATGTCGCGGTCGTCATCCCCGCTGCGCAGCAGGGTCGAGAGGTCGTGCAGACAGTCGCGGTCCATCCCTAACAGGCGCTTTTCCGCCCTCTTCGCGCGTGCCCCGTCGGCTTGCACGAACACCGTCTCCGCGCCGAGGGTGAGCTGCAGGCTCCTGGATGTGACCGTCGCCTCCTCGTCGGCATAGGCGAGCAGGAAGGCGGTGAGAAAGGCGGGCATGCTGCCGTCGTAAAAGTAGATCATAGTTCCCCCCTGAGCGCAGACCGCGCCGTTTCCAGGTCGGAGGGGAGGGCGAGCGCCATGCCGCGGCTGTCTGCAAACATGCTCATCTGCGCGGGCGTGCGTCCCCCCGAGGAGAGCAAGCCGCGCACCGCAGCCGCATTCTCCGAGCCGTAAAATTTTCCGCCCGCCGTGATGAAGTGGCGCGCACGTTTGAGGACGACGCGCATCGCGGCGAGCATCTCAAAGGTGAGGCGGGTATACCGTCTCGCCCTGATGATCTTGTCTGCGCTCCGTGCGCCGATGCCGGGCACCCGCAGCAGCATTTCGAGGGGGGCGCTGTTCACTTCGACGGGGAAGAACTGCATGTTCCTGAGCGCCCACGCGCACTTCGGGTCGAGGTCGGGGGAGAGGTTCCCGTCGCTCTCGACGAGCTCCTCGGCGTCGAACCCATAAAAGCGGAGGAGCCAATCGGCTTGGTACAAGCGGTGCTCCCGGAGTTCCCCCGCGGGCACATCGGGGAGGAGGGCGTCGTGCACGACGGGCACGTAGGAGGAATAGTACACCCGTTTGAGCCCGAGGCGGCGGTAGAGACTCTGCGTCAGGCGGATGATCTGCCCGTCCGTCTCGGGGCTTGCGCCGACGATCATCTGCGTCGTCTGGCCCGCGGGGAGAAAGTGCCCCTTGCGCTTTTCCGCCCGGAAGATCTCAACGTCGCTGTGCAGCTTTTGCATGGGGATAAGCAGACTCTCGCGGCTCTTTTGCGGAGCGAGAAGTTTCAGGCTCTTTTCGCTCGGCAGCTCGATGTTGTAGCTCATGCGGTCGACGTACATCGCCGCCTCACGGACAAGCCGATCGCAGGCATGGGGTATCCCTTTGAGGTGAATGTAGCCGTGAAAGTGATATTCGTTGCGCAATTTTTTCACGGTGAGAAGCAGCTGTTCCATCGTGTGATCGGGGGAGATATGCACCGCCGAAGAGAGGAAGAGCCCCTCGATATAATTGCGCTTATAAAAGTCGATGACAAGCTCGCAGATCTCCTCGGGCGAAGCGCTTACCCGCGGCACATCGGAGTCCGCACGGGACATGCAGTATTTGCAGTTGAACACGCAGTCGTTGGAGAGTAGAATTTTGAGCAGCGAGATACATCTTCCGTCGGGCGTGAACGAATGGCAGCACCCCGCGGCGTAGCCGTTTCCCATGCCGCCCTCGTTCTTCCGCTTGCTCCCCGAGGAGGAGCAGGAGACGTCGTATTTCGCACTCTCCGTCAGAATGCGCAGTTTACTTTCGGAGATCATGCCCACAGTATAGCACATTTTTCCAAACAAGTCAAACGTTTGTTCCAAATAAAGAGAACTTTTGTTTGAAAAAATTTTTCTTGCGCAACGGGGCAAAGTATGGTATAATCGGATACGGCGCATCATTTCACAACATTTTCACCTGTTCGTAAATGGAATATAATGTACGCACGTTACAATCAAGTGCAGGAGGAACTCCCATGAAGGTATTGATCGTAGACGATGAGCAGATGATCCGCGAGGTGCTCCGCGAGTATGTCGAGTTCGAAGGCGGCGAGGCGGACGAGGCTGCGGACGGCATGGAAGCAGTAAAAAAGTGCCGCGATACAGAATACGACGTCATCCTGATGGACATCATGATGCCCAAGCTCGACGGCTATTCGGCAGTCAAGGAGATCCGCAAATTCTCCTCGACCCCCGTCATCATGCTCTCGGCGCGCGGGGAGGAATACGATAAACTTTTCGCCTTCGAGATCGGTACGGACGACTACGTCACCAAGCCCTTCTCACCCAAGGAGGTGATGGCGCGCATCCACGCCGTCGCCCGCCGCGGAAAGACGCCCCCCTCGGGCGGCGAAGTCTACGAGTTCGAGGGGCTCAGGATCGACGTGACGGGGCGCAACGTCTACGTGGACGGGGAGAAGGCAGAGCTCACCCCCAAGGAATACGAGCTGCTCTTCTACTTCGTGCAGAACGCCGGCGTCGCCCTCACGCGGGAGCGTCTCCTCAACAAGGTGTGGGGATACGACTTTTACGGCGACGACCGCACGGTCGACACCCACGTCAAGATGCTCCGCGGCAATTTGAAGGAGTACCGCAAGTTCATCGTGACTTTGCGCGGTCTCGGCTACAAGTTCGAGGCGTGACCGCCGGAGAATCATCAACATAGACCGAAGAGGAGCATACCATGTCCGCAACGAAGGGCAAAAAACCGAGAAAGAGGGCGGGCGTCAGCCTGAACCTTCTTTTATGGTTTTCCTTTACCGTGTTCGCGCTCCTTCTTCTCGTCGTGTTCATGGCAGTGCAGGGGATCCTCGTCAGCAACCAATACCGGGAGCAGACGGTGGAGCTCATGCGCAAGGCGAGCGAGAAGATGTCCCTTGAGCTCGCCGCGGCAGAGGACCCCGCGGGCATCGATGTCTGGCGGGAGATGCAGTCCATCGAGGACGAATACGACGTCAGCGTCCGTTTCCTGTATACCGACGGGCGGAGCGTCTTCACCGATACGGACGAGAGCTATCCCGAGATCGCGCAGAAGCTCAAAGAGCGCTTCTCCGCGGGCGACAGGGACGCCGTCTTCAGCGAGGGCTCGACCATCGCCTATGCGACCGTCGTCGACACGGGCGGGCAGATGTATTTTCTCTACGTCTCCGACTCCCTCCTCCGCCTCAACACCCTCGAGAGCAGCCTGCGCTGGCTCTCCCTCGCCACCGCCCTCTTTTCGGTCGTGTTGGCGTTCGTCATGAGCGGCTTCCTCGCGATGGCGCTCACCAAGCCCGTGAGCGAAGTCACCGAGCAGGCAAAGGAGCTCGCGCGGGGGAGCTACGACCTTGATTTCCGCCACGACTACTTCTGTTCGGAGATGACCGACCTCTCCGATGCGCTCGACTACGCCCGTGAGGAGATCTCGAGGGCGGATTCGATGCAGAAGGAGCTCATCGCGAACGTCTCCCACGACTTCCGCACTCCGCTCACGATGATCAAGGCATACGCCTCGATGATCCGCGAGATCTCGGGAGACAACAAGGAGAAGCGCGACGCCCACGCAGGCATCATCATCGACGAAGCCGACCGCCTGAGCGCCCTCGTCGAGGATGTGCTCGACCTCTCCAAACTTCGCTCGGGGGTGGGGTTGCAGGCGCCCACCGTCTTCAATCTCTCCGAGACGGTCTATAGGATCGCCGACCGCTTCGCCTATCTCAAAGTCACGCTCGGCTATGTCTTCGAATGCGAGATCGAAGAGGACCTCTATGCCTTTGCCGACCGCGAGCGGATCGAGCAGGTCATCTACAACCTGATCGGCAACGCGGTCAACTATACGGGGGAGGACAAGACGGTGCGCATCCGCCTGTTCCGCGCCCACGGCGGCGCCCGCATCGAAGTGGAGGACACGGGGAGCGGCATCGCCGAAGAGGAGAAGCAGACCATCTGGGAGCGCTATTACCGCTCCAAAGAGGCACACAAGCGCCCCGTCAAGGGAACGGGGCTCGGTCTGTCCATCGTCAAGAGCATTCTCGTCCGTCAGGGCTGCCCGTTCGGCGTGGAGTCCGAGCTCGGCAAGGGTAGCACCTTTTGGGTGGAATTTCCGTCCCCGCCCGAGGATGGTTTCATGGACGGAACAGGGCATAAGGAGGAAAAGTAGGCATATGGGGAAGCGTCTTGGCGCGATCTTGCTCGCCATCCCTCTCTCGGGGGCGGGATTGCTCGCCATCCTATCGCCGCACACCGCGGCAGGTGCCGCCGCGCAGCCGACCTGTGAGGGAGCGACCGTCTCGGGCGTGCTCCTCAACGGGGAGAGTCCCGTGATCGTCGAAAAGGAAAGCATCTTTCTGAATATCGGCAAACTTCCCGCCGTCGGTGCACCCGATGACCTCGCCCTCAACGCCGTCTACGATGCCTGTGTGACGACGAAGTACACCTTCTTCAACCCGACGGGGGAGGACGCCACCCTCTCCCTTCTATTCCCGCAGGCGTCCCGCCCCTCCTACATTTCGGCGGATTGCGCCGACTTCCACGCCATCACCGCAAACGGTCTACCCGTCGAGACGGAGATGCGCCACAGCTACGTCGGCTATTACAGCCGCACCCTCGATTTCAGCAGCAGCCTTATGCAGATCGTGCACGGACAGGCAGTCGACTCTTTCTATGCCGACGCCGAACTCCCCGTCTGCGAGTATCTCTTCCGCGTCAACGTGCCCGAGGCGGCGATCGAAGACCACGACAAGAAGATGTTCACCTTCGCACTCACCTTTGAGTGCAACCCCGCGCGCACCCGCATCCTCTCGCGCAGTCCCATGACGGCAGTCACCGAGAACGGACGGCTGCAAGCGCGCTTCGACGTGACGGCGGGGGAGAACACCGTCTCGCTCACGACGATCGGGGAGGACATCGAAAACCTCACCTACGGCGTCTACACCGACCTCTTCTGCACCGAGATGCTCGAAACGGAGACGCCCTCCATCTTCCGCTCGGTCACGACCTTTCCCGCTTATGCGCTCCGCTTCCGTCCGCAGGGCTCGCAGATCTCCGACCGCGACTGGTTCGGCGGATTCGTGCAGATGCTCACCAAGAACACCAATGCCTCCAACAAGTGCGTGATCTACGGCTCGCCCGACTCTCTCCGCGAGGAGGCGTTCATGCAGTGGTATTCCTACGAGCTCACCGTGCCCGCGTTCGGCTGGCTCGAACACGCCGTCTGCTCCCCGCTCTATCCCACCGCAGACGAGAACGGCTTCGAATATTCCTACCTTCTCTCCTCCCAGCAGCGGTGGAGCAAGGTGAAGAGCGTCGAGATCGCGATCTCCACGCCCTACCGCCTCGCATACAGTTCGCTCAGCTTTGAGACGCGGGAGGGGGGCTATTACTTCAAGAGGGAACGCCTCCCCGTCGGCGAACTCACCTTCACACTCACCGAATCGGAGGCACCCATGCCCGAGACCGATGCCTCGGCGAGCACATTTTCGCTCTCTCCCATCCTGTGGTTCGCCATCGCGCTCATCGCCCTTCTTCTCCTCCTTGGGCTGCTTGCGGCAGCCATCGTGCTCCCCATCGTGCTCGTGAATCGCAAGCGGCGCAAGCAGCAGCAGAGAGGGGAGCCGCCCGCCTCCCCGTGACGGGGAAGACAAATTGATACGAATGCGTGCACGCGTGTACGCGAAAAAATCGGAACGGGGGACAGAAATCTGTTCCCCGTTCCGATTGAACTTTTTCAGCCCATCCGCTCCCCAATGCGGATTTGCCGTTTTCACGAAAGAGTGATATGATTATACAAAATTTTTTTGCGGTTGTCAATACTTCCGTAAAAAATATTTTAGATTTTCGCAAAATAAACTTGCACTTTTCGCGCAGACGTGCTATAATCAGGCTACCTGAACGGAAAGAGGTTCTAACCGCAAAGGGCAAGGAACAACACAGACGGCGGAGCATGCTCCGTTCTCTCCCTTTGCCCTGCGGTGAAGGGGGATTTTTTATGCAAGAACTGTCGGTATCAGACCGGTCCGCAGCGGAGGAGGCGCGCATCGCCATCCTCTCCGTCATTGTCGAGGATCTCGCCTCGGCGCCCTCGGTCAACGCCCATCTTTCGGAGTACGGCGCATACATCGTGGGCAGAATGGGAATCCCTTACCGCGGGAAGGGTGTCTCGGTGCTCTCCGTCGTGCTCGACGCCCCGCCCCCCGTCACCAATGCGCTCACGGGGAAACTCGGCAAGCTCCACGGCGTCACAGCAAAGGCGCTGTTCAGTAAATTCTGATGCGCCCCGCCCGCCGCCTGCTCTTATTCGCAGGTGCGAATTTGGGCATGAGACGGCAAATGGGCATACCATGTCCGAAAAAGCATCGATCAGATCAATTTTCAAAGGAGTTATGATATGAAAAAATTGTTTGCTTCTGTCACAGCCGCGGCGCTGCTTGCGGCATCGCTCTCTTTGGGCGCCTGCACCTTTCTCGGCGGGGAGAATCCCGACCCCGCAGATCCCGGGGCGGTCACTTTGAGCGTCTACGCACCCGACGGCGCGCCCGCGCTCGCGCTCGCCAACCTCATCGAAGGGGAAGGAGCCTCCGCGCTCTCCGCCCGGTCCGCCGCAAACTACACCTTCGACGTCCACGTCGTCGATGCGAACACCATCGTCAGCTACGTGACGGGGGAGGCGCCCAAGGCAGACTTCTGCATCCTGCCCCTCAACGCCGCTTCCCTCAAACTCGGCACGGGCGAGAGCTACCGGATGGCGGGCGCCGTCACCAACGGCAACCTCTACTTCCTCACGACGGCCGAAAACCCCGTGCTCACCAAGGAAAATCTCTCGGCGCTCAAGGGCAAGAAGCTCGGCGTCGTCCAACTCCCCAATGTCCCCGGGCTCACCCTCCGCGCGACCTTGAGCGATAACGAAATTCCCTTCACCGTGCTCGAGAGCGCTCAGGCGCAGGCAGATGCCGAAAAGGTCAACCTCGTGCCCTTCGCACCCGAAAACGTCTCTCCCGCGAGCGGCTGCGACTATTATCTCGTCCCCGAACCGACCGCGAGCACAAAGATCACGGGGACTTCCGCCACCGCCAAGCCTTTCCAAATGGCAGGGGATCTGCAAGCCATCTATGGGGAAGGCGGCTATCCGCAGGCGGTGCTCGTCGTCAAGAACTCCGTCTCCGAGAAGTATGCGGACGCGGTAGAAGAGGTCACAGAGGCGCTCGGGCGCAGCGCGCAGTACCTTGCAGACGCCGAACCCGCCCATCTCATCGACCTGCTCGCGACCAAGCGCACCGACGGGCTCACCCCCTCCTTCAACGCGAACAATCTGACCAAGGAGGTCGTCGCGCGCTGCTCTGTCCGCTACACCCCCGCCGCGAGCTGTAAGGCTGCGGTGCTCTCCTTCCTCGAGAAACTCATCGCCGTCGACGACACATCCGCAAAGATGCCCGAAGACGCGTTCTTCCTTTGAGGGGCGGCTTGAAGCGCGCGTTCCTGAAAAATTTTGCGCTCTCTGCGGCGGCGATCCTCGTCATGATCCTGGCGTGGACCGTCGCCTGTTTTGCCGTGCGCAACGACTACGTCCTTCCCTCCTTTGTGCAGACGTGCAAAGAGGTGGGGCGGCTCCTCGTTGAGGCGCAGTTCTGGACGGCGTTCGGCGGCACGCTATTGAGGACCGCAGTCGCCTTTGCCGTCTCCCTTTTGCTCGGCGTTTTGCTCGCTCTTATCGCCGGTCTTTGGACATGGGTACGCTCTTTTCTGTCTCCCATCGTCTCCGTGCTGCGGACGGTGCCCACCATGGCGGTCATTCTGATGCTACTCTTATGGACGACGCCGCGCATCGCTCCCGTCATCGTCTCCCTGCTCGTTCTGCTCCCCGCGGTGTATGCCGCGACGCTGTCCGCCGTCGACGAAGTGACAGAGACGTACGGCGACCTCGCGCGCGCCTTCCGCATCGGCACCTTCCGCCGCCTCTTCCGGATGGTCCTGCCGCTCATCGCTCCCGCTATCTTGGGACAGGCGGGCTCCATCTTTTCGATGGGGCTCAAGATCACCATCTCGGGCGAAGTGCTCGCGAGCACCTTCCAGAGCCTCGGCGGCATGATGCAGGAGGCGAAGATGTTCGTGCAGATGCCCCGCCTGCTCGCTCTCACCCTCGTCGCCGTCCTCCTCGGCTTCCTCCTCGAGGGGCTGTGCTACGGCGCCTATCGTCTTCTCGTGAGGTGGCGGTCATGAAGCTCGAACATGTCACAAAGCGGTATGGGAAACGCGTCGCCCTCGAAGACGTGCAGCTGACGTTCGGAGAGGGGGAGATCACCGCCGTCCTCGGTGAGAGCGGCGCAGGGAAGACGACGCTGCTCAACGTC
>CANQNB010000007.1 GCA_947625065.1 uncultured Clostridia bacterium | reverse complement strand
GCCGCCCTTTCTTGATCACGTCACCCTACTCTGCCGCCCTTTCTTGATCACGTCACCCCGTTTGCGCTCCTAATCACGTCACCCTGAGCTTGTCGAAGGGTGTCCGCATTATAAAAATAAGGACATGTTTCGACTACGCTCAACATGACGCAATTTAGAATGCCTCGGTCGGGAAACATGACGCGTAAACCCCTTGTCCACCCCTCGAGGTGTGGGTGGCTCGCCGCCTTTCGGCGAGACGGAAGGGGTGTCATTCAAATGATACACCCCCTACCTGTCGCGGTGGAGCCGCGACATCCTCCCCCCTCAAGTATAAGGGGGGAGGCGAACCCCCTCACCGCCTGTGGCGGAGCTCCCCCAGGGGTGGAGCCGAGGGGTGAACTTCCTACCCCGCTCCTCTTTTCTCCATGAAAAAATACACCGAGAGTTCGGCGTATTTTTCTTCAACTTTCATACAGGCAGAGCGGACTTAGACGATCTGCTCCTCAAAGAACTCCATGATCGTCCCCCACTTGATGTCCCGCCCGTCCTTTTCGTTCAAAAACTCGTGGCGGCTGTTTTCGAAGAGCACCATCGCGACGTCGGACATGCCCGCCTGACGGGTGTAAAAATCATACAGCTTCTTCACGCCCTTGCCCATGTTGCCGACGGGGTCGCTCTCCCCCGACGCGAGAAGAATGGGCAGCCGCTTGGGGAGCTTTGCGATGTACTCCTTGGTATACAGGCTCCGAAGCCCCTTGAAAAAGTCCCTGTAAAAGCGGTTGGAACAGGTGAAGGCGCAGAGCGGATCGGCGGCGTAGCGCGCGTTGTTCTCCTTGTCCACCGAGAGCCATTCGCGGTCTTCGAACTTCTTTTTGTAGGAACCGAAGGAGAGATTTTCAATGAGCTTTGCGGGCTTCTTGGGCGAAAAGAGGCACCCCATGCCCGCGACAAGGCTTCCGAGATACACTTCGAAGTCCTTTTTGTGACTGCTTCCCGCGATGACCGCCGCGGTGAGTTTTGAGCCGTATTCCGCGAGATAGCTCTGGGCGATGAAGGAGCCGTAGGAGAAGCCGAACAGCAAATAGGGAAGATTCGGATACTGCGCCCGATAGAAGTCGGTGATCACACCCTCGTCCTTGACGGTGTCGGCGAACATGTTCCCCTCCGCATAGCCGAGGGTGTCGGGGTCCGTCTTCCCGTGCCCGCGGTGGTCGTCGGCGACGACGACGTATCCCCGCTCGTTGAGAAAGCGTGCAAAATCGTCGTACCGCGCGGCGTGTTCCGCCATGCCGTGGACGATCTGCACGACGGCTTTGGGGCGCTCCACCTCCCTCCACTCGTGCACATACAGGTCTTTCCCGTCGAAACTCTTCAAAATCATATGCGACCTCCTTCCGATGATGTTTGTACGCCCTTATTATACCACATCCTGCAAAAATTGCAACCGTTCGGGGAAAATCTCCCCTGCCTTCCTGCATTCTGCCTGTGTAAGGGGCTGCCGCGGCAGACAATGCTCCACGTTTGAAACTGCGGCAGAGTTCATACGTGGCACCCATGTCCGAGGAGGAGCCTTCAAAAAGCTCTCATCCTCCGTCTTCGGCGCAGAGATTTTGACAAAGCGCACGACATGATTTGACATTTTCGCCCTGCCGTGATACAATCGAGGCATGATCTGCGATCTTCACACCCACTCCTATTTTTCCCCCGACGGTCATGCCACCCTCGAAGAGATGGTGCGCGCCGCACGGGAGCAAGCCATCGGCTACTACGGCGTCTCCGAGCACTTCGACTGCGACGCCCTCTCCCCCGCCCACTTTGAAGCAGGCGGAGGTCCCTTTCCGACGACCGACCCCGCGCGCTACTTCCCCCATGCCCGAGCGTTACAGGAGAAGGAGACGGACGGCACGTTCTGCATGCTCGTCGGCGGGGAATTCGGCTTTTGCCCCGACCCCGCCGTGCAGGCACACCTGTGCTCGATCCAGAGGGAATTTGCGCCCGACTTTGTCATCAACAGCGTGCACATCATTGACGGGGCGGACGTGTATTTCGCCCCCTTCTTTGAGGGAAAGACGAGGGAGGAGGCGTATGAGCGCTACCTTTACCGCGTGCAGGAGAGCCTCGGCGCACAGTATGCGTATGACATCGTGGGGCACATCGGCTACCCCTCGCGCAATGCGCCCTTCGGGCACAGGGAGATGACTTACGAACAGTTCCCCCGCCTCTTCGACGCCATCCTGCAGGAGATCATCGACCGCGGCAAGATTTTGGAGGTCAACGGCTCGACGGCGGGACTGCATGCCCCCTTCCTGCCCGATGTCAGCGTCCTCAAGCGATACTTTGCGTTGGGCGGAAGGGCGGTCTCCTACGGCTCGGACGCGCACGGTCCCGCCTTCCTCTGCCAAAACCGCGGCAGGGCAGTCGAGGCGTTGAAGGAGATCGGCTTCACCCATCTGACCGTTCCCCTCCGCGGAGAATTCATAACCGTTCCCATCTGAAATGAACAGAAATGCGGCGCGGCGACCTGTGGGTCGCCGCGCCGCTTGAATTTTTTCATTCTCCGCGGTCTCACTTTGCGATGCCGCGGTCAAACAGCACGTCGGAGAGAAGGGCGAACTGCTCGGGCGAGAGGGTCTCCCCGCGCACCCCTTCGGGAATGTCCGCCGCCGCAAGCGCCCCGCGCGCCCCTTCGCGGGTGAGATCAAATGCCGACATCAGGTTATTTTCGAGCGTCTTCCGCCGCGCTGAAAACGCAGCCCGCACCGCCGCACGGTAGGCGCTCTTGCTCTTCACCGGGATGCGGTCCTCCTCGAACACGATGCGCACGACGGCAGAATCGACGTTGGGGCGGGGGGTGAACAAGCTGCGCGACACCTTCCGCACGATCTCGCACCTCCCCCTCAGGGCGATCGCCGCCGTCACCGCGCCGTAATCGGGCGTCCCAGCCGCAGCGGCAAACCTGCGCGCGACCTCCTCCTGCACCATCACGGTGAGCCCGCGGCAGCAATTTGCCTCCTCGACGAAGCGCATCACGGCGGGCGTGGTGATATAGTAGGGCAGATTCGCCACGACGGTGTAGCTGCCCAGCTCCTCTTCGACGGCGGCAAGATCGGCGCACGAAAAATCGCGGAAGACGACCTCCACGTTCTCGCAGCCCGCGAGCGTCTCGGCAAGGATGGGTTCGAGCGTCCTGTCGATCTCGTAGGCGACGACCCTCCCTGCGCGCTCGCTCAGCGCACGGGTGAGGGCGCCCGCCCCCGCGCCGATCTCGAGCACGTTCGTGTTTTGGTCGACGCCCGCATCCTGCACGATGGCGCGCAAAAGGTTGGTGTCCGTCAAAAAATTCTGCCCGTACTGCTTCTTGAAGCCGAAGCCGTGCCGCTGTAAAACTTCACGGATTTCCATCTTTCTCCTCTCATAACGCGGACATGGTATGCCCAAATTGTGTGATGAGGGCGTCCCCCTCCCAACATAAGAGAAAGCCCCCGTCCCCTTTCGGGAAAACTGCGGGGGCGGTTTTTTATACGATCGTTTCGCGGACGCGGAGGGGCAGCCCCACCTCCTCCGCCAGTTTTTTACATCGTCCGACGGCTTCCTCCCCGATGCAGTCGACGACGGAGAACCATGCGCAGATGCCCCGCCGTTTGCATGCGGCGGCAAAGTCGAGCATGGCTCTGAAAGCGCCCTCTTTTTGCGGACGGCACACCGCGTTGTAGCTCTCCTCGTCGGGCGCGTTGAGGGAGATGTTGATGCCGTCGAGCCGCCCCACGAGCGATTGCGTTATATCCATGTCCGCGATGAGGCTTCCGTGACCGTTGGTATTCAGCCGCGTCCGCCCGCCCTTGGCATGGACGGCGTCGCAGATCATGAGCATCGCATCCAAACGGAAGGTGGGCTCTCCGAAGCCGCAGAACACGATCTCGCGGTAGCGCTTCGGGTCGCCGATCTCCCCCACGATCTCCCCCACGATCTCCTCCGCCGCGGGTTCCCTCCCTTTGAGCCACAGCGCGTGCCCCTCGTAGGTCTCCTTTCCGTTGCGCACGCAAAAGACGCAGCGGTTGGTGCAGCGGTTGGTGAGGTTGATGTAGAGATTTTCTCCGATCTGATAGGTATAAGTGTCCTTCATGATAGTTTGGGGAAGAGCCTGCGGGCGTTGCACAGGAGCTGCTCCTGCGTCTCCTCCACCGAAAGCCCCTTGATCTCGGCGATCTTTTTGACGATGACGGGGATGTTCGCAGGCGAATTTTTTTGCCCGCGAAAGGGGGAGAGATAGGGGCTGTCCGTCTCGGACAGAAGCCTCTCCCTCGGACATGCCCCCACCGCTTCCACTGCACGGCGCGCATTTTTGAAGCAGATGACCCCGCCGAAGGAGAAGTAGGCGCCAAGCTGCGCAAAGGAGGAAAGATTCTCCGCCCCGTAGGAATAGCAGTGCATGAGAAACCCGCCGCGCAGAAATTTTTCGTGCCCGCGCAGGAGGGCGAGGGTGTCCTGACAGGCGTCGCGGGAGTGGATCTGCACGGGGAGAGTGAGTTCCTCCGCGAGCGCGAGCTGCCGTTCGAACAGCTCCCACTGGGCATTTTTGTCGATGCCGTCGTAGTGATAGTCGAGCCCGATCTCGCCGATCGCGACGCACTTCGGGCGGAAGGCAAGGGCGCGCAGCCCCTCTTCATCCGGGGCGCAGGGGGCAAATTCGGGGTGGACGCCCACTGTAAAATAAGCGCCGCCGTGCACCTCGGCAAACTCCGCATGCCACGCGGCGTGTTGCAGCGTGTCTGCCGCAAGGATGACGGTGCCGACCCCCGCCGCCTTGATCCTCTCCCACTCGGCGGGAAGGTCGTACCCCTCCTCCGCGAAGTGGGCATGGACGTCGATCATCGGACGGTCCCGCCGTCTTCGACCGCTCTCTCGGGGGAGACGAGGGCGAGGTTGCCCTGCCCATCCTCCGCGCAGAGGATCATGCCCTCGGAGAGCACGCCGCACAGCTTGACGGGCTTTAAGTTGGTGACGACGACGACCTTTTTGCCGACCATCTCCTCGGGCGTGTAATAGTTTGCGATGCCGGAGACGACGGAACGGGTCTCCCCGCCGATCTTCACCGTCTCGTGCAGCAGTTTTTCGCTCTTTTTGACCTTTTCGCAGGCGATCACTTCGCCCACTCTCAGCTCAAGCTTGGCGAAGTCATCATAGGTGATCTCGGGCTTTTGGGGGCGGACCCCCTCCCCTACCCCTCCCCCTGACGCAGGGGGCGGGCAAGCTGTAGAGCCCTTTCCCGCAGAGGGAGGGCAAGCGGCAGAGCCCTTTCCCGCAGAGGGAGGGCAAGCGGTAGAATCCTTTCCCGCAGAGGACGGGCTGTTCTTCTCCGTTTGGGAAGCCGGAAGGGCGCGCTCTTTGACGAGCTTCTCCACCTCGGCGAGCTCCTTTTTGATGTCGATCCGCGGAAAGACGGGCGGGAGCTTTTCGACCGCCGTGCCCTCCTTCAACATGCCGAAGGTGAGGGTGTCGAACCCGTCGTCCGCATCACAGCCGAGGCTGCGCAAAATCGCCGCGGGCGCCTTGGTGAGGAAGGGCTTGAGCAGAACGGACACGATGCGCACCGTCTCGGCGAGGTTGTAGAGCACGGTGCCGAGCCGCTCCCTTTTTTCGGGGTCCTTTGCGAGGATCCACGGCGTCGTTTCGTCGATATATTTATTGGCGCGCGCGACGACGGCGAAGATGTCTTCGAGGGCATTGGGCGCATTCAGGGCACCCATGTCCGCGTCGACCCGTTCAAAAAGCCCGCTTGCCATGGAAATGAGCTCGCGGTCCGCCGCCTCTTCGCTCCCGCGCGGAGGGACCTTTCCGCCAAAGTTCTGCGCGATCATCGCCTGCGTGCGCGAGACTAAATTGCCGAAATCGTTAGCAAGATCGGCGTTGATGCGCGTGAGAAAGCGCTCGTTGGTGTATTCCCCGTCGCTGCCGAAGGGGATCTCGCGGAGAAGGAAGTAGCGGACGGCGTCCGTGCCGTACCGCTTGACCAGCTCGTAGGGGTCGGTGAGCTCCGTCTTCACGGCGTCCTGCTTGCTCTTGGAGAGCTTGTCTCCGCCGATGAGGAGCCACCCATGTCCGTAGATCTGCTTCGGAAGAGGGATGTCGAGCGCCATGAGGAAGGCGGGCCAGATGATGGCGTGGAAGCGCACGATCTCCTTGCCCACGAGGTGCAGATCGGCGGGCCAGAACTTTTTGTAGAGCCCGTCGTCCTCCGTCCCGTAGCCGAGCGCGGAGAGATAGTTGAAGAGAGCGTCCACCCACACATAGGCGGTGTGCGCCTCGTCGAAGGGCAGCGGCACCCCCCACTTCACCGTCGTGCGCGAGACGCACAGATCGTTGAGCCCGGTCTTCAAAAAGTTATTCACCATCTCGTTGACGCGCGACTTCGGCTGCAAGAACTCGGGGGAGTCCTCATACAGTTTGAGGATGCGGGGCGCGTACTTCGAGAGACGGAAGAAGTAGCTCTCCTCCTTCTGCCTCGTCACCTCCCGCCCGCAGTCGGGGCACTTGCCGCCCTGGAGCTGCGATTCCGTCCAGAACGCCTCGCACGGGGTGCAATAATAGCCCTCGTACTCCGATTTGTAGATGTCGCCGCTCGCAAAGAGCTTCTCGTAGATCTTCTGCACGACGGCAATATGATCGGCATCGGTCGTGCGGATAAAGCGGTCGTAGCCGATGTCGAGCAGCCGCCACATGTCCTTGAGTTCGGCGACGAGCGGGTCGATGAATTCGAGCGGCGTGATCCCGCGCGCCCTTGCCTGCTTCTCCACCTTTTGACCGTGTTCGTCCGTGCCCGTGAGGAAGAAGACCTCCTCCCCCTTCATCTTATGGAAGCGCGCGAGGGCGTCACAGATGACCGTGGTGTAGCAGTGCCCGATGTGCCAGTTGCCGCTCGGGTAGTAGATCGGCGTCGTAATGTAATATTTTTTGCTCATAAAAACCTCTCGCCCTGTATTATAGCGCAATTTCGCCCTTTTGTAAATCATTCCGCGCGCCGCCTTTCCGACCTTTCCATATTTTTTTCAAATTCCCTTGCAAAATTTTTATGGCTGTGGTAGAATAAAGTTGCGTCACAATTCCATATTGGTTAGTAGTACGGTACAACGGCATCGGTGTATCCTTTTTTCCGCTACTAACCGGGAAATTGTGACGCAGACAATATGGGGATACTCTTTGCGGGCGCCCGATATTGTCGGGCGTCCTTATTTTTTATGCCGGCAAAAATTTTAGGAGGTATTCATAATGAAACACAAATTTTGGCTCATCCTGCTTGCCATGATGAGCGCCCTCTGCCTCATGTTAGGCATCTCGGCGTGCGGCGGAACGGGCGGCGGCACAACGAGCGGCGGCAAGGAACCCGAGACCCCGCACGTCCACGTGATGACCGAATACGACGAGGTTGAGCCGACCTGCACCACGGAAGGCACCAAGCATTATTGGCACTGTTCGGATTGCGGGCTGGATTTTGCCGACGAAGAGGGCGAAACGCAACTCGAGGACCTCTCGATCCCCGCGCTCAAACACGATATGACGAAGCACGAGGCAAAGGAGGCGACCGATACGGAGGATGGCAACGACGAATATTGGGAATGCGGCAGGTGCAAGCAATTCTTTTCTGACGCGGAAGGAGAGCAGCCGATTGAGGACAAGAGCAGTGTCGTGATCCCTTCCCAAAATCATGCGCACGAGCCCATTCGGCACGAGGCGAAAGAGGCGACCTGCACCGAGGGCGGCAACGGGCTGTATTTCGAATGCAAAAGATGCCATGAGCTCTTCCTCGACGAAAGTTGTACAGAAAAGACGACGCTCGCCGCTGTCCAAAAGCAGGCAACGGGGCACCAAGCCAAATCGGAATGGGAGCAAGACGAAGACACGCACTACCATGTCTGCGAAGTGTGCGGTGAAAAGCTGACCGAAACCGAGTCTACACACAATTTCGGAGAGGCATGGCAGAGCGATGAAAGCAGCCATTGGCAAGAATGCACCGTGTGCGGCGAAAAGAAAAACGAAACCACGCATAGCTTTGAGGCGACATGGCAGAGCGATGAAAACGGTCATTGGCAAACATGCACCGTTTGCGGCGAGATAAAAAACGAAACCACGCATAGCTTTGAGGCGACATGGCAGAGCGATGAAAACGGTCATTGGCAAGAATGCACCGTTTGCGGCAAGAAAGACAACGAAACCGCACATAGCGTTGGGGCGACATGGCAGAGCGATGAAAACGGTCATTGGCAAGAATGCACCGTTTGCGGCAAGAAAGACAACGAAACCGCACATGCCTTCGGGACGACATGGCAGAGTGATTATTACAGCCATTGGCAAGAATGCACCGTTTGCGGTGAGAGGAAAAACGAAACCGCACACGACTTCGGGGCGGGCAAAGTCTGCACAGCTTGCAATTACGAGCAAAAAAATCCCTCCGTTGGGCTGAAATATCGACTGAATGATGATCGCACATATTCAGTTATTGGAATCGGAAGCTGCGAGGATACCGATCTTGTGATCCCTTCGACGAACGAAGACTTGCCCGTGACCTCGATCGGAAATTGCGCGTTTCAAAATTGCAGCGGGCTGACGAGTGTAACGGCTGGGGGCAGCGTGACCTCGATCGGAGATTGCGCGTTTCAAAATTGCAGCGGGCTGACGAGCGTGACGATCGGGAGCAGCGTGACCACGATCGGATATGAGGCGTTCTCGGGTTGTAACGGGCTGACGAGTGTGACGATTGGGAACGGCGTGACTGCGATAGGAGGCCATGCGTTCGATGGTACGGCATATTATAACGATGCTTCGCATTGGGACGAAAGTGGCGTCCTCTATATTAGGAATTATTTGATCAATGCCAAATACACGATCTCGGAAAGCTATACGATTCGCGCCAACACAAAAGTAATTGCGGATCGTGCGTTCGAGGATTGCTATGGGCTGACGAGCATTACGATCCCCGATGGCGTGATCTCGATCGGACACAGTGCGTTCGAGGATTGCTATGGGCTGACGAGCATTACGATCCCCGACAGCGTGAAATCGATCGGCGACAATGCGTTCTATAATTGCATCGGGCTGACGAGTGTGACGATCGGGAGCGGCGTGACTGCGATAGGAGGCCATGCGTTCGATGGTACGGCATATTATAACGATGCTTCGCATTGGGACGAAAGTGGCGTCCTCTATATTAGGAATTATTTGATCAATGCCAAATACACGATCTCGGAAAGCTATACGATTCGCGCCAACACAAAAGTAATTGCGGATCGTGCGTTCGAGGGGATCGGGGAGCGCAGTGGACTGAAGGACATCACGATCCCCGATAGCGTGACCTCGATTGGAAATGAAGCGTTCATGAATTGCAACGGACTGACAAGTGTGACGATCGGGAGCGGCGTGACCAAGATCGGAGATTCTGCGTTCGAAAAATGCAGCGGGCTGAAGGGAGAATTAAAGATCCCCGATAGCGTGGTCGAGATCGGATATCGCGCGTTCTCGGGTTGCAGCGGACTAACAAGTGCGACGATCGGGAGCGGCGTGACCTCGATCGGATATGAGGCGTTCTCGGGTTGTAACGGGCTGACGAGTGTGACGATTGGGAGCAGCGTGGCCTCAATCGGATTGTGGGCGTTCGGTGGTTGTAACGGGCTACAAACTGTCATTTGGAATGCCGAGAATTGCACGGTGGCAGAGTCGGGGGGGTCTCCCTTCTATAATTGCCTCAAATTAAGCAGTGTTACCTTTGGAGAAAACGTCCAGAGCATTCCCGCTTATGCGTTCAAACGTTGCAGTGGGCTGACGAGTGTGACGATCGGGAGCGGCGTGACCGAGATCGGAAATCTTGCGTTCGATGGTTGCCACAGCCTTACGAGCGTGACAATTGGGAGTGGCGTGACCTCAATCGGATTGTGTGCGTTCGGTAATTGCTACGGGCTGAAAGCCGTTTACTATAAAGGGACAGCGGAAGAGTGGGAAAACATTACGATCGGTTCCGTCAACTCTGAACTCACTTCTGCGACGCGATACTACTTTACCGAGGATGCGCCGACGGCGGAGGAATGGGCGAGCTACAATGATTGGTGGCATTACGACCCCACAACAAATGAGCCTACCCCGTGGGTAAAAGAAAATCAATAAAGTAGCCCAATAGGGGACGCGAAGTTCGCCACCCCCCACCTGTCGCGGCTGTGCGCGACGTCCTCCCCTCTCAAGGATAAGGGGGGAGGCTTTTTTCTTGGCTCCACCTTTGGGGGCGAGAAGCCTTCCCCCTACGGGGGGAAGGTGGCACAGCACTGCCGTACGAAGTCCGCCCCTTGGCTCCACCTTTGGGGGAGCTCCGCCACAGGCGGTGAAGGGGTTCGAAACCCCTTTCGGCGCTACGCGCCACTGTCTCGCGCGGGTAGAGTCCCGCGCTCGGTCACCGTTCGCGCGGCGAATGCGCTCACTCACCGCAAAACGCCGCACACAGCCCACTGGGCTGGTGTGCGAGAATGCGTTTTGCGACCCCGCGGGGGGAAGCCGAACCTCGGCTCCACCTTTGAGTCGCGAGCGGAATCTCAGACATACCCGCGGGGAAAGGGGCATAAAATAGCGCATGAACGCGATTTTTGCGGCGATCTTTCTGCTCTCCGCCCTCCTCTTTCTTCTGCATGACCCCGACGGGTTCCTCGCCGCCATGCTCGACGGAGGCGAAAAAGCCGCGCTGCTCTGCCTGTCCCTTCTCGCCGCCTACTGCGTTTGGCTGGGATTTTTTAAGGTGCTCGAAAAGAGCGGGCTCGCGCAGGGGCTCGCGCGGCGCACCCTCCCCGTGATGGGGAAGCTCCTCCGCTCAGACGACCGTGAGGCGCTCCTCTACGCGGGGGAAAACATCTCCGCCAACCTCTTGGGGCTCCCCGGCGCGCCCACGCCCCTCGGCGTCAAGGCGACCTCCCGCTTCCTCGCCCAAGGCAACCGCTATGCCGCCGACATGCTCTTTGTGCTCAACGCGACGAGCCTGCAGCTCCTCCCCACGACGGTGATCGCCCTCCGTCTCGCCGCGGGCTCCGCCTCCCCCGCAGACATCTTTCTCCCCACCCTGCTCGCGACCCTCGTCTCCTCCGCGGCGGGCGTGCTCCTCCTCTTTCTCGCCGACAAAGCGAAGCGGTTTCTCCCCCAAATGCGGAAACTTGAGCGAAGACGCGGCACCCATGTCCGAAGGAGACCTTCATGAATCCGGTCGCCTACGTCATTCCCCTCCTCTTTTTGTGCCTCTTCGCCTTCGCCCTCGTGCGGCGGGTGAAGCTGTACGACTGCTTTACCGAGGGGGTGAAGGAAGCCGTGCCCCTTCTCCTCTCCATCTTCCCCTATCTCGCGGCGATCCTCATCCTCTCCTCCCTCTTCGAAGCGAGCGGGCTCGCGGGGATGCTCTCCCGCCTGATCGCGCCCTGCTTGAAATTTCTCGGCATCCCGCCCGAGATCTCCCCGCTCGTCCTCATCAAGCCCTTTTCGGGGAGCGGCTCGACGGCGCTTCTCTCGGAGATCTTTTCTGCCTACGGCGCGGACAGCTACATCGGGCGGTGCGCCGCCTGCGCCTACGGCTCGAGCGAGACGGTGTTCTACATCTCCGCCCTCTACTTTGCCGGCGCAAAAAAGAAAAAGCTCGCCCGCCCCATCGCGATCGCCCTCCTTGCCAACTTTCTCGGCGTGATCGCCGCCTGCTTTTTGTGCCGGTTCCTGTGACCTCCCCCTCAAAGGTCATTGTGTGAATTATTTACGCTTTTGGGCGTTTTCGCTGAAAGATCCACGCAGACAATGATAAAAATGTGAAAAATCGACATTTTTCGAAAAACTTTCGGAAAATGTTTTACTTTTGCCTGCCGATGACTTATAATAGAGCCATCAAACAAATGTAGCTCATAATTTTCCCCCTTATCATATAGTAAAGCCCCTCGGAGCGCGAGCCCTGAGGGGTTTTACTATGCTTAGTCAATAGTTGTCAGCGGGAGAAATACCCTGCCCGTGCGATGCCGAAATCGGGTTCTCCGCCGCCGAGCGGGGTGAGCAGCGTCTTGCGGCGGGGGACGTTTTCGAACCCTTCGGCGGAGGCGAGCAGGATGCCGTAGATGATCGCGGGTCCGAAGTTGAAGAAGTTGCAGTCGAGCAGGCTCGTGAGAAGCAGGGCGAGGATGGAGAGCGTGACGAACGCCTTCTCGTGCGACCGCTTGCGGAAGAGCAGGATCATCGTCTGGATGCGGTGGTAGCAGTAGGTCAAAAAGCAGGTGAGTCCGCCCGTCGCGAGCAGCTGTAAAATGGTATTGTGCGCGCGGGGGGACATGAAGTGCAGGAACTCGTCGAAACTCACGCCCGGGGTGTCGTAGAACCCCACGCCGAACCACGGGTTTTGCAGGAAGGTCTCCCAGCACGCCTTATAGATCCGGACGCGCCCGCTCGAACTCATCCCCACCTTGATGATGGAGGCAAAGAGGGCGTCGATCTTCTCGCGCAAGAGGACGCCGCAGACAAAGAAGAGGAGAAGGAGGGCGATGAGAACGGCAAGGTGTCCCTGCCGCGCCCTTCCACGCACGGAGAGGAGGACATAGAGGATGGAGACGAGGTAGACGATCGAGCCGAACAGCATGCCGCCGCGGCTCTGGGTGAGCACCGTCGCCCCGAGAAAGACCGTCGTGAGCAGGGTGAAGAGCCACCCTCCCCTCTTTACTTTGACGGCAAAATAGCAGGGCGCGGGGATGCACATCGCCATGATGCAGGCCACGTTGTTGTAGACGCCCCAGCCGACGTACATCTTGTCGCGGTCGATCACACCGTTCACGATGACGCCGTCGAGGGTATACATGTCCGCGATCTCCACGCACATTCCCAGTCCGATAAGCAAAAAGAGAGCCGCAAAGTAGGACTTCTTCACCCGCTTCCAATCGACGGTGATGCAAAAATAGGCGTAGAGCAGAGTCAAGGAGAGGAACTGCATGAGCCCGAAGCCGAAGGTCGCCCACGAGTAGTGCGGGGAGAAGGCGCCGCCGAGCATATAGCTCACGCCGAGGGCGACGAATCCCGCCCAAAGACGGGGCACGGGGGGCTTTTCTCCGCTCCTGTGGTAGCGGGTGATGCACAGCATGACCAGCTTGGCGGCAAGCAAAAAGAGCGCCATCGAGAAGACAAAGACAAAGTGGATGACAAAGGACGGGTCTCCGAACGCCGTGCTCTGTGCGTTCTTCACGGGGCTGTTGGGGGCGGAGAGGGTCATGTACCCGCAGCAGGCGATGGGGACGATGCAGAGGGTGTCCTCTGTAAAGAGACAGCCGAGCAGCAGAAGAGCGAGATAGCAATCGTACACGGGGAGCTCCAGCGACTGCGTCTCGGAAACCACCATGAGGAACACGATGACGGCGGCATACGCGGGGGAGCGGAAAAAATCCCTGATACAGGCAATGATGAAGTTGTTTTTCAGCTGCGGGAACGCCTGTGTGAGCATGGGTCTATTATAACAGTTTTGAATGAGTGGCGCAACAAAAACCGAGCGCTTTCCCACAGTTTGTCCCTCTTTCAGCGCCATTTTCACGCAATTTTTATCGAATTTATGGCTTATTTGACGAATTTCGGGGGAGACGGTTCGCTTTATTGACAAATTCCGCAAACAAAAAGGACCGCCCTGTGGCGGTCCGCCTTTTTGAATGCCGAGGGGCACCCTTGCTATCCCCTTGGGAGAAAGCAGCTCCCCAGGGGTGGAGCCGAGGATACCACCACCCAAATCAAAGGTCGAGCGTCTGTTTGTAGAGCTCGCTCTTGGGCACGCCCCGCTCCTTTGCGGCGCGCTTGAGCGCCTCCTTCTTGTCGAGCCCCTCCGCCATGAGCGCGGCGACGTGTTCGCGCGGGGAGAGGCCGCACGCAGGGGCTTGCTCCTCCGCCCCCTCGACGAGCAGGATGAATTCGCCCCGCCGTTCCCCCGCATACCCCTCCGAGAGGCGGAAGAAGACGCTCTCCTCGTGGAGCTTGCTGATCTCCCGCACGACGCACGCCCTGCGGTCGCCGAGCTCCTCAAGCAGCAGCCCGACGTAGTCGTCGAGATCGTGCGGCGCGACGTGAAAGATGAGGGTGTTTCGGACATGGGCGTACCGTTTGAGCTCTTCACGGCGCTGCGAGGTCTTGTCGGGGAGAAATCCGACAAAGGTAAATTTGTCCGCGGGGAAGGCGGAGAGCACGAGCGCGCAGACGAAGGCGCACGCCCCGGGGAGTACGGTATAGGGCTCCCCCTCCTCTTTGAGGATGCGGCAGACGGCGCTGCCGGGGTCGGAGATGACGGGCATCCCCGCATCCGAGACGACGGCGACCCGCTTTCCCTCGCGGGAGAGGGCGATCATCTTCTGCGCCGCCTCCCTCTCGTTGAATTTATGACAGGAGAGCAGCGGCTTTTTGATGTCGTATGCCGAAAGGAGGTGCACCGTGTGACGGGTGTCCTCGCAAAAGATGACGTCCGCCGCCCGCAGCTCCTCGAGCGCGCGCAGGGTGATGTCCTTCAGATTGCCGATGGGCGTTGCTACAAAAGTGATCATATCTTTTCGACCGATGATGTTTCGTTAATGAGGGTGGGCAGAACTTCCACGCCCGCGTGGGCTCCCTTGGTCGCCTGCACGAGCACGGCGTAGGGGTTGGCGCCCTCCTTCCCCGCGATGAATTGCAGTTTTTTGGGCTCGAGGTTTCGGACATGCATGCCACATAAGAGCTCTGCGACGCGGTCGGCGCGGTGAACGACGGCAAATCTTCCGCCGAATTTCAGGCAGCGTTTTGCGGCGTCGAGGAGCTCATCGAGGGTGAGGGAGAGCTCCTTTTTGCAGGGAGCCTTTCTCCCGTCCGCCGCGTCGAAGCCCGCTCCCCCGCGCTCGTAGGGCGGGTTGCAGAGGATGAGCGAGAACGCCTCGGTGTACTCCTTCGGGATGTCCTGCACCCTGCATTCCTCCACGCGGAAGATCTCGCCGAGCCCGTTGAGCTCCACCGTCTCGCGGCTCATCCCGGCGAGTTCCCCCTCCATCTCGAAGAGGGTGACCGACGCCACGCCGCAATTCTCTGCAAAGAAGTGCAGCCCGACGATCCCGCTGCCCGCGCAGAAGTCGGCGACCCGCTCCCCCTTCTTCGCCCGCACAAAGCGCGCGAGACGGACGGAGTCGGAGGTGAAGCGGTAGCGCTCCGTGTCCTGTATGATCTGATAGTTCCCGATGAGGAGAGATTCGACAACTCGCATAGGGCGGAAGGGGCGGCATGCGCCATGGGCTCGCCGCGGAAAAAATTAAAACTGCCGCGGCAGGAAACTGGGGTTTGAAGCGGTTTTCAAGCAAAAAGGCGCGGACTGCCGCGCCTTTCGTGCTCTCTGTTGTTTACGCGTTGATCGCGCCCGTAGGGCAACCGTCTTCGCAGGCGCCGCAGTCGATGCAGACGTCGGGGTCGACGACGTACGTCGAATCGCCGGGCGTGATCGCACCGACGGGGCAAGTCTCTGCGCAGGCGCCGCAGGAAACGCAAGCATCACTGATGGAATGAGCCATGGGTGGTATACCTCCAAATTGATCTTTCCTGTATTATATCACATCTCGGGCGATTCGTAAAGGGTTTTGCGAAAAAAATCGTCAATCTTCCGAATTTTTCGCGCCGCTCTCCTCTCCCTTTTTGAAGTTGATCTCTTCGACGGGGAAGTCGCGGTAGAACACGGCGCCGTCCTTTTCGATCTTGACGCGCACCTTCATTTTGAGCATGTCGGTCGCAATGACCGCGCCCTTGCCCTCGGGCGTGCCCACCATCGAGCCCATCTTGGGCATCTTTTTGAACGCCCCCGCATAGTACTCGTTCTCATAGGAGAGGCAGCACATGAGCCTGCCGCACAGCCCGCTGATCTTGCCCGGGTTGAGGGAGAGCCCCTGGTTCTTCGCCATCTTGATGCTCACCTTCTGGAACTCGGGCATCGCACCCGCACAGCAGCACTCCCTGCCGCAGGGGGCGATCCCGCCGAGGATCCTGGTCTCGTCGCGGCTGCCCACCTGTTTGAGTTCGATGCGCATGTGGAAGACGGAGGCGAGATCCTTGACGAGCTCGCGGAAATCCACCCGCCCGTCTGCGGTGAAGGTGAAGATGACCTTGTTCCCGTCGAAGGTGAACTCACAGTCGATGAGCTTCATCTCGAGCCCGCGCGCGGCGATCTTCTCCTTGCAGATCTTCATCGCCTCGCTGCGGCGCGCCTCGTTCCGCTTGACCGTCTCCTCGTCCTTCTCCGTGGCGACGCGCAGCACGGGTTTGAGGGGGGAAGTGATCTCCCCGTCGCCGACCTCCTTCTCTGCGAGGACGACCGTCCCGTATTCGAGCCCGCGCGACGTCTCCACGACGACGTTCTGCCCGCGTTTGAGCTCGAGCCCGCCGTTCGAAAAATAGTAGGGTTTGCAGTTCCCTTTGAATTTGATTACGACAACTTTTGCCACCTTTCCTTCTCCTTTTGCATCCTGAGATAGACGGAAAACGCCGCCTGTCCGGGGTTGGCATTGAACCCGATCTCCTTCTCCGCCTCGGTGACGAACCCGATCGCGGAGAGGATGACGCCCGCGGGGTATTCCTCCGCAAGGCGGGTGATCTCCTGTGTCTTTCTCGCACAAAATTGCTTCTGCCCCGCAGAGAGGAAGAGCATGTCGCGCAAGACGAGTTTGAGCGCCGCAAAAAAGGCGCGCCTTTCCTTTCTCTCCCCGATGGCACGGCAGAGCGTCTCCACCCCTTCGCCCGCAAGAAACTGCTCTGCGAGGCGGAAATCTTCGCCGCCGCCCGCGAGCAGCCCCTCCGCGACGGAGACGATCCCTCCGCTCGCCGCAGCAGCCTCACGGATGCCCTCTTCGCGGGCATGCCCCCGTCCGAGCACGTCTTCGATCTGTTTTTCGGTGAAGGGCGGGACGGAAAATTTCTTCGCGCGAGAGAGCACGGTGGGGAGGACGGCGTGCTCCGCGGTCGCCCCGAGCAGGAAGTAGACCCCGTCGGGCGGCTCCTCGAGGAGCTTGAGCAATTTGTTCTGCACGAGCGGCGCGGCGAGGTGGAAGCAGTCGAACACAAAGAGCTTCCTTGCCCCCTCCACGGGGCGCAGCAGGCTCTCCTCGACGACGGACGACGCGCTCTCCGCCGTGAGTTTTTCTCCCTCGGGCGGCAGGATCATGCAGTCGGCAAAGCTCTCCTTGTCGATGAGCATGGCGGTCCTGCTCCCCTCTTCCGCCCCAAAGAACGCCTTGGCGCACTCCTTGAGCAGGAGACGGAGATACCCCTCGTCGGGGAAGAGGACAAGCATCGTGTGGGAGAGGCTGTCCCCCTGCGCGTCCTCGCGGATGCGCCGATATGCGGTTGTCGAGTGCAGGAGCTCCTTCACAAGTCCTCCGAATACATGGGGATCGCCCCTGCGGGGGCGCCTTCCCCGACCTCTCCGCGCGCCAAAGCTGTAAGAAGGCGCGCAAGCGTCTCCAGTTCCCCCTCCGCCGTGCAGGGGGAGAGGTAGAACATAAGATAGTTTCCGTCGTTGAATTCGGGATATACGCCCGCCCCTTCGAGCGCTCTTTGCGCAACGTCGCACTCCCCTCCGAAGGGGACGAGGATCTTAGTCCAGTCACCGTTGAGAAGGCACCCATGTCTGCGTTTGAACGCTTCGGACGCCCTCTCGATGGCAGCGTTGCGGGGGTATTTCACCGCGTATTCGATGCTCGCCATGATGGGGTAGGAGGGGGAGGTCGTTCGGAAGCAGAGCACCCCCTCGCGGAGGACGGAAGTGAGTTCTTCCCGCTTGGAGGAGACGACGGCGCCCTGCGTCATGGCAGGAAGGGATTTGTGCACCCCGTCCACCCAGAGGTCGGCGTAGCTGCCCGCATAGAGCGCGGGCTCAAAGTGCAGATGCCCGCCGTGCGCCCCGTCGATGAGCAGAAGTTTCCCCTCCCTCCGGCAGAGCTCCTTCGCCCCCGCAAGGGGAGGGAAGAACCCGTAATAGTCGGGCGAAGTGAGAAGAAGGGCATCCGCCACCCGGAGCGCCCCTTCGAGATCGCCCTCCGAAGGCTGCTGCGGGATCCCATAGCGGACCTTCTGCGGAATGGGGACGAGCTCCAAAGAGAGCGCCTTGCATGCCCGCAGAACGCACGGATGGGAGAAGACGGGCGCGGCGATTGTTTTCGCCCCGCAGAGCCTCGCCGCATACAGCATGGCGAATACCCCCGAGGTGCTCCCGTCGGTGAGCAGAAAGCTGCGGTCGGCGCCGAGGATCTCAGCGATGTCCCCCTCCGCTTCGCGCAAAACGCCCGACGGCGAGAGGAGACAGTCGGAGTAGGAGAGCTCGGTGATGTCGTCCCCCGCCCGCTTGTGTCCGGGCGTGTGAAAGGAGATGTGCCCGCGCGGCTGGGCGTCGAGCATCTCCCGGATGTGCAATTTTGCCGTCATTGTTGGGCGGCGCCGTATCTGTTCATCATCCATTGGAGGAGGAAGAACACGTCGTACCTGAGGTCGGTCGCCAGCCTACCGTTGTTGAACACGGTGAGGGTGACGTCTCTCGCCGTGCGGATGAGCGTCTTGTCTTCTTCCGACTCCACGCGGTAATATACAAGGTTGGAGAGCCCGCCCAAGCCCTTGGGGCTCCCCTCTTCGTTGCCGCCGATGTTGAGCCCGATCGTGTACACCTTGCCGCTCTCCGAAGTGTAGGTGGTATAGGCGAAGATACCCTCCGCGATCGCACTCTCAACGGCGAGGTAGGCGCTCCGCAGCCCAATGAGCCGCTCACGTTCCTGCGCGATCCCCTTCTCCTTCTTCGCCTCGGTGCGGAACCGCTTGTCCTTGCCGTTGCGTTGGAGGAAGATCTCGCGCACCCTCCCGTCGTCGGGGACGTCGCTTGTCTCCCAGTTTTCGCCGAAGACGGAGGAGAGATAGCTCTCGCACTCGAGGGTGAAGACGTCGAATTCGAGGATATTCCTCAGCGTCTCGTTCTCGGTGCCTGCATCGGCGATCGCCGCCTGCATGAACTCGTCGAGATGGGTGAACTCGACGGGATTTCCGTTTTCATCCGTCTTTCCGCTCTCCGCGGGCACGGGTGCGAGAAAGAGCACTTCGCCCTGCCCCGCCGCACGCCGCGCAGAGTATGCCGCGCCGCCGTACAGCCCCGTGTTGTCGAACGCCTCGGCGCCGACGCTCAGCACGTCATAGGAGAAGGTCTTCTCCTTGGGCGCGATGTCTGCGATGTCGTAGCCGTCCTCCCCCAAGAGCAGCCCGTAGTAGGCATAGAGCTCATACACCTGGTCTTTGCGCGGACGCGTCTGCACCGTCGTGAAAAAGATGACGAGGGCGACAACGACCGCTACGACGGAGATGAGGATCTTCAACCAGTCGTAGGACAGAAAATTCGCAAGCCGTTGTTTTGTGATCTTTGCGTCCATGAAATGCTCCTCTCAGCGGAAAAGAACGGGTGTGTTTCGGACATGGGTGCCACGTTTACTGTCTGATGAGCCCTCCGCGGTGCGGAGGGAGCTCACTTGGCGCGCGGCTTCATCGTGGGGAAGAGAAGCACGTCGCGGATGCTCGCGCTGTCGGTGAGCAGCATGACGAGGCGGTCGACGCCCAGCCCCAGCCCGCCCGTCGGCGGCATGGCGTGCTCCAAGGCGTCGATGAAGTCCTCGTCGACCTGCGCGTTCGTCCCCTGCGCGCGCTTCTTCGCCGCCTGTTCGCTCATGCGGCGAAGCTGGTCGACGGGGTCGTTGAGCTCGGAGAAGGCGTTGCCCATCTCCATGCCCATGATAAAGTACTCGAAGCGTTCGGTCATCGTGGGATCCTCCGGCTTGCGCTTAGCGAGCGGGGAGATCTCCACGGGATAATCGTAGATAAAGGTGGGCTGGATGAGCTTGTCCTCGACGTACGCATCGAAGAACTCGGCAAGGATGTGCCCCTTGGTGTCCTTGCCCTTTTCGAGCTCGATGTGGTGCTCGGCGGCGAGGGCGCGCGCCTCTTCGTCGCTGTGGACTTCGGCAAAATCGACGCCCGAATACTTCTTGACCGCTTCCGCCATCGTGAGCTTTTCCCAATGCCCGAAGTCGAGCATGGTACCCCTGTATTCGATGAGGAGGGTGCCGCAAGCCTCCGTCGCGACGTATTTATAGAGCTCCTCGACGAAGTCCATCACGGCGTGATAATCGACGTACGCCTGATAGATCTCCACCGTTGTGAACTCGGGGTTGTGGCGGGCGTCCATCCCCTCGTTGCGGAAGATGCGCCCCATCTCATACACCTTTTCGAAGCCGCCGACGATGAGGCGCTTGAGATAGAGCTCCGTCTCGATGCGCAGATACATGTCGAGGTCGAGCGCGTTGTGGTGGGTCTTGAAGGGGCGGGCGTCCGCACCGATCTCGAGGGGCAGGAGGATGGGCGTCTCCGCCTCGATGAACCCCCTGTCGTCGAGAAATCTGCGGATGCTGCGCACGATCGCCGCGCGCTTGAAGAAGGTCTCGCGCACCCCCTGGTCCATGATGAGGTCGAGGTGGCGGAGACGGTATTTGGTGTCGGTATCCCTGAGCCCGTTGTGCTTTTCGGGCAGGGGCAAGAGCGCCTTGGAGAGCAGCACGAAGCGGGTGGCGTGCACCGTCACCTCCCCCGTCTGCGTCTTGAAGACGAAACCCTCGACGCCGACGATGTCGCCGATGTCGAAGTCCTTTTTATACGCCGCATAGACGTCCTCGCCGACGTCCTGCCGCGTGACATAGATCTGGAGCTGCCCGTCCCTGTCGGAGATGTGCGAGAACGACGCCTTCCCCATGACGCGGCGGGACATCATCCTCCCCGCGACGGTGACCGTCTTCCCCTCATATGCCCCGAAGTCTGCCTTGATGCACGCCGAACCCGCCGTCACCTTCCAGCTCGTGATGCGGTAGGGATCGTTCCCTTCTCCCTGCAACTTTGCCAGCTTTTCGCGGCGGATACGCGCCTGCTCGGCGAGCTCACGCTCCTCCTGCAGGTCCTGCTGAGTTTCCCGGTTCTGCTGATTTTCGCGATTGGTCGTGTCTTCCATCGTTGTCCGTCCCGTGTCAGTTCTTTTTTCTTTCCGCGCCTTCGTCCTCGGGAACTTCGATGCGGAGGATGGTGAGTTTGAAGCTCATCATGGGCGCCTCGACGGTGACGACGTCCCCCACCTTGTGCCCACTGAGCGCCTTGCCGACGGGGGAATCGTTGGCAATGAGGTTGTTCTTGGGATCGGCGCCGATGGTCCCCTTGATGGTGTAGGTGACCTCGCCGAGAAGGTCGCCCTTCACGGTGACTTTGGAGCCGATGTGGACGATGGAGTTATCCTTGCTCTCCTCGATGACGCGGGCGTTCTTGATCTGCTCTTCGAGCTTGCTGATGTCCCCTTCGAGGAGGGCTTGCTCATTGAGGGCGGCGTCGTACTCCGCATTCTCGGAGAGGTCGCCGTGGCTGCGCGCCTCCTGGATGCGCCCCACGATCTCTGGACGCCTGACGGTGATCAGATATTGCAGGCGTTCCTCCGCCTGACGTTTTTCTTCCGCTGTCATCAAAACTTGTTCTGCCATGTTTTCTTACCCCTTTGCGCTCGCGCGCGATTATGCGAAAAGACGACCGTGATCTCTCTGAAATCACGGCTCGTTTTCTATATTATACTCGTTTCAACTTCTTTTGTCAATAAACTTTGCCGCGCGCGGACAACATTTCACACGGTTGCTTTCAAATCTGTTTGCTTTTCGTGGCAAAAACCTGTATAATAGAAGTATGTTTCGCATCTGGGCAAAGGTCTACCGCGACGACCGCATCGTCAAACAGCTCACCTACGCGCGGGAGGAGAAGTTCGTCTACGCCGACTTCTTCCGCTATCTCACCGACATCTGCGACGGGCTCGACATCCCCACCCCCGTCCTCATCAAGACGCACCTCTTTAACTACGCCAAGTTCAACCACGTCGTCTTCAAGCCTGCCGACTTTATGGAGACGCCCGACTTCGATAAGCTCGTCCTCGAAAACATCCTCTGAGCGGGCACAAAAAGACGCCTCTGCGGGAGGGCGCGGGCGCATAGCGCCGGGCAGATTGCGCATACTCTCCGCATGAAGCTCACGACCATCCTCTGCTGCTCGGTCCTCATTCTTGCGGGGATCTTCTCGGCGGTCTACGCCCTCACGGGGTTCGATCTGCTGCTCTTTCTCCTCTTCGGGAACGTCATCGCCTTCCGCGCGGTCTGCTCCCTTGCGGGCATCGCCGCGGCTTGGCTCCTCTTCTGGCTCATCGCCTTCCGCCCGATGAAGTTCCTCTCCTGACCGTTCGTGCTGGTCATCCGTGCGCCCCTGCCTTGGACATGGGGTGCCTCTTTTTTGTCTAATGGGAGAAAAATTCCCTCACCAATCCTGCTTTTTGAGGCTCTTGTCCTTGACGTCGTCGTAATAGGCGAAATATTGCTGCTTCCACGCATTGGGAGAGAGCGGGGCGGGTTCGCCCTCCGCATACGCGAGGTACTCCTCGAGCTCCTCGGGCGTGAGATCCCCCTCCGAGAACTCTTCGAATTGCGAAAAGATCTTCATCATTTTCAGGCGGTCCATCGTTTTCCCCCTATCCATGCCCGCGTTCGGGGCACGTTTTCCACATTTCCACATTCAAAATGTGGATAACTTTCGCGGCTCGTTCCCCTCGATTATATCACAAAACGGCACATTGTGCAAGCGATTACGAAAAAACCCGAAAAGGGTTGACATCTTGCGCAAATTGCGCTATAATGAAGGAAACATAAGCAAAGGGAGGCTTGCCATGGACGATCGGAAAGAGTTGAAAGAAAATGTCATCCTGTCCTGGGTCCGCCTTACGGGAATACTCAAAAACACGCGGCTGACGCAGGGGATGATCTACAACGAGGCAGTCGTCATGCTGCTCGTCAACCGCAAATATAAGGAGGACGGCGAGGGGCTCGTCTCCTTCAAGGACATCGTCCGCGAGACGAAGATGCTCAAATCGCTCGTCAACCGTACCATCGACTCCCTTGTGGGCAAGGGGCTGCTCATCCGCTGCGACGGGGAAGCCGACCGCCGCACGACCTATGTGCGCCCCGTCACCGAGAACCTCGCGAGCTATCTGCAGGTCCACAAACACTCCCTCGAAATGGTCGACCGCATCATCGAGATCATCGGCGTGGAGGACGCAGGCGCCTTCGTGCGGCTCACGAACAAACTCGTCGACTCCGACTTCTCGAACGACTGAGCTTTTGAAAATTTCAAAGATGGCTTCGCCGCCGCGGTTGCCCGTGCATCCGCGGCGGCGTTTTTTCTGCCCACGCGCCTCTCTTTCCATATCAATGAGACGTCATCAGGGCATACCATGTCCGAAGGATGTCCTCGTGCGATCGGCTCTTAGCTCCCCTTCGAGGGAGCTCCGCCACAGGCGGTGAGGGGGTGTTGCCTCCCCCCTTTTACCAAAGGGGGGAGGAAGACGCGGCACAGACGCGTCAGGTAGGGGGTGTCATGCAGAATTGCGCCACCCCATCCGTCACTCGCGCTGCTCGTGCCCCTCAAGGGGTGGGCAAGAAAGGACCCGTTCGCGAGCGGCAATAAAATACCACCCGCATAGCGGGTGGATGTTTTTTACTTTCCCTGTTTGGAGACCCATGCGAGCCCCGCGCCGTCTGTGCCGATGTGCGTCCCGATGGCGCAGCAGATGCGGAAGATGGGGCTCTCCGTGTTGTTCGTCGCCTCCATGACGATGCGCGAGTATTTGTCGGTGTTCGTCTGCAAAAAGTAGACGGGGTAATCGTGGTCGACGTCGTCCTTGAGGTAGCTGTCGATCAGGATCTTGATCGCCTTTTTGAGCCCGCGCACCCGCTCTTTGATGGCGACGTTGCCGTCCGGCGCGATGGTGACGATGGGCTTGATGCCGAGCATTTCGCCGACGACAGCGGTGGCTCGTTTGATCCGCCCGCCCTTGCAGAGATATTCGAGGGTGTCGATCGCGGCGAGCAGTTTGATGCGGGGGCGGAATTCGTCGAGGATCGCGATCACCTCATCGATCGGTTTGTCGCGGTGCCGCCATGCTTCGAGCACGAGATAGCGCAAGACGGCGCTCGTGCACCGCGTGTCGTAGACGCGGATGTTGGTGTAACCGCCGTCGCGGATGAAGTGCCTGACCGTCTCCGTCATGCCCGAGAGCGCAGAGGAGATGAGCATGACCAAGGTCTCCTCCCCGTTCGTGCGTTCGAAGGCGTCGATGTACTGCTGGGGGGAAGGCTGCGCCGTGCGGGGAAATTCCCCCTCCCGAGAAAAGACGCGCCGATAAAATTCGTCCCGCGTGAGGTCGATCCCCTCCATATACGCCTCGCCGCCGAACAGAATGGTGATCGGGATCACCTCGATGCCGAGTGCGCGCGCCTCCTCCTGGCTGATCTCGGAAGAGGAGTCGGTGATAATTCTCATAACGTACTCCTTTTGTGGAACAAGAGCTGTTATCATTATACCGTACTTCCCTTCCGATGTCAATGAAAACCTCTTAATTGTTCAAACTTTGTGCAATTTTTATGAAAACTTTTTTCAATCCCCTCTCAATTTGCCCGAAAAATGTTCGGAACACTTGTTGAATCGGTCGGATTTTTTCATTTGTTTCACTTTATTTCCAAATTTGTCACATTTTCTCATGATTCCCTTTCACAATCCGTGATGTCCCGAGAAAGCAAAACTTTCTTGCTCGGTGGGATGCCTCCCCCTCATACCTAAGGGGGGAGGAAGACGCGGCAGCCGCGTCAGGTAGGGGGTGTTGCGTTGTGTTCTCCTCCCACATTCCAATCGCGTCATCCTGTCCGACCGAGGCATCTATTGTAGACTAAGGTCGACACGAGCGCGCAGCGCGAAGTAGCCCTGTCGAAGGGTGTCCGCATTATAAAATAAGGACATGTTTCGACTTCGCCCTGCGGGCTTCGCTCAACATGACGTAATTAGAATGCCTCAATCGGGCAACATGACGCGTAAACCCCTTGCCCACCCCTCGAGGGCCGCAAAACGCATTCTCGCACATCAGCCCAGTGGGCTGTGGGCGGCGTTTTGCGGTGAGTGAGCGAATTCGCCGCGCGAACGGTGACCGAGGGCAAGGTTCTACTTGCCCGAGAGAGTGGCTCGCCGTTTTGCGGCGAGACGGAAGGGGTGTCATTCCAGTGATGCACCCCCCACCTGTCGCGGTGAAGCCGCGACATCCTCCCCCCTCTGGTAAAAGGGGGGAGGCGACACCCCTCACCGCCCAATGGCGGAGCTCCCCCTCGAGGGG
>CANQNB010000006.1 GCA_947625065.1 uncultured Clostridia bacterium | reverse complement strand
TTGTCTCAAAAAATTGACAGAAACTGCATTTTTGCTTGCTTACAAAAGTGTTACAAAAAATCGTTTCTTTCTTATTCTATTTTTAATCTGCGTTACCAAGCAACAGCTTGGGCTCTCACGTCGGACAGCTTGAACATTATACCATGGCTTTATCCATGTTGTCAAGTAATTTTTGCACCTTTTTCGAAGTTTTTTCGGAAAATTTTTCCGCCCTTCCTTCGGGAACCGGTGCTCCCTGCCGCCCTGACAGCTTGTTCATTCTATCACACCCCAAAAGAGAAGTCAACTGTTTTTTGCGGATTTTTTGATTTTTTTCGGGTTTTTTTCGCAAAAATTTTCCGACCACAACAGGTTGTGTTCCGTCTTGTTTTATGGTACAATCCGTGAGATCTTATACCCGTTTTTTGCAAAATCCTTGGCTCTTGCGGGGCGGATTTCCCCCTTCTTTGCGGGAAGAGGGCGAAAGGGCCGGGTCAGTCGGTAACGTTTGACTGCACCGCATTCAGGGTGATCCCGATCGTGCAGTTCGTCAGATCCTGATACTCCGACGTCAGCTCGATGGGCAGACGGACGACCACCTCGACGGGCGCGATCTCTCCCTCTGCGGCGACGGTCACCCATTCGGAGGTCGCAACGTTGCCCTCGGCGGTGAGCTTGGCGCCGTTCACCGTCAGTGTCAAAATCGGGAAGATCGCGGATCCGGCTGTGCAGTTCAGGCGGACGTTGTATTTGATGGCGACCGTGCTGTCGTTCGTGACGTTGAAGACCACCTTCACGCCGTCGCCCGGGGCCATGTGATCCAAAGTGAGCGTATCGTTTTTGTATGAATAGCTCCCGCCATTCTGGAACATCCCTTCGGGACCCTCTTTGAGCATCTTATCGACATAGTCCGTTCCGGTCCACTCGCAAGAAAAACCCGTGACCGTCGCCTGCGTCTTGGCGTCCACTTTGCCCGACGTGATAGTGATGTCCTCTTTCCCGCCGCAACCTGCAAGCACGCCTGCGAACACGCCCGTCATCATCGCCGCAGCGATCCCGAGCGTCAGAAATTGCATCTTCTTCATCTTCTTCTCCTCTTTGGGACCCGCGACTGAGATTTTTTGCGCGTCCCCCTTTTTTTTGAGCGGTGCGGATGTTTCCGCCGCCCACCCGTTTGCACCGATTATACCGCGTTCCCCTCTCTGTGTCAAGTCATTTTTGGGGAAGACGCCGGAAAGCGGGGCTGCCGGAAAGATTTTGGGCGCGGAAAATCTTTCGCAGGGGAAACAACCGGTTGCATCCCGCCGCGGTTTATGGTACAATAGAAGAAAAATTCTCCCGGGAGGAAGGAACAATGGCTAAAATCATGCGCATCGTCTGTTGCGTGCTCGCCTGCCTCTTCGTCGCCGCCGCCATTCCGGTCGGCGCGCTGTTCGGCTGGGTCTGGTTCCTCGTGCCCGCCGTCATCGGCGCCCTCTTTGCGGGGCTCATGCTCCTCTTCAAAAAGCGCTCGGAGCCCAAAGCGCCGCCTGCGCCTGACTTCATGAACACGGACGAAGAAAACGCCCGCCGCCGCGAGGAGCTCGAAAAGTTCGAACGCGACCGTCAGAGCGGCACCGGGAACGATTCAAAGAACGGCAAGTAAGCGCGGAGAACGAAACAGGGACGGCATTGAGAGGTGCCGCCTTTTTGTATGTTCCCTCGCGCGCGTACATTTTATATTTATTATGTGACGCGCTTGGATGAGGGGGAGGGATGCCGTAAGGCAGGGCGGGGGTGCCTCAGGATGACCGTAATCCCCTCGCTGTCCCCCTTGGGGAAAGTGGCGCACCGCGCCGAAAGGGGTTCGGAACCCCCTCACCGCCTACGGCGGAGCTCCCCCAGAGGTGGAGCCAAGAGTTCGGTCGTCCCATGCCCTCCCCCTTATACTTGAGGGGGAGGGATGCCGTAAGGCAGGGCGGGGGTGCTGTTCTGAATCACGTCATGTTGAGCTTGTCGAAACATGACGTAATTGAGAATGCCTCGGTCGGGCAGGATGACGTCGGGGGTGCCGAGGGGCGCGGCAAATTCTTTGCGCACACAAAAAGAATTCGCGCACAAAAAAGAATGAGACTGCCCGCAAAGGAGCAGCCCCATTCTTCAAGGGGGGGAAAGTTACATCAGACCAAGTCAACACTGTGTCTGACGTAGCCGGTAGAATTGGCCATGAGATTGTATTCGACGATAAACTGCACCGTCGTGTGGGCGGGGATCTTCACCGTGTAGTGGAACGCCTTCTCAAAGGCATCGCCGAAGCCCTCGTCCCCGCGCTCGCAGGCAAAGTATTCCGTGCCCTCGACGACCGAGCCGTCGGTGTTGCGGACGAAGGTCACCAGCCCGCCGTTCAGGTTGATATTGACGGTCACTTCGCGTTCCCTGTCGCCCTGATTGGTGAAGGTGAACACGTCCTGATAGTCCTTCATCCAGTTCCCGATGTTGGCGAGTTTGCCGCGGGTATCGTACCAGTCGCAGCCGACGGTGACCCGCTTGCCCTCCGCGCCGTAGACGGTGTGGAAGGAGGTCATGTCGGTGCCGACCGCCTCGTGCGAGCCCTGCACGTTGATGTGCGTCACCCATTCCTCGAGCAGTTGGGTGTGCATGGTCGAAGGGATGCGCGCGCCCGGGTTGCCCTCGGGGGGAACGTCGTCCAAATAGAAGTTCCGGAAGGTGACGGGGAGCTTCTGCTCGGGCGTCTCGTCGTTGAAGACCCAGCTCGCCTGGTTATCTACGACGTAGCCCACGTCCTCGCCGCAGTGCACGACGCCGTACGCCTCGGGGTCGGTGATGCCGAGATGGGCGTCACCGCCCTCCGTGCCGGGGAGGATCTTTTTGTAGTCGTCATAGACGTAGTAGGAGCCCTCAGCCTTTCCGATGACGTCGAAGGTCACCGCGCCGTTCTGGCAGTTGCCGTTCACGCGGATGTCCGCCGTGCCGTTGACGTCGAAGTTGCCGTAGGCGTCCGCCTTCGTTCCGCCGAAGACATAGATGTATTTTCCCGCGGGGATGCGGTAGGTGGTCGGCTCGAAGCCCGAGGTCGGGTAGGTGTCGCTCAGGTTCATGAGCGCCTTCCAGTTGCTCAGCTGGCTCTCGGTGAACTCGGCGAGGTTGGGGATGCGGAACTTCAGATTATAGAATTCCGTCCACTCGCGGTCGCCGAAATAGGAGCCGCTTCCCGCCTGCTGGTAGCCGATGTTTTTGACGGTGATATAGGCATCTTCGGTGCCCGTGTTGCGGACACGGTACCCATAGAACACGCCGGGGTCCATCCTGTCGCTCTGCTGCTCCATCGTGAAATAGACGCTCCTATTGGAGACATCCTGCCGTGTGATGCAGCGGTTGAGGACCTGCGGTCCCTGCAAGATCGCCTCGGGCGCGTTGCAGTAGACGTAGAGGGTATCGGGGCGCTTGTTGTAGGCAATGTGCGCCGGTTCGAGGGGGTCGGCTTCGTCCTTTGAGAAGACGGGGATGCCGCTCGCATCGGGCACGGGACCGAGGTCAAAGGGAAGCAGCTGGGTGTGATTCTCGGGCACGATGTTGACGCGCACCTTCTCGCCGACGGGGCGGATGTGTACGAGGACGATTTGCCCCTCTCCGAGCCGGATGGAGAAGCCTTCCTCCGAGGAGACGAGCAGAGCGCCGTCTTCGCCGTACATCTCCACGCTGCGGATGACCTTGTCGGAAAATTGCACGTTGTAGGTGTCGGTAAAGGGCGCCCTCATTCTGACCTTGCAGACGTCCCCCTTCTCCATGGTGCAAAAGGAGGAAAGGCGCACTTCGGGGAGGGCGGACTCGGGTGTTTCGGGCACAGTTCCGCCTCCGCCGCACGCCGCGGCGGCGAGCAACGTGAACATCGTTGCGCAGAGCAGGGCTCCCGTCTTTCTCATCGCGTTTCTCCTCATCGTATCCGATCGTCTCCTATTATACATAAAAATTTGTACTTGTCAAGCGATTTTGAAAAAAATTTTCTTCTTTTCTTCAAATTCATACAAAATATCCCCCGAGCATGTCTGCACGGGGGATTTGTGTATGAAAATAAGTTTCACGTTTCTCTGGGGCGAAGTTCAGATCCTGTTGGTGCTGTTCATGAGGAGCGCCATGCCCGAGGTCACCCCCATGGCGGAGACCGTGAGCCCCGCCACCGATTGGTCCTCAATCCACGCGGGCATCACGACGCCGCGGTAGGTGTCGCTCTTTGTCACGATGTCGATGTAGCGGCTGCCGTACATCCTCCACGTGCCCTTGAGGGCGCCCGTCATGGTGCCGTCCTTGTGCAGCTCCACCCGTTCCGCGCGCACCGTCTTTTCGGCGCCCTGCGTGAAGCAGACCGCCTCGAACTTCCCCGCCGAGATGTTGAGCAGCTCTTCGGCAGTGACGTCCTGGATCTCCTCCCCCGCATAGCGGTTGCCGCTCATGACGAGCCAGCCGTCGGCGTTGAAGTCGTACTGGCTGAGGTAGAGGTAGTGGAAATTGCTCGAATTGGAGAGCTTTTTCTCGATGAAATAGTTGGTGCGGCAGTGGTAGGAGATGAGTTTGACCCCGCCCGACGTCACGAAGATGTCGTTGTGCCCGGGGCAGAAGAAGTCCGCCTCCGCCTCCTCCCAGCGGAAGGAGCCGAGCATCTTATTGCCCGTGCCGATGTCGGTCGAGCAGACGAGCTCGTTGCCGTTGACGTCGACGTAGGGACCGAGGGGGCTCTCGCTCCGCCCGCAGCGCATGTTGTACACCGAGGAGAGGGAGCCGTAGGAGCACATGAGGTAGTAAAAATTCTTCTTGACGGTGACGCCGTTCTCTGTCACGGGGACGCCCTCATGGTAGCGGACGACGCCGCCCTCCACCGAGCCGCTCGCGACGCGCACGCCGTAATATTGGGAGAAGGTCGCCCGCTTCTGAGCAAAGTCGTCGTAGGTGAGCCCGTCCTTGCGCAGCCCCGTCTGAGAGTCGAGTTCGATGATGTGGATGCCAAGCCCGTAGGAGCCGTACACGAGGAAGTTCCTCCCCTCGGCGGAGAAGAACTGCGGGTCGATGGCATTGGGGGTGCGCCAGCCCGCGGGCGAGCACACGATGAGCCCCGTGCAGTTGAAGGGTCCGAGCGGGGACGCCGACTTGGCGAGCCCGATGCACGACTTCGACCCGCCGAAGTAGCCCGTGAGGCAGAAGTAGAGCCAGAACATTCCGTCCGTTCCGCGCACGCAGTGAGGCGCCCATAAGGACATGGTACCGTCCAATCGCGTGCAGACGCCGTAGCCGACCTCCCGCGTGGAGGTCACGCACCAGTCGTACGCCTCCTGCAGATTGCCGTAGTTTCCCCTGCCCTCCCCCTTTTTGTAGTGCGGAGCGGAGCCCTCCAAACGGAAGGCGGAACCGACATATTGCCAGTGGATGAGATCGTCGCTCACGCGGATCTGGTACCCCGCGGGTGCGCCGAACGTGTCGGTCGAATAGGCATAAAATTTGCCCTCCCATTCGAGAAGAGAGGGATCGTGCGCGCACACCTCCTGCCAGCTACGGTAGTCAGGCGAGCGCATCTGCAGCTTGTTGAAGTGCGGATTCTTAGGATATTTGAGCGCCATATCTATCTTCCCCTTGCCGCGGCAGCGGCTTCCCTTGTGTCTACATTATAGCGCATCCGGGCGGGAATGGCAAGTCTTAAACGCTCTTCTTTTTGATAAAATTGTCCTCTCTCCCCACAAAAAAAGAGCCCCCGTGGGGACTCTTTCTCTGTGCTTTTTTACTCCTTCGAACCCGTGAGCATGAGGGAGCCGATGATCAACTTCTGGAAGCAAGCGAAGAGGATCATGACGGGCAGGACGCACATGACGGCGCCTGCGATGTTGGGACCCTGGTTGTTCTCGAGCGTTGCGTTGATGAGGAACATTGCGTGGGGCAGGTTGATCATCGACGATCCCGCCGAGATGAAGATGTACGAGCCCATGTAGTTGTTCCAGCAGCCCATGAAGGAGAGCAGACCCTGCGCCATGATCGCGGGCATCGCAAGGGGAAGGATAAACTGGCAGAAGATACGGAAGTATCCCGCGCCGTCGATCTTTGCCGCCTCGATGATGGACGTCGGCATGCCGAACAGGAACTGCCTGATGAAGAATGCCGTCATGATCGAACCGAACATGCCGGGGATGATGAGCACGAGCCCGTTGTCTGCCCAGTTCATGTCCTGATACATGACGTACTGCGTGATCATGACGGAAGGTCCGGGGATCATGATCGCCGCAAGGAGGAACATGAAGACGACATCTCTGCCGATCCAGTTGATCTTTGCGAAGGCGAATGCCGCGGACGCCGATGTGATGACGCCGACCACGACGGGCACGACCGAGTAGATCAGGTTGTTGAGGAGAGCTCTCCAATAGGTGACGTTGATCTGCTTGGTGTTCTCGAATGCCGTCGTGAAGAAGAATTTGTAGTTATAGAACGCGCCGACTGCCTTGTCGTTATAGGACGCCGTCCACGTGCTCGCTTCCTTGCCGATGGGCCACCAGATGAGCTTATCGATGTACTGCAAGGAGCCGCCGCCGCCCATGTCCGTGACGGTGAAGGACGCCGCGATCATCCACCAGAAGGGGTAGACCATGAAGAAGGCGCCGACGATGAGGACGACGTACGTCGCGATGTCCGCGACGAGCTTTGCGCGCTTTTTGGAGGCGCGGTGCGTCTTGGAGGAGAAGCCGAAGAATTTGAGGAAGGATCCCCACGCATAGCGGAAATTGCCGTAGTATGCCTTGAGTTCCTCGGGCGTCGCCGCACCGGGAATGGGAACTTCCTTCGGTTTCGTTTCGGGGGGCACGGGAGTTTCTGCTTCGGGCTGTGCGCCCTCTGCCTGTTCATTCAACAACATATCGTTTTCTTCCATGATGCGACCTCCCTTAGTTCGAGTTGCGCTTATCCAGCCAGAACTGGACGAGCGTCAGGATGAAGATGATGATGGCAAGGAAGATACCGTATGCCGCGCCTTGACCGTAATTCTGCACAGAACCGGTGAGACCGTACCGCCAGATGAGGGCGACGAAGCCCGACGTGTTCGTGCTTGTGTTCGTCGAAGCCCCCGAGTTGACGAGGAGTTCGGGCTCTGCATAGATCTGCAACCCGCCGATGACGGAAGTGACGATGTTGTAGAAGATCGTGGGGTAGAGGTCGGGCATGGTGACCTTCCAGAAGATCTGCCAGCCGTTCGCGCCGTCGATCTGCGCCGCTTCCTTGGTCGCCGCGTTCACTCCCGAGAGACCTGCAACGTACAGGATGATGGTGCCGCCGAGCCCCTTCCACACCGACATGACGATGATGATGCACTTGCTGATGATGCCGTGGCACCAGTAGGGGTCGACCATGAACTGCGACAGGATGTACTTGTCGGTATCGTCATGGAAGATGAGGTAGTTCCATGTGTATGCCGAGTCGGCTGCCGTGACACCGGGCAGCCAGGCGAGCCCGACGCCGTCACGTACCTCGATGCCGAGGATGGTGTTGATGAGACCGTCCTGCGCGAAGAGGATCTTGAAGGTATAGACGATCGCGATCGTACTTGCGACGCAGGGGAGGTAGTAGAGCACGCGGAACACATTGCCGCCCTTGATGTCACGGGACATGCACACCGCGAAGAACACGGAGAGGATCATGCCGATCGGGATGCCGATCATGTAGAACACCGTGTTGAACAGGTACGCGCCCATTTCGTTTCTCGCATTGACGAGACCGTAGGCGGGAATGTTGTAGGTGAAGAGTTCACGGTACCAGTGGAAAGCTCCGCCGGCGCCCGTGTGGATGTAATCGCCGAGATGGAAAACCGCATTGATGAGGTCGACGTCACCGCTCGTGAAATTGGTGAAGGACAGCAGGAATGCAAGGATGAACGCAATGTAGACGAACCAGACCGTACCGATGATGAGGGGAAGGCAGAAGAGCCAGCCCCAGATGTTGTCCTGCAACTTGGCGCGGTTGATGCGTCTCTTGGGTTTTGCGGGAGCGGGCGCCGCAACGGCAACTGCCCCAGTCCCCTCGGCGGAGTCGACGAACAGATCGTCTGCCACGGATTGCTCCGTGTTCAATGTCACTTTTTCTTCCATTGATTCTCCTCCTGAGATATTCATATTCTGCCCGCCGCGGGCTTGGCGCTTCCCCAAGGCGGGGAAGCGCTCGCCGCGTGGCAACGTTGAAGTTTCAGCGCTTACTTGTTGAAGGACTCAGCTTCGCTGCGGATGGACTTCTCGAGGTCCTTCTGCACCTGCTCTGCACGGTAGAAGCAGAAGAATGCAGGGGAGTAGTAAGGCTTGTTGAGGAGTTCCTTGGCGTCTGCCTGAGGATTGGTCACGATGAGCGCTGCGATGGTGCCCTTCGTGATGGGCTCCTGGTTACGGTAAGCAAAGCCGTTGGGACCGCGGAGGGTGATGTCGTTGATCCAGTCGTTCTCATAGGTGTACATCGCGCAGTCGCGGACGGCGTTCATACCGTATTGCATACGGAGCTGCTGGTCGCGGTCTGCGTAGGTGTAGGTGACCATCTTGAGGAGCTTCATGATCGCGGCGCGCTGGGAATCCGTCCCGGAGAGGACGCTCGACAGCTTGTCGTTATCGAACTGGGTATCCCATCTGAGCGGCACGGTGGTGCCGTCTGCGAGCTTATACTTCTCATCGATGGTGTTGTTGGGATAGTGCTTCGCGAACCATTCCTTCACGGTGAGGGACTTGTCGTCCGCGCTGTTCATCGTCTCGACGACGTCGATGTAAGCTCTCCAGATCGCCTCTGCTTCCTTCTTGCCGTCGGGGTTGACTTCGAGACCGGGGGTCTTCCAATATTCCGTGGTGGAGAAGCCTTCGGGGGTGACCATGTCCGCGAACCATGCATCTTCGTAGCCCTCAGCCTGGTAGTTGAGGAAGTCGATGCACTCCTGCTTGAAGTTCGGGAGCTGGGCGCCGCCGAGGGTGAGGTCGTGCTGAGCCTGCTGGTCTGCGGAGAGACGCATGATGAGCTCGGCGCAGCCCTGAAGTTTCCACGCAGCTGCGCTGTCGCGCTCTGCGAGCTGCTGCACGGACTTGTTGAGGGCGAAGCCGACGGAGTCCATACGGGCGCCCCACTTATCCTGACGGGTCATCTGGTTGGCGATGATGTCGTCCTGGCTGTAGATCTTGAGGATGTCTTCGCTCTGTTTGTCTGCCTTGCTGTCGAGTCTGCCGCCTGCGCCTGCCGCATAGGTGGTGTAGTCGTAGAAGGCGTCCTTGATGCTCGAATAGAGGGCATACTGCTCACCGACGGGCACGGGCATGCTGCGGTATTCGCAGAAGGTCTCGTCGGCATGGTCTGCATTCGAGTAGTTGACAAGGATGGGCGATTCGTTCTTGGTCTTGTTGTCCCACGTGCCTGCGCCGTAGAAGATGCAGGCGCCGTTGCGGAAGAGCGACCAGCCGTTGTCGGGCTTTTCCTTATCGAGGGCACGCGCGTTGCCGGAGTTGCCGTTCCAGTCGGAACCGTAGGCAAGGAAGGCACCGTACGTCTCGATGAAGCGCTCGGAGTTGAGACCGTATTGGACCTGGACGTCCTCATACTCACCGTTGAGACGGAGCTTCTGGATGATCTCATAGAGCTGACCGCCCCTGTTGCCCTCTTCAACGTTCATTCTGTTCCAGTCGACGCCGTTGACCGTCTTGCCGTCGAGCGTCGCCGAGAAGTCATACTCGCCGGCTTCGAGGCTGCTGTTGGCGTTGAACTTGTCGGTCTTGACCGCGTTGATCGCAACGTCGTTCGCCGTGTTGATGAAGTTCGCGTCGTTGCCTGCGAGCCAAGGAAGGAGGTAGAGGGTGGGGTTGGGAGCGCCTTCGTACTGGTCGTTACCGAACACAGCCTCTCTGTTCGAACCGTCGCTCTTGTACACGCCGCTCTGCACGGGGTTCGAAGCGCTGCCGACGAGCTTGGCGGGGTAAGTGGGCTTGCCGTTCGCATAGCTCATCTCGCCGTCCTGGATGGCGCGGAAGTTGAAGGTGTTGCAGAAGTAGGTGACAGCCCACGTGAGCGCGCCGTATTCTGCATAGGTGAAGGTGATGTGACCGATCCCCGTGTCGTAGGGAGCGTTGGGATCGAGCTGATCCTCATACCCTGCGGTGGAGAAGGTGTCGCCGGGGAAGCCGGGGAGGGTGATGACGTAGCCCTGGTCACGGGTGTACTCATTCACCGTCTTGGCGACCGGGTCGCCGCCCTTGAGCGCGTCGTCGTAATTCGAGAACGAATAGAAGTTATACGGCTTGTAGCGGGTGGGAACGCCGGGGTTGATGAGGGGAGCAGGTTCGCCCTCTTCGGCGTGCATCGTGATCTCTTCGCCCGTGACGGGGTTGGTGATCTTGTAGTCGCCCGTGACGGCGTAGGTGACGACCGCGTCGTCCTTCTCGCCCGTATAGGTCTGCTTGGCGGGATTGTCGCACGCGCCCTTGACGTTACGGGTGGTGTTGACGGGGATGGTCATGTACGCAAGTTTGAGCGAGTCGGAGAAGTAACGGTTGTTGAAGCCGAGCGTGAAGTTGGAGTAGTCCTTGGGGAGACCGTACACGCCGACCTTGCCGACGGCGGGATCCTCAACGGAGTAGAAGCCCGCTTCGTTCTTGCTCGTGATCTCGGTGCCGTTGCTGAGCTTGTCGCCCTGCGCGTAGTACTGGATGGAGTCGCCGACGGTGTAGCCCGCATTCTCGCTGTAACCGTAGAAGGAGAGGCAGTCCTGCCAGAGTCCCTTCATGTTCGCGACGTTCTTGTCGTAATCTTCGCCCGAGGAGGCGTTGATGTACTCGGAGAGGTCCATGATACGGCCGCGGAGAGCCCACGAACGGACCTTTGCGGGCTGGACATAGATGATGTCTGCCGCCTTGCCGCGGACGAAATCCTTGTCGAGGTCATTGAAGTACGCCTCTGTTTCCGTCTGAGACTTGAACACGACTTCGACGTTCTTGTCTTCGGGGATCTGCCCGGTCGCGTGCAATCTCTGGTTGTACTCCTCCGCCCACGTCTGGCAGATCTGGTTGTTGGTCTTTGCGTCGGTGACATCGCAGAAGATGTTGACGGTGATCGTGTAGTTCTGATCTCCGGAACCACCGCCGCCGCATCCCGCGAAGACTGCCGCTGTACCCGCTACCATGACGGCGGAGAGAGCAACAACTGAAACATTTCTGATCAGTTTCTTCTTGTTCATTCCTATACCTCTTATAAATTTTTTTGTACGTTCGCCGCACCCGTTCTTCCCGCCTTCTCCTCCCTTGCCTTGCGCGTTTGGGGGATACGCAAGCCGCGGGGATCGAGTTTGTTCGGTCGGGGCACGATGACTTCAGCCGGTCTTGGGAAATAAAAAAAGTATCTGCCATTTTCCTCGCACTCCTATAATAAATAGAAAAAATGCGTATGAAAAATTAGCAGATACCCTTGCTTTCCATGACTTTCCCCCTGTCGTCATTTCCTGTACTGAGTCAATTCTATCACAGCGAAAGGGCTTTGTCAATGTTATTCGGAAATTTTTTTTGTGAAAAATTCATCTTTTTTCCACTTTTTTTTGGGCGATTTCACCATTTCGCGCACTTTGGGCACAATTTTCCGGGGGCGCAGGCGCCATATCTATTGGCGTGAGCCGTTTCCCCTCCCAAAATCTTGTGTCCGTCCCCCGCTTCCGCTCTTTTTTGCCCCGTTTACATCACGGGCGTGCGCAAAAAGAAGAAGTAAGTGTCGTCGCAGCCCGTCTCCCGCATCCCCGAAGCAAGGAGCATGGCGCGCGAGCGTGTGTTCTCGCGGAAGCACCTCGCCTCGACGCGCTCGAGGTTCATCTTAGAGAAGGCGTACTCCGTGAGGGCACGCACCGCCTCGGAGGCATACCCCATGCCCTCGAAGGAGGGCAACAGACGAACGCCGATCTCCGCCTCCGCAGCGTAGCCGAAGGAGTGCAGTAGCACCTCACCCGCGAACATGCCCCCCACGTAAATGGCGAGCGGCATCTCCCAGCGGCGGGCAAACGCCTTGCGCGCGAGGCGGACGTAGAACATGTCCGAGCGGTTCCCACGGCTCTTGGGCATGCCCCATGCCTCCCCCCAATAGCGGTTGCGCTCGGCGTCCGTCACGAGGCGGGCGTAGTCCTCCGCGTCCTCGTCACGCACGGGCATGAGCACGAGCCGTTCGGTCTCGATGCGCGGAGGGCGGGAGAGGAGGTCGATCGCGCGTTTGGGGATGATGTTGTACTTGGCAAGGATGGCGCACGGACCGTATTGCAGCTTGGATTTGCGCAGACCGAGGTCGCCGGCGTCGTCCATGCGGTTGAGGTAGGTCACCCCCTCCCCGCAGAAGGTGCGCGCGAACTGCTGCGCGAGGAAGGGATAGACCCCCTCGTAGCCGCGCAGTGCCTTCTCGATGTGGACGATGACGGTGTCGCCGCACTTCTCCCCCGCGGAGAAGCCCACGATGCGCCCGCCCGTCCGCAGCACGCCCGCAAACATGCCGAACTCTTTCATGTGGGGAAGGATCTCGTAGACCTCCTCCATCTCCTCTTCGGCGATGTAGTCCTTCTTCGCGTGCTGAACGCCCTCATACGCCCGCAAGAACTCATCGAGGGCACCCATGTCCGAGGGAGACAGTTCGGAAAACGTCCAATCGGGGTAGAGAGCCGCGAACTTTTTCACGTGGTTGCGCTGCCCCGCATGCTTCTTTCCGCCAAACGTGCGGAAGTCCTCCGCATAGTAGAGATAGTCCCTCCAGCGGCGGTTGTTGGTGACGAGCGCCTCGCCGTAGCGGGCGACCATGGCGGGCATGCGGCTCTCGGGCACATTGGTGAAGTGCAGGCGGACGTACTCGCTGCGGCAGTCCTCTTCGATGCGCTCCACGGCGCGCAGTTCCTCCTCCCTATCGCCCGTGCGCGAAAGCGGATAGTGGAAGTAGCACTTGCCCGCATAGATCTCGCGGATGACGAGGCAGTTCTCGATGACGGCGTACATGGGCTTTAAGGCGTCGTACCACATGAACTGGAAGGCAAGCGAAAAGTCGCCGATGCGGTGGGGCTGCGCGGCGAAGTAGGGGGAGAGCTGCGAAAGATTTGTCTTGTCGATGGGAAGAAATTTCATCTGAGCAGAAGAGCGCTCCCACCGCTTGACCGCGGCGGGAGCATACGTATTGGTTTTTAAGGGGCGCCCGAGCACGTTTTTGAACGCCGTGTCTCGGACATGGTACCCCCGTTTGATGTCTTGTCGGTCAGATCACTTGATGTTGTCGAGGATGTCGAGGAGCTCGGAGAGGCGCTCTAAGTCGTCCCGCGAGTAGTAGTCGATATAGATCCTGCCCTTCTTTTCGGTGCCGATGAGGGAGACCTTGGTCTTGAATGTCGTGCGCATCCGTTCGACGAAGTGTTTGAGCTCTGCGCTCGCGGCGGAATTTTTGCTCTCGCGCTTGCGGGCGAGCACCTCGGGCGGGTTGAGCTGCTGCTTGACGGCGCGTTCCATCTCGCGCACCGACCACCCTTCCTTCACGCACTCGCGCGCGATGGCGATCTGCGCCTCCTTGGGGAGTGGCACGAGAGTACGGGCATGCCCGGCGGACAGCCTCCCCTCCTGCACGAGCGCAATGACCTCATCGGAGAGGGTGAGCAGCCGCAGCGTGTTCGCGATCGCGGGACGGGACTTGCCCAGCCGTTCGGCGAGCACCTCCTGCGTGAGCTTGTAGTCCTCCATGAGCTTCTTCATGCCGTACGCCGCCTCGATGGGGTTGAGATCCTCCCGCTGGAGGTTCTCGATGAGGGCGATCTCGCGGATCTCCCGCTCGTCAAAATCCTTGATGATGACGGGCACCCGCTCGAGCCCCGCGCGGACGGCGGCGCGGTACCGCCTCTCGCCCGCGACGATCATGTAGGCGCCGTTCTCCCTCTTTACCACGACGAGCGGGGAGAGCACGCCGTGCTCGCGGATGGAATTTGCAAGGTCGCTCAGAGCGTTCTCATCGAAGCTCTTGCGCGGCTGGTCGGGGTTGGGGAACACCTCGGAGACGAGCACCTCCGCGGCGATCCCTCCCGTCACGGGATCGGGCAAAGCGTCGTAATCGGCGTTGTCGCTGAACAGCGACGAAAGACCTCTTCCTTTCGCCATATTCGTTTCTCCTTTTCTCTCATTCGTACCCTCGAACAACATGGGCAGACGACGTATCGCCCACCCATGTCCGAGGTCTGTCACTTGTTTTCGTCTTTTTGGTCGCTCGACGAGCCCTCTTTCCCGCCGTAGAGCGGATAGGAAGATTCGTGCTTTAACCCCTCTTTTTTGCCGTCCCCGTCATCGCCGTCGCCCTTCTGCTCCTGCGGCTTTTCGGCGTCCGCACCCATTCTCCCGAAGGGGTCGTCGGGCGTCGCCTTGTCGTGTTCCTCCATGTAGGCGAGGACCTCGGTGTACGAGGCGCCCTTGAGGAGCATGTCGACCTCCGGCGTATAGATGGTCTCGCGCTCCACGAGCACGCGCGCCATGTTGTCGAGGATGGAGCGGTTCTCGCTGAGCAGCTTCTTCGCCCGCTCATAGCCGCGGCTGACGATCGCCTTGATCTCTTCGTCGATGATGCCCGCCGTCTCCTCGCTGTACGTTGCGCGCTCTTCGAAGTCGCGCCCGAGGAAGACGGGTCCGTCGGAGGAGTAGGCGATGGGACCGAGCCGTTCGCTCATGCCCCACTCGGTCACCATCTTGCGGGCGATCTTGGTGACGTGCTGGATGTCGCCCGACGCGCCCGCCGACACGTCGTGAATGACGAGCTCCTCGGCGACCCTTCCGCCCAGCGACATGCAGATGTCGTCGTTGAGCTTGTTGACGGTGTCCGTGCGGTCGTCCGTCTCGGGACGGGTCAAAGTGTAGCCTGCCGCCATGCCGCGCGGGATGATGGAGACCTCCTGCACGTTCTCGCAGTGCTCGAGCAGCTTCGCGAGGATCGCATGCCCCGCCTCATGGTAGGCAGTGCTCTTCTTGTCCGCCTCGGTGACGACGCGGCTCTTCTTCTGGGGTCCCATGATGACCTTGTTGATCCCCTCGTACAGCTCGAGGTTGCCGATGAGCGTCTTGCCGTTGCGCGCCGCGAGGATCGCCGCCTCGTTGAGAAGATTGGCAAGGTCCGCCCCGGAGAATCCGCTCGTGATGCGCGCGATCACCTTAAAGTTGACATCGGGTGCGAGCGGCTTGTTGCGCGCATGGACTTTAAGAATTTGTTCACGTCCCTTAACATCGGGGAGATTGACATAGATCTGTCTGTCGAACCGACCGGGGCGCAGGAGCGCATTGTCGAGGATGTCGGCGCGGTTGGTCGCCGCCATCACGATGATGCCCTCGTTGGTCTCGAAGCCGTCCATCTGGACGAGGATCTGGTTGAGGGTCTGTTCGCGCTCGTCGTGCCCTCCGCCGAGTCCTGCGCCGCGCTGGCGTCCGACGGCATCGATCTCATCAATGAAGATGATGCAGGGCTGGTTGCGCTTGGCAATATCGAAGAGGTCGCGCACACGCGAGGCACCGACGCCGACGTACATCTCGACGAAATCGGAGCCGCTCGCCGAGAAGAAGGGAACACCCGCTTCCCCCGCGACCGCCCGCGCAAAGAGCGTTTTGCCCGTGCCGGGAGGTCCCACGAGGAGGACGCCCTTGGGGATCTTCGCCCCGAGGTCGGAGAACTTTTTGGGATTCTTCAAAAACTCAACGATCTCGGCAAGTTCCTCCTTCTCTTCCTCGGCGCCTGCGACATCGGAGAAGCGCACCTTGATGTTGGTGGTGACGCGGGCTTTCGTCTTGCCGAAATTCATGATCTTCCCGCCGCCGCCGCTCGTCGCACGCAGCACGACGAAGAACATGACGAGCCCGAGGACGAGGATGCCGATATAGAGGATGTTGCCCCACGCGGAGCCCGCATTCGGGTCGGCTGCGCTGACGGTGAGCTGAACGTTTGCCTCGCTTAGAGCCGCCTCCCACGAGTTGACCGTGTCGTAGAGGGGCTGGCTGTTCTGCCCCCAAGGGCTGTACGCCCAGAGTTCTCTGCCGCTCTGCGTGTAGCCCGTGATGGTGAATCCGTCGATATACACGCGGACGATCTGGTCGCCGTTGGCATATGCGCCGACGATGTTGTCCTTCTGGGTCTCGTCGACCCCTTCCTTCGCCCAATCGTCGAGCACGCGGGCTTCGAATTCCGACCACCTGATCTCCTTGCTGTTGTGGATCAGAGCCGAGATCCCGAAGTAGGCGGCAACGCCAAGCGCAAGCACGACGACAGCGGCAATGATCGCTTTAACTGTCTTGCTCAATGAAACTCTCCTTATACTTGTATTTGATGATGTGACTTACCGCAATTAGCTTGTGGAAAATGACGATAATATTGTACCATACTCGGCGGGAATTTTCAAGCATTTCGCCCGTCTTCTTGTGTATTTTTCATATTTATCACACGGTTTTCTCATCCGAGGATTTTTGCGCGATTTCGGCACATTTTGCGCGGTTTTTGCGTACTTTTTTGCTGTTTTGCATTGTTTCACATGAAACATTCCCAAAAATTTTCGTAATTTAATGTTTCACGTGAAACATTAGGCGCATGGATTTTATAGAGAAGTCGGCGGCATTTCTCAGCCGCCGACCGACTTCAAACAACAAATTGGGAAAGGAGCGAGACCGACTCCGTTGCGTCCTGCAAGAACCGCCACGGAACGCCCGCGAGCCAGGTGAACCACCCGCCCGTGTAGAGCGGACCGACGACGTAGCTGCTCGCGATGTACCCATCGATGACGTCGACGTGGATCCAGCTGCAGACGGCGAGGAGGAACACGATGAGAAGGAGCGCTTCGGCGAATCCGAGGATGCCGCCGAGGACGCGGTCGATCGCGTTGAAGAAGGAGATCTTCTGCACGAGCGCCTTGCCGAGCTTCCCGACGAGGAAGACGACGCCGTAAGTCAAGGGTCCGAGGACGAGGAAGCAGGCGGCGACGATCAGCCAATAGGCGAGGACTTCGCTGTGGACCGCACCTGCGAGCATCGTCACGAGACCGAACCAGTCCTCGAGGGCGCCCGTGAGCGGGGTACAGAAGAAGACGGCGACCGCGACGGCGAGTACCGCGCCTGCGAACTTGCAGATCCCGCGGAGAAAGCCGAGCCCTACCCCGAGAAAGGTGCCGATGAGCAGCACGGCGAAAAAGGCAACGTCGAGGATCCAGCCGTATGAGATCAATAACTGAGCCATAGATACCTCCCATGAAAGTAGATAGATTATACCACCATTTTGTGCGTTTGTCACCTGTTTTCGCCGTCTGTGTTATAAAAATGTCGGGACTTGACCAAAACAGAGAGGCGCGTGCAAGGCGGCGCAAACTCATTTTTCGCAAAATTTTTGTATGCGCCCCCTCAGTATTGGCAATTTTCGGAGGGCGCAAACATCGAAGGAGGGGACGGATGGAATATGCTTTTCACTTTTGCAATTCGCTGGCGGAGACGGGCATCCTCATGGCGCTCGGGCACGTCTTAAAAGGGACGACCGCCCCGCCCGTGGTGCTCTGCATCGGCAGCGACCTCGCCATCGGCGACAGCCTCGGTCCCGTCACGGGGACCCTTCTCAGGAAGAAAGAGTTCCGCGGCTTCGTCTACGGCACCCTCAAATCGCCCGTCACCGCAAAGGAGATCGGCTATATCGAAAACTTCCTCCGAAAGACCCATCCGCGCAGCAAGATCATTGCGGTCGATGCGGCGGTGGGGGAGGAGGCAGACGTCGGGCTCATCAAGGTGATCGGGGGTCCGCTCCGCCCCGGCTCGGGGGCAAACAAGCGGCTCGGCAAGGTGGGCGACGTCTCCATTCTCGGCATCGTCGCGCGCAAATCGGCGTTCTCCTACTCGCTGCTCAACCTCACCCGCCTGAACATGGTGTACAGCATGGCGGAGGCGGTCTCCTCCGCCCTCACGGCGTACGCATGCAAGACAGCAGACACGCAGAGAAAATGTTTATAACGAACAAGATTTCTGCAAAGTGAGCGGATTTGTGGGAAATTTTTTCAAACTGTGAATTTTTTTGAAAATATCCCTCGGTTTCTTGACGAATTCAGGGGAAAAACGTACAATAGAATCATCAATCCAAAGGAGGATCACGGAAATGGCAAGAAAGGCAAAGGCAACCGTTGCGGAGACGCCCGTCGAAGCTCCTGTTGAAGCTCCCGTTGCGCCCGCCGAGCCCGTTGCAGAAAAGCCCGCAAAGGCGCCCAGAGCTCCCAAGGCTCCCAAGGTATACGACACCACGACGGCGACGGTCGTCAAAAAGGTGACGTTCGGCTACTATGGCGACCCTGCCGGCTACGAAAAGACGCTCTACCGGACGCCCGAGGGGGATTACTTCCTCTATACGTACGGCGGCGCGGCTTCGGAATATGCGACCGAAACCAAGACGGGACTCACCAACGCGAAAGCCAAAAAGTGGCTGGAACAGAACTGAAAATTGCGGGCGCCGCCCGCTTTTTTCTTTTTTTGGGGGAAGGGGGGCTACCTTGGCTCCCCCAAAGGGGGAGCTGTCACGCTGTCCTTGCGTGACTGAGGGGGTTCCGAACCCCTTTCGGCGCTACGCGCCACTTTCCCCAAAGGGGACAGCAAGAGGTCGCGCGACCCTCATTCCACAGTAATCATAAAAAGAGGGGAGATGCGGTGGATCTCCTCTCTTTTCGCATTGAATTTTTGACTTATAAAATTGGAGTGTCCATTACTCCTCTTCGGGGCGGAAGGTCGTTTCCGTGCCCTCTGTTTCGGACATGGGTGCCTCCGATTGCGTCTTAGTGGTCATCGGCTCGTCCTCTTCCTTCCCGAGGAAGGTCCCGAAGAATCCAGAAAATCCGCCCTTTTTGTAGCCCGGCGTGCTGCCGCGCGAGAAGCTCGTTCCGCTCGTTTCGGGCGTCGCCTCTGCGGGGAGATCGCGCTTCGGATAGGGCTTTCTCTCGCCGTAGCGGCTGTCCTTGCGTCCGCCGCCGCGCTTGTCGAACCGTCCCTTGCGTCCGTCCTTGCCGTCCTTTCCGCGGCGGTCGTTTTTGAGCTTTTTGGGGGTGATGACGACGTAACGCACCGGCTCCTTGCCCTCGCTCTTCGTCGTGACCTCCTCGTTGTCGACGAGGGCGGAGTGGATGATGCGCCGCTCGTAGGGATTCATGGGTTCGAGACGGACGCGCTTGCCGAGCCGCACCGCCTTCGCAGCGAGCTTGTTCGCGAGCCGTTTGAGGGTCTCCTCGCGCTCCTCGCGGTAGTTGGCATAGTCGACGACGACCCGCTTATACTCCTTTCTGCCCGTGTTCGCGACGGCGCCCGCGAGCGTCTGGACGGCGTCTATGACCTCGCCCCGTCTGCCGATGATGCCCTTCGCCTCCCCCTCGAGGTTGATGACGATCTTTTCGTCCTCCCCTGCGAGCGTGGGGACTGCCTCCGAACCGAGCAGAGGGAAGAGCCCCTTGAGGAACTCGACTGCCCTCTCCCCGTCCGTGGGACCGCCCGCGGTTGCGGGCTCCGCGGCAGGAGCTGCGGCTGTAACTGCGGGAGCTGCGGGCTCCTCCGCAAGGGGTTGAGGCTTGACCTTTTCGGTGATCTCGACCTTGGCGGGAATGGAGCCGAAGAGTCTGCGTCTGCCCTGTTCGAGCACGGTGATCTCGGCGTCTTCGCGCGCGATCCCGAGCTGTTTGAGCCCTGCCGAAATGGCATCCTCTACTGTTTTACCTTGAAAAACCATAACGTTTCCCCTCTATGATATTAGGATATTTTTTTGTTCTGAAAGGGCGGGCGGAAAATTATTTTCTGCCGTCGGTCTTGTCCTTGCCCTTGGACTTCTTGTTTTTGGGCCCCTTCTTGCCGTCCGTCATCCAGCTGAGGGTGCGACCGTACTCCTCCTTGATCTTCTTCTCTTCCTTCTTTTTGAAGGCGAGCCCGATGAAGTAGTTGGAGAGGAGGGTGACAATGAGCGAGATCGCGCTCGACACCGTCATGTAGATGCTGAATGCGGCGCTGTACATGAACGCGAACACGGCATAGATCAGGGGCATCATGACGAGCATGATCTTTTGGGTGCGCGCGCCCTGCCCGTCGACCGTCTGGTATTGGTTGGATTCCTTCTGGCTCCGCATCGTGAGGAACTGCGAGAGCGCCATCATGCCGATGGAGAGCACGATGAGGATGAAGTAGCCGTTCGGCTGGCTCTTCTCGGCGGCGAGCTCGGAGGTGAGGTTGTTGTAGAGGGGTTCGGTGAGGACGCTCGTGAGCGCCTTCTTCTCCCCGTCGATGCGCACGTTCACGTTGAGCTGGCTCTTGAAGGTGGAATAGGACGGCACGGGATGGTTGTAGGAGACGTCGGGATACCACACGTTCCGCACCCAAAGGAAGCCGGGGTCGTGGGCATGGTAGTACTCTTTTGCGGCGAGCGCGCCGATACGCACGGCATAGCGGGTGCACGCGATCTCGAAGACGGTGCTCTCGGGGATCCCCGCGTTCGCCTCGTCCGCCTTGATCGTCTCTGCGAGGGCGTCGATCGCTTCGACTGCTTCGCCGCGGTAGAGGAGCTCGGTATCGAGCTTGTACTGCCGCTGGACGATGGACGCATCGAGGTTGTAGATGTAGAAGACGTACTTGTCCTTTGCACGCACTTCGAGGTACTTGCTGTCCTTTCCGTCGCTCTTCACCTCGGACATGGTATAGGTCAAATCCGTCCCTTCCTCCACGGGAAGGGTCTCGCCTGCCTTCCATTCGACGGAGATCCTCTTCTCTAAGGGCTCTCCCTTTTCCTCCTCCGCGGGCTCATACCACACGAAGGTATAGGTGGTGCCGTCGGTGACGATCTGCCCCTCCTCGTCCCTGAGAAGGGTGAAATCGGTCCCGTCGACGCCGTTCTCCAAAATGGCTGCATTGTAGCTCTCCGACATGCCGACGAAGAGATCGAGGTTGGCATATTGCGAATAGGAGCGGAACCCCTGGAACGCGACGATGAGGATGACGAAGGAGATGATCATGGGCAGACATGCCCCCATCATGCTGTACCCGTTCTTCTTGTACAGCTCCATCATCTTCTGGTTATACATGTTCTTGTCGTTCGCGTACTGCTTCTGCAGCTTTTCGAGGTCGTCCTTCATGTCGCGCATGATGAGATTCTGCTTGCGCATCTTCACGCGCTGGTAGATGTCGAAGGGCAGGGTGATGGCTTTGAGCACGAGCGTGAAGACGATGATGCCGAGACCGATGATCCCGCATCCCTCAATGATGACGCGCGCAAACTGACCGAGCCAATCCATGCCGATCTGATACCCCTGTTCGAGGAGTGGGAAGTCGATGACGCTTAAAAAATTTTCAAACATAGGATCCTTATCGTGTGACAGAGGAGACCGCTCCGGAGGGGGGCATGTCCGCAACTGCCCGTCCTAAATCAACCAAATGCTCTTCCAGAACGCCTCGGGCGCAGGGTCGATCCCCCCCTTGGAGAGGGGATTGCAACGCAAAATCCGCCATGCTCCGAGGAGGATCCCAACGATGACGCCGTAGTTGTTGATGCACCGTTTGGTATATTCCGAGCACGTCGGGGTGTAGAGACAGGTATGATGGGACAGATATTTTTGGTAAAAGACGATGAGCAGGATGCACAGTCCTTTGAGAGGGCGGAACAAAACCTTCCGGAGATAGCGGAAATTGAGGATACAGATCTCACGCAGACGCACGTTCCACCAGCTTTTCGCGGATCAGGATACGTTCGATGTCCCGGCGAAATGTTTCGTAGGCATAGCTCTCTGCGATCTTGGGGAGAAGCAAAACTTTTGCGGGGACATGGAGGGGCAGGCAGGTGCGGAACGCCTCCCTGAGGAGACGTTTGACGGCGTTCCTTTGGACGCTCTTTCCGTATTTCTTCCCCACGCAGACGGCCATCGCCGTCTCCTCTGCGGGGAGGTAGACAAAGATCAGCGATGCCCCATAGATGCGCTTTCCCCTGCGCAGCAGTGCGGTGATCTCCTTCGCCTTCTTGATGCGCAGATACTTCATGCGCGGGGCGTTATGCGGAGATGTGCTTTCTGCCCTTGTTTCTTCTTCTTTTGAGGACGTTCCTTCCGCTCTTGGTCGCCATTCTTTTGCGGAAGCCGTGGACCTTGCTTCTCTGTCTCTTCTTGGGCTGGTAGGTTCTTTTCATATCGATTGCTCCTTCAAGGAATTTTCTTTATCGACTTAGATTATAGAGAATTTTGCGCCGCCCGTCAAGCAATTCTGCGCGGCAATCTCCATTTTGCGCCGCTTTCGCGCTTGTTCCCCCCAAAACAGGGGCTCAGGCGACGTTGCGCACGGGCAGGATGAGGTAGAGGCTGTGCTTGTCCCCCGCGTTCTGGAGGATGAAGGGAGAGATCGCCCCGCCGAAGGAGATGGTGACCGTGTCCTCGCTGAGGGCGCGGAGGGCGTCGAGCAGGAACTTGGCGTTGAGCGAAATGGTGAGGTCCATCCCTTCAAGGGAGCAGGGGACGACTTCGTTGACGTTGCCGTTGTCGGACACCGCCGTGATGCGCATCTCCCCGCCCGCGATGTTGAGAGTGACGAGGTTGTTCTTGTCGCCGCGGTTGATGATGGCGGCTCTCTCGGCGCTCACCGTAAGGGCAGCCTTGGGGAGGGTGACCACGGTGGAGAACTTGGTCGGGATGACGTTTTCCTTCTTGATGAAATCCCCCTGGTAGAGGCGGGAGACGACGGTGAGATCGTCGCTGCTCGCGAGCAGCATCCCTCCCTGTGTGAAGAGGGTGATCTCCTCCTCTTCCTCGGTGAGCATGCGGGAGATCTCGCCGAGGGTGCGCGCGGGGCAGATGATGCTCTTGGGCGAACTCTTCGCAACGATCTCCGCCTTGGAGAGGGCGAGGCGGTATCCGTCGAGGGCGACCGCTTCGAGCTCGCTGCCGAAGTCCATGAGGCAACCCTTGAGGACGGGGCGGGAGTCGTCCTGCGCGCAGCAGAAGACCGTCTCCGCGATGATCCTCTTGAGGGCGGTCTGCTTCATGACGAAGGAGTCCTCGCCGATCTCAAGATCGATGCGGGGGAATTCCTCCGCGGGGAGCGCCTGCATATAGGAGACGGAGTCGCGGTAGCGCAGTTCCACCCCTCTCTCTCCCGTCGCGAGGCAGATCTCCTCGTCGCTCAGCTTGGAGGTGAAGTCGGCGAACAGCTTCCCGGGGACGCAGGTCTCCCCCTCTTCGAGGACCTCTGCGTTGATCGTCTTGCGGATGGAGAGCTCCCCGTCCGTCGCGAGCAGGGAGAGCCCGCCGAGCGTCGCCGTGAGTTTGATGCATTCCATGATGGGCGCGGTCGTGCGGACGGCGCAAGCCTTCGATACCTTTGTGACCGCTTCGGAAAGTGTGAGACCATCGCAAACGAATTTCATATTCTGACTCCTTGTCCGTTTCCACAACGTTGCGGCGCCTGCCTTGGGATCCTTCCCTTTTCCGCCTCCCTCCTTCTTCCCTCTGCGGAGGATCCTTGATGATACTATTATAAAAGAATTATATTTAGTAATAGTAATAGGGGTGTGGAAAGTGTGGATAACCCGCGGGCGCTGCCGTGTTTTTCTCTATTATATAGGAAAAGCGGAAATTTTTCAAGCAATTTGGGCAGGATTTTACAAAACGGTGCAAACAAAACGGTGTGGAAAGGAGGGTGGACAGCCCTTCCCCCTCTGTGGAGAGCTGTCGAAAACTCCGCCCCGCCCCGTTCCCCTTTGGAGGGGGGCAGAGAGGGAAGGGGGAGAGCTCAGGCGGCAAAAGAGGGAGCTATCCACTTTTTCTTCCACAGTGTGGAAAGAGTTGTCTTTCTTTTTTCACAGACGGTTGAAAAGCCGGGGAAGTTGTGATATAATAGAAGTATGCAGAACCAACTTCCGGATTTCGGGGAGCTCGAAGAGGCCCTCGAACAAAAAAAAGAGCAGTTCGGCTCGTTCTACCGCCTCCTCACGCAGTACAACGGCTACTTCAACCTCACCGCCATCTCGGGCGAGGAGGACGTGCGCGTCAAGCACTTCCTCGACTCTTTGGCGGGAGCCGCCCTTCTCCCGCAGGGGAGCCATGTCGCCGAAGTGGGGTCGGGCGCGGGCTTCCCCTCCATCCCCCTCATGATCATGCGGGAGGACCTCTCCTTCACCCTCATCGAGAGCACGGGCAAAAAGTGTGAGTTTTTGCGGACGGCGCTCGGCGAACTCGGGCTCGGACAGCGGGCGCGCGTCGTGTACATGCGCGCGGAGGATGCGGGCAAGGACCCTGCCTTCCGCGAACGGTACGACGCCTGTGTCGCACGGGCGGTGGCGCGGCTCAACATCCTTGCCGAGTACTGCATGCCGCTCGTCGCCAAGGGAGGGCGGATGATCGCCTATAAGGGGCAGGACAGCGAGCTCGGAGAGGGACAGCGGGCGATCGCTCTGCTCGGCGGAGGAAAGACCGACGTCCTCTCCTACGAGCTCCCCGGAGGATACGGCGCGCGCACCCTCGTCTGCGTCGAAAAGTCCTCCTTCACACCCAAAAATTATCCGCGCGGGAACGGCGCGGAGAGGAGAAGACCCCTATGAGCGGACTCTTTTGCTGCGCCCTGAGCGGACACAGGGATCTGCCGGACGACTTCGACAAGAACAAGGTCTACGACGACCTCGAACAGATCATCAAAGAGGGCTATACGACCTTCTATTGCGGCATGGCGAAGGGGTTCGATCTGGTCGCCCTCGAATGCCTCGTTGACCTCAAACGGCGGTACCATGTCCGAGTCGAGGCGTGCGTTCCCTTCGAGGGACAGGAGAAAAACTTCCCCCCGGAGGAGAAACAGAAGTACCGCAGGCTCATCGCCGAGTGCGACAAGGTGAACATCCTCGCGGACGGGTACTTCCCGGGGTGCTTCTTGACCCGCGACCGCTACATGGTGGAGCACAGCGACCTCCTCTACGCCTATTGCACGCGCGACGACGGCGGCACAGCGTATACCGTGGAATATGCCCGCGACTTCGGCGCCGAGGTGCGCCTCTACTGACCGCTTCCGTCCGAAATCGGACGAAAACCTGTTAGAAACCGCCCCGCTCAGGGTATATATACATCGTACCCCGCATCTTCCGCCTGCCGGCAAGCGGAAGAAATGTGAGCCGTAGACCGCGGCGGCGGGTACCATGTCCGCGATCGAAAGGGATTTTTTATGAAAGAATGGTTTTTTTCGATGAGCGTCCTCGAACAGATCTACTTCTGGATCGCCGTGGTCGCCACCATCCTGCTCATCGTGCAGATCATCGTCATGCTCGTCTCCTTCGGCGGAATGGACGCCGATGCCGACGGGGTGTTCGATACGGACGGCGACATGGACGGGGACGGGGGACTGTCCTTCTTCTCGCTCAAGAGCATCACGGCGTTCTTCGCGCTCGGCGGCTGGGCGGGATACACGGCGGCGATCTTCCTCCCCAACATCTGGGCGCCCGTCCTCATCTCGCTCGCGGCGGGCACCGTTGCCCTCGTCGGCGTGGGATTCGCCATGCGCGGCATCGCCAAGCTGCAGTGCTCGGGCAACCTCGTCACCGAAAAGCTCCAAGGGCAGACGGCAACCGTCTACGTCTCCATCCCCCCGCAGCGGCAGGGCAGGGGCAAGATCACCCTCACCGCACAGGGAAAGTTCTCGGAGTTCGACGCCATGACCGACGAAGCCGAGAAGCTCAAAGCGGACGAGCAGGTCGTCATCCTCTCGATGGACGGGGACTGCGCCCTCGTCGCGAGAAAGAAGCAAGAGAGTGCCGAAGAGAACAAAAACGAGGCACCCATGTCCGAGATCTGACCTCACGGACGAACAGTTCGACCCAAAAAATATCCACAAAAATTTCAGAGTGAAGGAGAAAATCTACAATGTCGCAAGCAGCAATCACAGCCATCGTCATTTGCAGCGTGGTGGTCGTTTTGCTCATCTTCATGGTGCTACTCACCGTGGCGGTGCGCTACAGGACCTGCCCGCCCGACAAGATCATGGTCATTTACGGTAAGATCGGCGCCAATCCCGACGGCACGTACCGCAGTGCGAAGTGCATCCACGGCGGCGCGGCGTTCGTCTGGCCCTTCTTCCAGAAATATACCTATATGGACCTCACCCCCCTCGCGATCTCGGTGGACCTCAAAAGCGCGCTCTCCAAGCAGAACATCCGCATCGACGTCCCGAGCATCTTCACGGTGGGCGTGTCCACCGACCCCGGGATCATGCAGAATGCCGCGGAGAGGCTGCGCATGCTCTCCATGAGCAACATCGCCGACCTCGCGCGTGACATCATCTTCGGTCAGCTCCGTCTCGTCATTGCGACGATGAACATCGAGGAGATCAACGCCGACCGCGACAAGTTCCTCGAAGCGATCTCCCGCAACGTCGAGGGCGAGCTCAAAAAGGTGGGGCTTCGCCTCATCAACGTGAACGTCACCGATATTTCCGACGAGTCGGGCTACATCACCGCGCTCGGGAAGGAAGCGGCAGCCAAGGCGATCAACGACGCCAAGATCTCCGTCGCCGAAGAGGATAAAAAGGGTTCGATCGGCGAGGCGAACGCCAAGATGGAGCAGCGCATCCGCGTCGCAGAGGCAGAGTCGCAGGCGATCGAGGGTGAGAACAAGGCGAAGGCGGAGATCGCGCGCTCCAAGGCGCAGCTCCGCGAGAAGGAAGCCGAGGCGCTCAAACTCGCCGTCACGGCAGAAAAGGTGCAGGCAGCCAAGGCGCTCGAGGAATCGTACGTCGCCGAGCAGGCAGCGGAGGTCTCCCGTGCCGCACGCGAAAAGGCGACCAAGGAAGCGGACGTCATCGTCGCGGCGGACATCGAGAAGCGCAAGCTCGAGATCGAGGCGGAAGCCATCGCCGAGCAGACGCGCAGAAAGGCAAAGGGCGAAGCGGATGCCATCTTCTCCAAGATGGATGCCGAAGCGCGCGGCGCAAGGGAAAAGCTCACCAAGCAAGCCGAGGGTATGGAGGCGCTCGTGAAGATCGCGGGCACGTCGGACGAAGCCGTCCGCCTTCTCATCGCCGACAAGCTCGAAGCTCTCATCGCCGAGCAGGTCAAGGCGATCGCGGGCGTGAAGATCGACAAGGTCACCGTGTGGGACGGCGGCAAAAATGCCGACGGCACGAACGCCACGGCGGGCTTCCTCTCGGGGCTGCTGAAGAGCCTTCCCCCGCTCGAAGACCTCTACAATATGGCGGGGCTCAGCCTCCCCAAGGCAGTCGCCCCTCAGCACGAAGAGAACTCATCCGAGGCACCCATGTCCGAGGAATGACCTCACAAAAGCGCGAAACCGCACCCCCCACGGGTGCGGTTTTTTTGAATAGAATGCCCCTTGGCTCCACCCGTGGGGGACAGCGAGGGGGATTCTCGGCTCCACCCGTGGGGACAGCAAGGGGGACCTCGGCTTGTCCTTTGTCTCCACCGTCGGAGCGCTGCGGTTTTTTGCAATTCTTCCCCTTTTTCGTCGGCGTTCGCCATTCTTTTTTTTGCTCCGCATGCTATACTCGGGAGGACAAGGAGAAGAAATTTATGTCGTATGAAAAACGCGTCTGTGTTCTCAAACAAGTGAAGAAGGGCTTTACGGCGGACGGGAGCGCGCTCTCGGGGGCGATCTACGCGGAGCGGATGGGTGACGAGCTCACCGTCGTTCCCCGCCTCCTCGGGATCGCCCCCGTCAAGGACGGCAGATACGCCCTCGCGCTGTGGATCGAAGGGGGGATCTTCGTCACGGAACTGGGCAACGGTGCGCCCGTGCGCCTGCAAACGCCCTCCATCAAGGCGGGGCTCGCGGCGCTTCTCGTCTATGTGCGCGGGACGGCGGAGCCCATCGCCTTCGGCAGCTGCGGCGTCGCCCCCTCCGACTACGCCCCGCTGCTCTCCGCCGTCGAAAAGGGGGAGAAGAAGCGCGTTGTGCCCAACCCCCTCCCTCCCAACGAGCTGCCCTATTCCCCCAACAACGTCCCCCTCGCGCCCACCGTGCCCCTCCCCGGGGAGGAGGATCCGCCCGAGGAAGAGGAGGAAGAGAGAGAGAGCGAGAGCGTGCGCCCGGGGAGGACGGGCGATGCGCCCTCCTTTCGGCAAGAGGCGTCCTCTGCAAAGGGATATGACGACGAAGCCATTGCCGAGATCGACTACTTCCGCACTGCGGCTGATGGCAATGGGAAGGCTGCGGGCGGCGCAGAAGAAGCGGCGGCGGACGGGAGCGAACCTGAGAAGGATGACGGCGCTCGTCATCCGATCTACCGCAGCCGCGGCGCGCTTACATATTATATCTCCGTGCGCGACAAGCTCGCCGCCGCATTCGCCAAATTTCCGAAGGACGACCGTCTGACCGCGGCGTTTCCCTGCTCCGAGTGGGTGAAGACGGATGCCGCCCTCCTCGGCGTGCTCTATGAGAGCGGCATGCCGCGCTACCTGTGCGTCGCCGTCGAAGGCAGGGCGGACGGGGAGCCCCCGCAGGAGATGAAGGGGCATTGCAGATTCGTTCCCGAGAGCCCTGTCTCGGACATGGTGGGGTTCTTTGTCGTCTTCCAGTCTGCCGACACGGGCGAATACGTCACCGTCTACGACAGCTGAAAGGGTCGTGAAAGCGTAAAAAATGCCCGCTCAAACGGGCGCACTTCTTCGGTGAAATCCCCGCAAAAATTTGCGGGGTTTCTGTTTACAAAAATGGAAAATCGTGGTATAATGTACAATGAACAAAAAGCGGCTTTTTTCCGCAAAAACAGGAGGATACCAATGGCTCTTACCGCAAACAAAAAGGTTCTCGATTTCGTGAACGAGTGCATCGAGCTCGCCACGCCCGACAAGGTCGTCTGGATCGACGGCAGCGAGGCGCAGCTCGCACAGCTCCGCGAGGAGGGTGTCGCAACGGGCGAGATGATCAGGCTCAACCAGGAAAAACTCCCCGGCTGCTACTATCACCGCACCGCGAAGAACGACGTCGCACGCGTCGAAGACCGCACCTTTATCTGCTGCAAAAACAAGGAGGATGCGGGTCCCATCAACTACTGGATGGACCCTGCCGAGGCGTATGCGCTCTGCCGTGACATCGCCCGCGGGAAGATGAAGGGGCGTACCATGTACGTGATCCCCTATTCGATGGGCGTCGTCGGCTCGCCGTTTTCCAAGATCGGCATCGAGGTCACCGACTCCATCTACGTCGTCCTCAACATGGCGATCATGACCCGCGTCGGCACCGATTGCTACGATGCGCTCGGCGCAGACGGCGACTTTATCAAGGGCTTCCACTGCAAGTGCGATGTCGACCCCGAGAAGCGCTACATCATGCACTTCCCCGAGGACGACACCATCATCTCCGTCAACTCCGCCTATGGCGGAAACGTCCTTCTCGGCAAGAAGTGCTTTGCGCTCCGCATCGCCTCCTACCTCGGCAAGAACGAGGGCTGGATGGCGGAGCACATGCTCATCCTCGGCGTCACCTATCCGAACGGCGAAAAGCACTATCTCGCGGCGGCGTTCCCCTCTGCCTGCGGCAAGACCAACCTCGCCATGCTCATCCCTCCCAAGCACTACCTTGAAAAGGGCTACCGCGTCGAGTGCGTGGGTGACGACATCGCATGGATCCGCGTGGGCAAGGACGGCAGGCTCTGGGCGGTCAACCCCGAGAACGGATTCTTCGGCGTCGCCCCCGGCACCAATGAGAAGAGCAACCCCAATGCCCTTGCGGCAACGAGAAGGGGCACGATCTTCACCAACGTCGCCATCGACCCCGCCGACAACACGGTGTGGTGGGAAGGGCTCACCAAACAGCCGCCCGAAAAGCTCATCGACTGGCTCGGGAACGACTGGACGCCCGAGAGCGGCGTGAAGGCGGCGCATCCCAACTCCCGCTTCACCGCCCCCGCGGTCAACTGCCCCTGCCTCTCCCCCGAGTTCAACTCCAAGGAGGGCGTTCCCCTCGACGCGATCGTCTTCGGCGGAAGAAGGGCAACGACCACTCCGCTCGTCTATCAGTCCCGCGATTGGGACCACGGCGTGTTCGTCGGCTCCATCATGTCGAGCGAGACGACGGCGGCAGCGACAGGCGCGGTCGGCGTCCTCCGTCACGACCCCATGGCGATGAAGCCGTTCGCGGGCTACCACATGGCGGATTACTTCGGGCACTGGATCGAGATGGGCAAGAAGATCAAGAATCCGCCCAAGATCTTCAACGTCAACTGGTTCCGGCAGGGCGAGAACGGCGAGTTCCTGTGGCCCGGCTTCGGCGACAACATGCGCGTCCTCGAGTGGATCTTAAAGCGCTGCGAGGGCAAGGTGGAGGCAAAGGAGACGGCGATCGGCTACGTTCCCTATGCGAAGGACATTGACCTCGAGGGGCTCGACTACTCCGAGGAGACGCTCGAGAGCATCCTCGCCGTCGACAAGGCGCGCTGGAGCGCCGAGGCGGATGAGATCGCCGAGTACTACAAGCAGTTCGGTGACCGCCTCCCGCAGGAGCTCCGCGACAGTCTCGCCACCCTCAAAAAGAACTGCGAGGAGTGAGCTTTCTCCGTAAAAAGGGCGCATAACGCGCAGAAAATCACCATAAAAGGACACGCGCGGCGAATCAACGCCGCGCGTGATTTTGTGAAGCAGGAAATGACGACTGATTTGGGGGAAGACATACAAGACCTACTTCACGGTTCCCGAGGTATAGGAAATTTCGGAAACCACCTCTATTATAATCGCACATTATACGATTGTCAAGCAAAAAATCGCACAATGTGCGATATTTTTTTTGGAAATTTTTTTGGAGGGCAGCGAAGATGGAACTATCGGACATTCAGAGGCGGCTGCGGGAGAGCATCATGGCGAGCGGGATCCAGCAGAAGGACATTGCAAAGATGATCGGAGTCTCGGCGCAGACGGTGTCGAAGTACATGAAGAAGGATGTTTTCCCCGCTCTCGACACGTTTGCGAAGCTGTGCGCCGTGCTCGATGTGAAGAGCGACTACATTTTGGGCATCTCGGAATATTGAGGGGGGAAGAGGGAATGGGTTCCACCGTCCCAGCGCGTCATTCTGAGCGAATTTACGGTCATCCTGAGCGGAGGCGTAGCCGAAGTCGAAGGATCCCGAAGTACGAAGTCCGTCCCTTGGCTCCACCTATGGGGGAGCCTCATCCTCATACCGACCGACCGAGACTTCTATTGTAAACCAAGGTCGGCACGAGCGCGCAGCGCGAAGTAGGCGTAAGCCGAGTGTATCTTGGGTTTTAAGATTCACTCCCCACTCACTTCGTTCGGGGGTCGGAATGAGGGCGTGCCCCTTGGCTTCCCTCTCCCCAAAACTCCACAAAATATGGAAAACGGGAGCATGCCGCGGACATGCCCCCGTCGTTTAATGTCAGTTTACATGACGACGATGTTGCGTTGGGTGAATTTTTCTTTGAGCTCTGCCGGGAAATTGTCGTCGGTGATGAGCACGTCGATGTCCTCGAGACGGGCAAACGTGTAGGGCATGATCTTGCCGATCTTCGAGCTGTCGAGCATCATATACATCGACTTCGCCTTCTTCCTCGTCATCTTGAGCAGGTCGGCTTCCACCTGCGAGGCGCAGGAGAACCCGTTCTCCGGGGTGAACGCCGAGGCGGAGATGATCGCGAGCTCAAAGTTGGTGTTGTCGAAGTACGACTTCGCAACGGGGGACGCCGTGGAGAGATTGTCTTTGAGGACCTGCCCGCCGAGGACGGTGAGGTGGAC
>CANQNB010000005.1 GCA_947625065.1 uncultured Clostridia bacterium | reverse complement strand
ATCTTCCCCGCCTCCAATTCGGAGGTGGCGATCCGCGTCGAGTTCTTCGGCGACGAGATCGACCGCATCTGCGAGGAGGATGTCACGACGGGCAAGATCCTCTCCGAGCTCAAACACACCGTCATCTTCCCCGCCAGCCACTATGCGGTGGGGAGCGAACGGCTCGCCTACGCCCTCGCCATGATCGCGCAGGACCTCGATGGGGAGGTGCAGGCGTTCGAGCAGGAGGGCAAGCTCCTCGAGGCGCAGCGGCTCAGGCAGCGCACCGAGCATGACCTCGAGATGATGCGCGAGATCGGCTACTGCTCGGGCATCGAAAATTATTCCCGCTACTTCGACGGGCGTTCTCCCGGAGAGCCGCCCTTTACCTTGCTCGACTATTTCCCCGAGCACTTTCTCGTCTTTATCGACGAGAGCCACATGACCATCCCGCAGATCCGCGCGATGTACAACGGCGACCGCGCGCGCAAGACCAGCCTCGTCGACTACGGCTTCCGCGTCAAGGCGGCGTATGACAACCGCCCGCTCACCTTTGCGGAGTTCGACGAGCGCATCCCACAGCTCATCTGCGTGTCTGCGACGCCCGCGCCCTACGAACTCGGCGAGGCGGGGCAGGTCGTCGAACAGCTCATCCGACCCACCGGGCTCTTGGACCCGCCCGTCACCGTCAAACCCACCCGCGGACAGATCGACGATCTGCTCTCTGAGGTGCGGACCACGGTCATGGGTGGGGGACGCGTGCTCATCACCACTCTCACGAAGCGCATGGCGGAGAGCCTCACCGATTACTTCAAAGAGGCGGGCGTGAAGGTCCGCTACATGCATTCGGACATCGACACCCTCGAGCGCATCGACATCATCAACGGGCTGAGGAGCGGGGAGTTCGACGTGCTCTGCGGCATCAACCTCCTGCGCGAGGGGCTCGACCTCCCCGAGGTCAAACTCGTCGCCATCCTCGATGCGGACAAGGAGGGGTTCTTGCGCAGCGAGACCTCTCTCGTGCAGACCATCGGGCGCGCCGCGCGCAATGCCGAGGGGCGGGTCATCATGTATGCCGATGTGATGACGGACAGCATGGAGCGCGCCATCGGCGAGACCAACCGCAGACGTGCGAAACAGCAGGCGTATAACGAGGAGCACGGCATCGTGCCCAAGACGATCATCAAGGAGGTCAAGTCGACGATCGCCATCACGGGCAAGACGAAGAAGTCGGCGGAGATCGCGCAAAAGGACATTCCCGAGGAGATCGAGAAGCTCAAGACGCTCATGCGGATCGCCTCCAACGCCCTCGATTTTGAAAAGGCGATCGAGATCCGCGAGACGATCAACGAGCTCCGCAAGCGCATGCGCAAGTGATGACCTCGGACATGGGTACGGTCTTTTTGGTCTGTCATCGCGCCCACTCTTGCTGTCCCCTTTGGAGAAAGTACCCGCACAGCGGGGGAAAGGGGTTCGGAACCCCCTCACCGCCTGCGGCGGAGCTCCCCCAGAGGTGGAGCCAAGAGTCGGACTTCGTACTTCGGGATCCTTCACATTCGTTCAGGATGACGCGCGACCCCCATTCTCAAATAACTGCGTGCAGCCGAATTCACTTCGGCGGAACGCACTCAATTTGCGCAACCCCTTGCGCTTATTGTCGGATGGAACGAACAATCGGAACCAAGCCTTTCAAGCAGACAAGCTCATTCGCCTCGTAAATTTCTATGCCCTCAGTCTCAAAGGGCTTCTATATGATAGAAATTTACGAAATTTTGTAATACACGAGGTGCTTCATGAAAATCGCAGTTGACATCGACGATACCCTCAATATCATCGACCGCGTCGGCAAGGCGGGCGCCTATATCGAGCGCAAAAATCTTGACTTCCACCTTGCGCGCGAGTATTCCAACAAGTTCGTGGAGGTCTACGATTGGGAGCTTAGCGACGTGTTGGAATTCATCCGTGACGGCGGCATCGTCGTCTTCACCGATGCGGAGGCGCGCAGGTATGCCCGCGAGACCCTCCGCGGCTGGCGGGAGGACGGGCACGAGGTCGTCATCCTCACCTCCCGCACGGAGGAGTGGTTTGTCAATCCCGAAAAGGTCACGCGCGACTGGCTCGAAAAGCGGCGCATCCCCTACGATGAGATCGTGGCGGGCGTTCCCTTCGAGGAGAAGGGACGCTATTGCGCCGAACACGGGATCCCCATCCTCGTCGATGACGACGTGACCGCCTGTCTGCGTGCGCAGGAAGAGGGAGTGCGCGCCGTGCTCGCCGTAGGCAAGCATAACATCCACCGCGCCCGCGAAGTGCGCTACGGCGGGGCGAACTGGAAGCAGATCGACGCCGTCGTCCGTCACCTCATCTCCCTGCTTGAGTAAGCTAAGACCTCATCCGTGCCACCCATGTCCGAATCTCGGGCTCAAAAATGAAAAAAGAGGGGAAGACCAGCCCCCTTGCCCACCCCTCGAGGGGTGGGTGTCACCGTAGGTGACGGAAGGGGTGTCGCAATTTTTGTCATCACACCCCTTCCGTCACGCAAGGGCAGCGTGACAGCTCCCCCTCAAGGGGGAGCCAAGAGCCAACTTCTCACGACGTTTTGTTGTAAGCAACAAAACGTCGTGAACATGAATATTCCGCTATGAAAGACTTTATCTACGTCAAAGGTGCAAAAGAGAACAACCTGAAAAACATCGATGTGCGCATCCCGCGGGACAGCCTCACCGTCTTTACGGGGCTCTCGGGGAGCGGCAAGAGCACCCTCGCGTTCGACACCATCTTCGCCGAAGGGCAGCGCCGCTACATGGAGAGCCTCTCCTCCTACGCGCGGCAGTTCCTCGGCATGATGGAAAAGCCCGACGTGGAGCAGATCGACGGGCTCTCCCCCGCCATCTCTATCGATCAGAAGACGACATCGCACAACCCGCGTTCCACCGTGGGGACCGTGACGGAGATCTACGACTATCTCCGTCTGCTTTTTGCGCGCGTGGGCATCCCGCACTGCCCCGTATGCGGCAGGGAGATCCGCCGCCAGACGGTGGACGAGATCGCCGACCGCGTTACCGAACTGCCCGAGGGGAGCCGCATCCACGTCCTCGCGCCCGTCGTCCGCGGCAAGAAGGGGGAGTATAAAAAGGAACTCGCAAGTTACCGCAAGAGCGGCTTTGCGCGCGTCAAGATCGACGGCATCATCTATGACTTGCAGGAGGAGATCGCGCTCGAAAAGAACATCAAGCACACCATCTCCGTCGTCGTCGACCGTCTCGTCGTGAAGGAGGGGGTGCTGAAGCGGCTCACCGAGTCGCTCGAAACGGCGCTCAAACTCGCAGACGGGCTCGTCGTCATCGACTGCAACGGGGAGGAGACCCTCTACTCCTCCCGCTATTCCTGCCCCGACTGCGGGGTGTCCATCGAGGAGATCGAGCCCCGCCTCTTCTCCTTCAACACGGTATGGGGGGCATGTCCGACCTGCTCGGGGCTCGGCTTCACGCAGAAGGTGGACGCCGACCTCATCTGCCCCGACCGCACCAAGACCCTCCGTGAGGGCGCGATCCGCATCAGCGGGTGGAACCTCGACTCCTCCTCGGTGACGCAGGCGTACCTCGGCGCCCTCGCCCGCCGCTATCACTTCTCCCTCGACGTGCCCGTCCGCGACCTCCCCGAAGGGGTCTTCGACCTGCTCATGTACGGCAACGGCGGCGAAAAGATCGAGATGGAATACACGACCCGCACCATGCACTCCACCTACATGGCGGCATGGGAGGGATTCGTCTGCAATTTGGAGCGCAGATACGCCCAGACCGCCTCGCAGGGGGTGAAGTGGGACATCGAGCGCTACATGCGCACGAGCGACTGCCCCGACTGCCGCGGGAAACGCCTCAAAAGGGAGGCGCTCGCGGTCACGGTGGGGGGCAAGAACATCGCCGAGGTGTGCGAAATGCCCGTGCGCAGCCTGCCCGCCTTCTTCGACGGGCTCGTCCTCTCCAAGAGCCAGCACGCGATCGCCGACGTCATCCTCAAGGAGATCCGCTCGCGCATCGGGTTCCTCAACGGCGTGGGGCTCGACTATCTCACCCTCTCGAGGAGCGCGGTGACCCTCTCGGGCGGGGAGAGCCAGCGCATCCGCCTCGCGACCCAGATTGGCAGCGCCCTCTCGGGGGTTTTGTACATCCTCGACGAGCCGAGCATCGGGCTCCATCAGCGGGACAACGAGAAACTGCTTGCCTCGCTCAAGGGGCTGCGCGACCTCGGCAACACCCTCATCGTCGTCGAGCACGACGAGGACACCATGCGCGCTGCCGATTACATCGTCGACATCGGTCCGAAGGCAGGCATCCACGGCGGCGAAGTCGTCGCGACCGGCACGGCGCAGGACATCATGAACAATCCCGCCTCCATCACGGGGGACTACCTCGCGGGGCGGCGGAAGATCGAGGTCCCCGCCGTGCGCAAACAGCCGGACGGAAGGGTCCTTCGCGTACATGGGTGCCGCCAAAACAATCTGAAGGGCATCGACATCGAGATCCCCGCGGGGCTCATCACCGTCGTCACGGGGGTGAGCGGATCGGGCAAATCCTCCCTCGTGAACGAGATCATCCTGCCCGCCCTCTCCAACCTTCTGAACGGTTCCCGCCTCCCCACGGGCGAGAGCGGAGAGATCGAGGGCACCGAGTATTTCGACAAGGTGATCGCCATCGACCAGTCTCCGATCGGACGCACGCCGCGCTCCAATCCTGCGACGTATACGGGCGTCTTCACCGCCATCCGCGAGCTGTTCGCGGCGACGACGGACGCCAAGACGATGGGCTTCAAGGCGGGGCGGTTCTCCTTCAACGTCGCGGGAGGCAGGTGCGAAAACTGTCAGGGCGACGGCATCATGAAGATCGAGATGCACTTTTTGCCCGACGTCTACGTCCCCTGCGAAGTGTGCGGGGGCAAGCGCTACAACCGCGAGACGCTCGAGGTGCGCTACAAGGGCAAGTCCATTTCCGACGTCCTCGAAATGACGGTGGAGGAGGCGTGCGACTTCTTCAGGAGCCAGCCCTCCATCTATAATAAGATCTCCACCCTGCAGGAAGTGGGGCTCGGCTACATCAAGCTCGGGCAGAGTTCGACCACCCTCTCGGGCGGGGAGGCACAGCGCGTGAAGCTCGCGACGGAGCTCTCCAAGCGGTCGACGGGGAAGACCTTCTACATCCTCGACGAGCCGACGACGGGGCTGCACAGCTACGACGTGGACAAACTCGTCAAGATCCTTTTGCGGCTGCGCGAGGGGGGAAACACGGTGGTCGTCATCGAGCACAATCTCGACGTGATCAAGATCGCCGACCACATCATTGACCTCGGACCGGAGGGGGGCGACGGCGGCGGTGAGATCGTGGCGGTCGGGACCCCCGAGGAGATCGCTGCCGTCCCCGAAAGCTACACGGGGCAATTTTTGAAGAAGGTGCTGTGACCCCGCGGGGAGCACCGAAGGAGAAAATCATGGTCGATCCATTGATGTTGAAACTCGGAGAGGAGAGGTCGGCGATCCGTGAACTCTTCGAATACGGCAGTGCGAGGAAGCGGGAGATCGGGGAGGACAACGTCTTCGACTTCTCCATCGGCAACCCGTCCGTTCCCGCGCCCGCCTGCGTCAGGGAGGAGATCGCCCGCCTCCTCACAGAGATGCCGCCCGAGACGCTGCACGGCTACTCCTCCGCGCCCGGTCTCCCCGAGGTGCGAAGGGCGGTCGCACAGTACATCGAGACCGCGTTCGGGGTACCCATGTCCGCGAGTCTCGTCTACATGACCTGCGGAGCCTCGGCTTCCCTCGTCGCCGCGCTCTCTGCCATTCTGCAGGAAGGGGAGGAGGTCATCGTCCCCGCGCCCTTCTTCCCCGAGTACGCCGTCTTCGTCCGCACGGCGGGAGGAAAGCTCCTGCCCGTTCCCACCGATAAATCCTTCCACCTCGACCTTACGGCGATCGAAAGGGCGATCGGCAGCAGGACGCGCGCCGTCCTCGTCAATTCCCCCAACAACCCCACGGGCGCGGTGTACGGGGAGGGGGAGATGCGCGCCCTCGGCGAACTTCTAAGGCGTAAGAGCGCGCAGTTCGGTGCGCCCATCTATCTCGTCGCCGACGAGCCCTACCGCGAACTCACCTACGGCGCAAAGCCCGTCTATCCCATGGCGGTGTACGAAAACACCCTCGTGCTCTACTCCTTCTCGAAGTCGCTCTCCCTCGCGGGGGAACGCATCGGTTACATCGCCGTCTCGCCCCGGTGCGCGCGGGCGGAGGAAGTCTTCGCCGCAGTCTGCGGGGCGGGGCGCGCCCACGGCTATGTCTGTGCTCCCACCCTCTTCCAGCGGGTGGTCTCCGCCTGCCTCGGCGAGGTGAGCGACGTGGAGGTCTACCGCGCCAACCGGGATCTTCTGTACACCTCTCTTTCGGACATGGGGTACGCGTGCACCGTCCCCGAGGGGGCGTTCTACCTCTTTGTGAAGGCGCTCGAGGAGGACGCAAAGGCGTTCGCCGAGCGCGCCAAGGCGCATGAGCTTTTGCTCGTCCCGTCCGATTCCTTCGGCGTCCGGGGGTACGTCCGCATCTCCTACTGCGTCCCGAGAAGGACGATCGAGCGCAGCCTGCCCGCCTTCCGCGCCCTCATGGACGACTACGCCCGCTGACGGCAAAGTATCCGAAAAAATTTTGCAAAAACGGGGGGATCCCCCCGCCGTCACCCCTGCAAAGGGGAAATTTTCCGCCAAAAGACGAAAATTTTTTTCAGAAACTGTTGACAAATATACAATTTTTCTTTACAATGCAAAGTGAAGAAATAGGATTTCTTCAAATACCGAAAACCGGAGAAATTGCATGAAAAAGAAACTGATGACCGTGGTCGGCTGTTTAGCCCTCTCCTCGATGCTCGCTCTCGCAGCCTGCACGACCCCGCACACCACCCATGTCGACAAAAACAGCGACGGCAAGTGCGACGAATGCGGCACGCAGATGGAGACCCCCAAGCCTCCGCACACCACCCATGTCGACAAAAACAGCGACGGCAAGTGCGACGAATGCGGCACGCAGATGGAGACTCCGAAGCCTCCGCACACCACCCATGTCGATGAAGACAGCGACGGAAAGTGCGATGAGTGCGGCGAGGACATTCCTGCGCCGCCCCTCGATGAGCCCTTCTCCGTAAGTTACCGCGCAGGCTACACGCCCACGGCGTTCGCCGCAGACGTTCAGAACGAGATCACCGAACTGGGCGACGGGGTGCACCTCGTCAAGAACACCGTCACGAAGTCCAACGGGCAGACGAGCGTCGTCTGGGCGGTGGAGGTCGACCTCAACAAGGCGAACATCGCCGCGGGGACCAAGGACAACGCCGCTGCCGGCTTCGGCTGGGCAAAGGCGGCGCCCTATGCCACCGCACAGGCGTGGGAGAACGCCACGGGCGGGCATGTCTATGCCTCCGTCAATGCCGACTTCTTCGGCGCCCAATGCGTCAACGCCTTCGTCAAGGACGGCATCATCGTCAAGAACGGTCACAACGACAAAAATATCTACGACTACAAGGATCTCGAAGCCGACGTGCCCGCCTCCGCGCCCATGCTCTTCGGTGTGAGCGGAACGAAGGCGCAGATCGCTCCCATCATCAAGGTGGACGGCAACCCCGAGACGGCGGCGGTCAAAGAGCAGCTCGTCAAGGCGAAGCTCACCGCCCAGTTCGTCGTGGACGGAGAGAGCTATCCCGTGGAGTTTTCGAGGGTGCCCGCGAGCAACGTGTTCTTCGCGATGGAGGACCCGGTCACCCTGCGCCGCGGCGTCGCCGTCAAGGTCGATCTTACGGGCGACACCCTCAAGGTGCTCGAAGTCCAAAAGACGACGTCGAGGCAGGAATTCACGCCGGGCGACGGCATCGGCTGGCTGCTCTGCCAGAGCACGGTCAACAGCGCCGGTTCCCTCCTCGCCGGGTTGAACGTGGGGGACGAACTTCCCTTCCCCGTCTCCTCTCCCGACGGAACGTGGGACGGCTATAAGACCATCCTCGGCTGCCGTCAGGCGCTCGTGACGGGGGACAAGATCGCGCCCACCGTCACCAAGGAGAATTCCAACGGCGCGCAGAGCCCCGATGTTCCCCGCACGGCGGTCGGGCTCAAGAACGACCACACCGTCGTCGTCTTCGCCGTCGAATCGCTGCACTATTACGGACAGAATGTGCAGAAGACCGATCCCCACGGCATGAACCTTCCGCAGCTCGCCGAATTCATCTACTACTACGGCTGTACCGAGGCGGCGAACTTCGACGGCGGCGGCTCCACCCAGCTCGTCGTTCGCGCAGACGGGGAGGACACCGGCAGAGTGGTCGTCCGTTCCGCCGACACGGGGACGAGCGGTCTGAACGACACCCGCCCCGTCATGAATTCCCTCCTCGTCACCTCCCGCAAGGACAGCTAAGGCGCGCGGCGCAAGAACAGAGACCCCATGGCAAAGACAGTATTTGACTTCGACCGCAACATGGCATCGCAGGGCGGAGGGGCTCGCCCCCTCGTCTGGCGGAGCGCCAAGGATCCCGTCTTCGGGACCTTCGGCTCCGACGCCCTCGCCGAGCACGGCTACTATCGCCTGACGGAAGCCGAGCGCGACCGCATCCGCCCCATCAACGACGGTGAGGCGTGGGCGGGCACCCATTCCTCGGGCATCCAGATCCGCTTTTTCACCGACTCCGCCGATGTGCGCGTGCGGGTGAAGCTCGCGGGTCCCTTCAACATGACCAACATGACCCAGATCGGGCAGTGCGGCATGGACCTCTACGTCCATGACGAACGGGTGGGGGGCTTTGCTCTCCACGAGGTCGCCCGCTACGATTTCGACGCGACCTATTACGAAGTTCCGCTCTCCCACTTTGTGGATGCGCCCCGCCAAAAGCGGCTCTTTCTCCTGCACCTTCCCCTCTATCAGGCGGTGGAAGAAATGGAGATCGGATTGGACGAGGGAGCGGCTGTCGAACCCGCCTCCTTCGGACATGGTACCCGCGTCGGCGTTTATGGCACGAGCATCGTGCATGGCTGCGCGGCGTCCCGCCCGGGGCTTGCGCCCACCAATCTTCTCTCCCGCGCCCTCGACGAAGAGGTGCTCAACTTCGGCTTTTCGGGGGTGGCGTTCATGGAGAGGGAGATGGGGGAGATCCTCGGCAGCCGCAGGCTCGATACCCTCATCGTCGACACCGAGCCCAATGCGGGCGTCGACGAGCGGCTCGGGAACAACACGGCGCCCTTTCTGGATGCCTTCTTTGAGAGAAACCCTGCGGCGTCCGTCATTCTCGTCTCCCGCGTGCCCTTTGCGCTCGACCTTTATGACGACTACCGCGTCCGCCTCGCGGCGCACTACCGCACCTTCCTCAAAGAGACGGCGCGGCGGTACAGAAGGAGGGGAGCTCTTGTCTCCTTCCTCGACAGCTCCAAGCTCTTCAAGGGCAACTTTACCGAGTACACGACGGACGGCATCCACCCCAACGACGTGGGCATGCATGCCATTGCCGGCGCCTATGAGCGCGCCGTGCGGGCGGCGGAGAGGATGCGTTTCCGGGAGGAGACAAGATGAAAAAGATCGTCATGCTGCCCCTCGACGAGAGGCCGTGCAACTATTCCTACCCCGCGATGATGCCGGCGGACGATGAGCTCATCCTTCCGCCCAAGGAGTTCATGGGGGACAAGAAGACGCCTGCCGACACCGCGCGGCTCGCAGAGTGGCTGCTCGAAAACATCGGGGGCGCAGATGCCTGCATCCTCTCCCTCGACACCCTGCTCTACGGCGGCATCGTGCCCTCCCGCCTCCATCACCTCTCCCTTGAGGAACTCAAAGCACGCGCGGGGGTCGTAAGGGAACTGCGGCGGCGCAACCCCGCGATGAAGCTCTATCTCTTCCAGCTCATCATGCGGTGCCCCGACTATTCCCTCTCCGACGAGGAGCCCGACTATTACGATCTCTGCGGGGCGGAGCTGCACCTGTTCGGCAGGTACACCCACAAGGAGAAGCTCGGCATCCTCACCGAGGAGGAGCGGGAAGACTTTGAGCGGGTCAAAAGGACCATCCCGCAGGAGGTGCTCGAGGACTTCCTCGGGCGCAGGCAGACCAACCTCGCGGCGCTCCTCTATGATCTCGAATACATCAAGGACGGCACGGCGGATTATTTCATCGTCCCGCAGGACGATGCCGCGGTCTACGGCTTCACGTCGATGGACCAGATCACCGTGCGCAGCTTTCTCAAATCCAATTCCCTGCACATGAAGACGGCGATGTATCCCTCCGCCGACGACACGGGGCTCATCCTCCTCGGGAGGGCGGTCGCAGAGCTCAACGGCTACCGCCCCCGCATCTATGTGCACTATGCCTCCACCAAGGCGGAGGCGGTCGTGCCGTGGTTCGAGGATCGCCCCCTCGGCGAGACGGTCAAGTACCATATCCTCTCCGTGTACGGGCAGCAGGTGTATTCCCTCGAGGAGGCGGACATCGTGCTGTGCGTCAACATGGGCTCGGGGATGTGGCAGGAGGACGGGAGCGGGTACGTCACCGCCTACGACATCGAGCGCAACCTCGCCGAGTTCGTCGCCTACATCCGCTATGCGCTCGAACGGGGCAAGGTCGTCTCTCTCGGCGACGTCGCCGCCTGCAACGGCAGCGACGGGGAACTTTTGCGGCTGCTCGACGGGGAGGGGCTCCTGCTCAGGCTGCACGCCTATGCGGGCTGGAACACCTCGTCGAACACCCTCGGCACGGCAGTGTGCCAGGCGGTCCTCTACTTCTTCGGCAGGGACGAGGAGGGGCGGAAAGCCTTTCTTCTCCACCGCTACTATGAGGACTGCGGATATATGAACTTTGTACGCAAGGACGTGACCGAAAATTTTCTCCCCGCCCTCGGGCTCGACTATTTCCACGCCGACGGAAAGAGGGGGAAGGTGGCGGAGCGCGTCCGCAGAGGCATTGAGGAGTACATGAAGCGGGAATTCCCCTCCCTCGCCGCCGAGGTGGAGGAAGTGTACGCCGAGATGCCGTGGAGCAGAATGTTCGAGACGGATGTCCGTCTCAAGGTGAAAAAATGAAAATCGGAATTGATCTGGGCGGAACGGACATCAAGGCGATCCGCCTCACGGACGACGGTTCGCTCGATGCGGACTTTACCATTCCCACGCCCGCACATGCGGGCAGAAGCGCCATCTTCCACGCCCTCTACTGCGCCATCGACGCGCTCTGGACGGAGGGGATCACGACGATCGGCATCTCTTCGGCGGGGAACATCGATCCCCTGCGCGGCGTGTGCGTCTATGCCACCGAGAACCTCAGGGGCTGGACGGGCGCGAAGATCGCCCCTCAGATCGAGAAGAAGTACCAGGTCCGCACCGTGTGCGACAACGACGCGATCTGCGCCCTCAAGGGGGAGCTCGCCTTCTACCCCACTGCGAGGAACGTCACCATGCTCACCCTCGGCACGGGATTGGGCGGGGCGAGCCTCGTCGACGGAAAGATTCTGCGCGGCAAGAACTACGACGCGGCGCGCTGGGGTCACTTCATCCTCGTCCCCAAGGGGCTCAAATGCACCTGCGGCAAGCGCGGCTGCGCCGAGTGCTATGTGAGCGGGAGCGGGCTCATCAGGGACGGGCAGAGGAAGATGCTCGGTATCGTCAACGCCAAGCAGATCTTCGACCGCTATGTCAGCGGGGAACCGGAGGCGCGCGACGTCATCGAGAAGTTCGGCTTCTACCTCAACGTCCTCCTCACCAATATCCGCGCGACCCTCTCCCCCGACTTCATCATTTTGGGCGGCGGCATCGCCCAGTCGGAGACCATCCTGCGCGAACTCATCGCGGACAACGACGACATCGTGTTCGCCCGTCTCGGCAACCTTGCGGGGGCTTACGGCGCCGTCTCCAACTTCAAAAACAGATACTTACCGTCCTGAAAATGAACCGCCCGGAAGGGGCGGCGGAAAGGAGAATTTATGCGGTTTTTTATTGAAAACGAAGAGTATTCCGCTGCGGCGGAGGAGCTCGCATCCGTCGGCATCGAGACGGGAAAGGGCGGCATCCCCACGAGGATCACCGAGGGAGAGAAGGGGCTGCGCATCTCATTGGAGGGGGGCATGCTCGCGATCGGGGTCTCGAAACGCGTTCAGGCGTTCTATGCGCTCAAGCTCGTCGCCGACGCCGATCCCTGTGGGGACTTCTTCTATGAGGGGGAGCCCGCCTTCGACGATCTCACCTATATGCTCGACTGTTCGCGCAACGCCGTTCCCAAGCCTGAGACGGTGGAGAGCCTCATCCGCCATCTCGCGGTGATGGGGTACGACAGCCTCGGGCTCTATTTAGAGGACACCCTCGTGCTGCCCGGCTATCCCTACTTCGGCTACCTGCGCGATCCCTATACGAAGGAGGACATCGTTCGCCTCGACAGCTATTGCGCGAAGTTCGGCATCCGTCTCGTGCCCTATATCCAGACGCTCGCCCACTTCAACTCCCTCACCCGCCACTATGCGATGGGGCACCTCTTCGACACGGGCGACATCCTGCTCGTCGGCGAGGAGGAGACGTACAAATTCCTCGAAGCGCTCATCGCGACGTGCGCCGACTGCTTCTCCTCGCGCGACATCAACATCGGCATGGACGAGGCAGCCATGCTCGGCAGGGGGGTCTATCTCGACAGGAACGGCTACCGTCCCCGCTTCGACATCATGAAGGAGCACCTCGAAAGAGTGCTCGCCATCTGCAAAAAATACGGCTTTAAGCCCATGATGTGGTCGGATATGTTCTATTCGCTCATCGCGGGCATCCGCGAAGGGGAGAGCCCCGCAGGCAAGATCCCCGAGGGCGTCGAGCTCATCTATTGGGACTACTACGAGACCAACGAATCTCACTACGCGAAGATCCTGAAAGAATACCGCACGCTGGCATGCCCGCTCGGCTTTGCGGGGGGCGCGTGGAAGTGGCTGGGCTACACCCCCGACAACCGCTTCTCCTTCGTCTCCTGCGAAATGTCCGCACGCGCGTGCATCAAGGAGGGGATCAGGCGGTACATCGTCACGGGCTGGGGGGACAACGGCGCGGAATGCTCGCCCTTTGCGACCCTCCCCGCCCTCCTCTACTGCGCCCGCATCAACTACGGCATGTTCGGCATCGACGGAAGATTCAAGGCCGCCTTTTCCAATCTTACAGGCGTCTCCTATGACGACTTTATCACCGTCGATCTCTGCAACCGCGTCACCGCATGGGACAACGTGGAAGAGAAGAACAGTGCGAACAAATATCTCCTCTTTAACGACGTTCTCCTCGGCACGCTCGACACGACGGTGTGCGAGGGTCTCGGCGCATTGTACCGCACCCATGCCCGCAAGCTGCGTGCAGCAAAGGGCAGAACGGGCGCGTGGAGCTACCTCTTCGAGACGCAGTACGCGCTCGCCAGAGTTCTCTCTTATAAGGCGGACCTCGGCATCAAATTGCGCCGCGCCTACCGCGAGGGGAACAGGGCGGAGCTTATAAAACTTCTCCGCACCCTCAAAGTTCTGCCCTCCGAGATCGAGAACTTCTACCGCGCCCTGCGCCGCCAATGGGAGAGGGAGAACCGCGTCAACGGCTTCGACGTGCAGGACATCCGCATCGGCGCCCTCAAGCAGAGGATCTACGTCGCGCGCAACAAGCTCTCCCAATATCTTGCGGGCGAGACGGACTGCATCCCCGAGCTCGAGGAGGAGCTTCTCGACCACATGGCGCACGGGAAGGAGTTCGAGACCGACCCCGACCAATGCGAATGGCGCTGGCGGCGCATGACCTCCGTCAACGTCAACGAATGACCGCCCTCCGAAAATCCATTCGGACGGGCAAATGAAATACGGAAAAAACCTATCAAGGAGCGAAATATGATCAGAAAGTACACATTCGGAAACCCTCCCGTCACGGAGGCGGTCGTCGTTCCGCAACCCTCTGCCTCGGGCATGCCCACCCCGTTTGATGTCATGGAGGAGGAAGGCAAGCGCGTCTTCTCCTTCACGATGAAGAAGGACGACCTCGTGTTCGGGCTCGGGGAACAGATGCGCGGCATCAACAAGCGCGGCTGGATCTACGACAACTGGAACACCGACGACCCCATCATCACCGAGGGGCGGGTCTCCCTCTACGGGTCACACAACTTCATCGTCGTCTTCGGCGAGAGGACCTTCGGCGCCTTCTTCGACAGCCCCGCGCGCGTCGTCTTCGACATCGGTTACACCCACCCCGACGAGCTCACGGTAAGCTGCGGGGACGTTGACCTCTACATCATCGAGGGGGATTCCGCAAGGGAGATCGTCCGCGAGTTCCGCACCATCATCGGGCAGAGCTACATCCCGCCCAAGTGGGCGTTCGGCTTTGCGCAGTCCAAATGGGGGTATAAGGACGAGGCGGACATCCGCGCCGTGTGGCAGGGCTACCGCGAGCACGACCTTCCCCTCGATATGGTCTATATGGACATCGACTACATGCAGGACTATATGGACTTCACCGTCAACAAGGAGCGCTTCCCCGATCTTTCTGCCCTCGCCGCAGAACTCAAGGCGGACGGCGTCTACCTCGTGCCCATCATCGACGCCGCCGTCAAGGTCAAAGAGGGGTACCATGTCTATGATGAAGGCGTCGAAAAGGGATATTTCTGCACGGATGCAGAGGGCGCGCCCTTCGTCGTCGCCGTGTGGCCCGGGGAGAGCGTCTTGCCCGACGTGCTCAATCCCGCGGCGCGGCTTTGGTTCGGCGCGCAGTATAAGGCGCTGCTCGACCAGGGTATCGAGGGCTTCTGGAATGACATGAACGAGCCCGCGATCTTCTACAGCAGGGACCGCCTCCGCGACGCGATCGCCTATGCGGCGGGGGAGATCGGCAAGAACCTCGACACCGAGGCATACGGCAAACTCACGGGCAAGTTCGGCAGCCTCGCGAACAGCGCGGAGGACTACGCTTCCTTCTACCACAATGCGGTGGACGGGCGGCACGTCCATGCCGACGTGCACAACCTCTTCGGCTACCAGATGACGCGCGGCGCGAGCGAATACTTCGACATCTACGAGCCCGACCGCAGATACCTGCTCTTCTCGCGCTCCTCCTACATCGGATTGCACCGCTATGCGGGCATCTGGACGGGGGACAACGCCTCGTGGTGGTCCCACCTCAGGCTCAACCTTGCGATGATGCCCGGGCTCGACATGTGCGGCTTTTTGTACGCGGGCGCCGACCTCGGCGGGCACGGCGGCGACACGACGGAAGAACTCATGCTCCGCTGGCTCGCGTTCGGCATCTTCGCCCCCCTCTTCCGCAACCATGCGACCCAAACCGCGCGCGATCAGGAGTGCTACACCTTCGATGACCTCGACGCCTTCCGCAGCATCCTCAACATGCGCTATGCCATCCTTCCCTACCTCTACAGCGAGTTCGTGAAGTGCGCACAGAGCGGGGAGATGCTCTCCCGCCCGCTCGTGTTCGACTACCCCGAAGACAAGCGCGCCCGCACCGTCGAGGATCAGCTCATGATCGGGGAAAGCATCATGATCGCCCCCGTCATGGAGCAAAACGCCAAGGGGAGATACATCTATGTCCCCGCGCGCATGAAGATGATCCGCCTCAAAAAGGGCGGCACCAAGTTCTCCGAGCGCATCGTGGAGCCGGGCGATTATTACGTCGAGATCCCGCTCGACGAGGTCGTGTTCTTCCTCAAAGAGGGGGCGGTGATGCCGCTGGCGATGCCCGCAAAGAACGTCGCTTCCCTCGACGAGACCAACCTGCGCTGGCTGAAATTCATCTCCGAGCCCACCGAATATGCGCTCTGCCGCGACGACGGGTTCACCAAGTCAAGTTTACAGAATTTTGAAATAGTAAAGGTCGAACCCTGACATGGGTGGCGCGTTTGCGCTCCTTGCCCGCATCGGCATGCCTGCCGGAATGAGGGAAAAGATCACCGATGTGCAGGGGGTAGAGGGCATCGCCCGCCGTCTGCACGACGTGGCGGCATTCGAGGACGCGGCAAACGAATTGCATGCCGCGCTCGCGCCCGACACCGACGGCAGCAAGATCCTCTCCGTCATGCTCCGCGAGGCGGCTGCATCCGAGGAGGAATACAGGCGCCGCGCCATCCCCGCGACCGTCTATCTTGCCACGATGGCGGCGTTCTCCCGCTTCGTCCTCGAGCGCAGGCGGGGGTACGGCGACTGGGCGTTCGACCGCTGGTGGTGGACGGGGCGGCAGATCAGTCTCAAACTTTTCCGCATCGGTCTGCTCGAATACGAGCTGTGCGAGGAAGGGGGGCGGCGGAGCGTTTCCGTGCACATTCCCTCGGACATGCCCCTCTCGGATGACGCCGTCGACGCGTCGCTCACTGAGGCGCAGGCGTTCATGCGGCGGTATTTTCCCCAATTCGCGGACGTGCCCTATACCTGCCATTCGTGGCTGCTCTCGCCCGTGCTCGAAGAGCTCCTGCCCCCGTCGTCGCGCATCCTGCGCTTTGCGGCGCGCTTCGACAGGAAGGAGATCTTTTGGGATAGCGAGGACTACCGCTTCTTCGTCTTCGGGCGGCAGGACATCGCCCCCGAGGAGTTCGCTGAGGGCACCACCCTTCAGCGGGCATTGAAGGCGCATGTCCTCGGCGGGGGGAAGGTCGGCGCGGCTTACGGCGTGCTAAAGGGTCTCCCCAAGTAGTGCAAGGGCCCCTCCAAAGCGCAGATTTCGCGGCGGAAGGGGCAGCCGAAAGATCAAGAAACAGGCGAGAATTTCGCAAGGAAGAGAGGAAAGGGCATACCCATGTCCGCGATCTGTCTTCGGGAAAAACAAAAGGAGCGGCTTTGATATGCCCAACGGAATCAAAAGAAAAATTTCCCGCCTCAAGGAAGGCAAGCTCACGAAGAGCCAGAAAAAGCTCATCGACTATTTCGAGTCGGTCGACTTAAAGCAGGTCATTTACATGTCGATCACCGACCTCGCCTCGGCGACGGGGGTCGCCGAGGCGACCGTTCTGCGCTTTTGCAGATCCATCGGCTACAACGGGTATCAGGAGTTCCGTCTCGCCCTCGCGCAGGGCGCGGCGCAGCACGATGACGAGGACGAGGAGGGCGTCGGCTTCATCGGGGAGATGGAGGCGCAGTACCAGCTCGCCATCGAAAACGCCCGCCGCGGTATCAGGGAGGACCAGCTCTACGGCGCGATCAACCAGATCCTCTCGGCGCGCACGGTGTGCTGCTTCGGCGTGGGGCACTCCTACGTCGCCGCCCTCGAAATGCACAACCGCCTCATGATGATGGGCATCGCCACCTTCTGCGAGCGCGACTGCCACCTGCAAAACGTCCTGCTCTCCTCCCGCGGGGAAGAGGACCTCATGATCATCTTCTCCATCTCGGGTTCTTCGAAGGACACGGTGGAGGCGGCGGAACTTGCGCGCGCGAGCGGGATGAAGGTGCTCGTGATCACCTGTTACGAAAAATCCCCCCTCTCGCAGTATGCCGACCTCGTCATCTCCGCGGCGCCCATGGAATCGCCCATGCGCCCCGGCTCGATGACGGGCAAGATCATGCAGCTGTTTGTGGTCGACACCCTCTGCACGGGCATGCACAACTCCGACAGACCGCGGTTCGACGCGTTCTACGCGCGCAGCAACCGTGCGACAGCCAACAAGCTCATCTGATGCCTGTTTGGTAAAACGAATTTTCATTGTAACACGAATTGTAACACGAAAACACGAATGCCGCGGCTCCCCGCGGCTTTTTTTATGGGGTGGGGAAGGGGAGCGCGCGACCATGGCTCCTCCGTGGGAGGAGCTGTCACGTAGTGACTGAGGTGGGGCGAGTTCAGAATTCGTACCCACCTCCTGCCCCCCTCCTCGGGAGGGGGCGCCCCTACTATCAGTATATATAGGTACGCGCGGGAAGGGCGGGGGAGCGGACGAATTGGAAAAAGTTTTTCATGCACAAATTGAATTTTTCACGAAATTTGCGAAGTATGTACACAAAAAAAGAGAAGAAAGCAAAATGTTTTGTGAAAAGATAAAAATTTTTTTCAAAAACTATTGACAAACGAAGGGAATGGGAGTACAATGACAGTACCAAAGTATCTTCCCGCAGTGGGTCCGCGGCGGGAGGGGAGCAACTTTTTCGGCGCAAGAGGGCGCCCTCTTGCGCGGGTATTTGCAGACAAATACCCCAAAAACGATAGCAGGGCACCCGCGGCGCAGGGGAACAGGACAGGCGATAATCGCACAAAGTGCGAAAAAAATATCGGAGGAGAAAATTTATGAAGAAACTGGTAGCACTTTTACTCGGCACCGCAATGGTCGCGACGAGCGTTGTGGGTCTGGTAGCGTGTAACAAGGGAGGAGGCGGCGGCAATGGCAAGCGCCGCGACGATCCCCGCCAGGCCGATGCATACGAGGCGTACAACAACGAGGGCAATCTCGTCGGTTCGTATAAGACGATCGCGGACGCCATCAATGCAACGGTAGAAGCCGATCTCGACTTCATGGAAGATGAGAACGTCGAAGACGGCACCCAAGGCGGCTACGTTACGAAGAAGGGCAGCACCCGCCGCATCTTCCAGAACAAGAAGGGCTTTGCCGAGGGCAACTCCGACAACTTCTGGTACTACGTGAACGGCACCGAGCTCACGGGCTACAACTGCTGGGACAACACGGGTACCGATGCGGACTCGCTCGGCATGATCACCAACAGCAAGGTCATCACTCACGAGACCACGGGCATGGGCGTCAACAGCATCCAGTCGTGGAACGGCTACGGTCTCCTCGACGAAAAGGGCGCCGAGATCACGGACACGATCGCACAGTCGTGGGAGCTCGGCAGCGCGATGGACGCGAGCGTCCTCACCTTCCCCGTCCGCAAGCAGGGCGTCGCCGGTCTCAGATACAAGTTCGACCTCTCTGAGATCCAGATCACCCCTCCCTATAAGGGCATAGAGGACAAGGTGTACGCCTTCATCGGCGTGTACGCATGGCAGGATTACTTCGTCATTGCCGACGGTATCGCATGCGACACCGAGACGGGCGACTGGTACGAGTACCAGGGTACCTCCCGCGATAATTCCTTCTCCGATGTGGAATACAACATCGGCAAGAAGATCATGTCCTCCAAGTGGACCTCCCTCGGAAACGGCGACGGCTATTGGACCCCGGAAGCCAAGGAGATGGAGCTCCAGATCAAGACGGTCAAAAAGACCGACGAGATCGACGACACCGTTTACTTCGTCGACGAATACACCTTCACGCTCGACGGCGAGGTCGCCTTTGAGACCGTGATCGACGAAGAGAAGGTCAACGCGCTTCAGCGAGCCACCTACTCGCAGGACAACGGCTATGTGTTCACCGCAGGTCTCGACATCAAGAATCCCATCGAGACGGGCGTCAGCGTCAAGAACGTTGACTTCTTCAACGGTGCGCGCTTCCTCAACCTCGTCGTCACCGAGGCGCAGGTCTACTTCCCCACGGAGGAAGAGCTCGACGACATTGAAGCCAAGGTCTCCATCGACCCCACGCTCAGAGGGCAGTGGTTCGACATGCTCCTTGCGAACGACACCGATTCGAACGGCACCTACGACTACACCATCCTTCAGACCTACGCCTGCACGACGTACGAAGCGAAGGACGGCGTCGACTACTACTCCTTCCGCTATGACGGCACCCCCGTCTCCGAGAAGGAGATCGGCGGCAAGCTCGCAGAGTACCAGGCAAAGATCGACCGCCTTGCCGGTATGACCGCCGAGAACATCAGCGACTATCTCGATGACTACGACGAAGTTGCGAAGTGGTACGGCAGCGACGCGAGCCATGCCCAAAGCTCCGGGATGGCACAGCAGTACCTCAACCTCCTCGACTTTGCAGGTTTCGAGAAGGCGAAGCCCGAATATGAGAAGTCGTTTAACCTGACCGAAGAGGCGAAGGCGTTCATCACGAAGTTCGAAACGCTCGGCGCTCTCACCGATACGAGCTATCCCTACAAGGATTGGAAGAAGCCTGCGGACAGCACGGAAGAGGGCATTACCGGTTACTTCTGGGATGAAGCAGAGTACTTCAACACCATCCGCGAAGATTATAAAAAGCTCTCGGCAGACCAGCAGGCGAGCGTGTTGCGTCTCCTCGGCGAAGCCAAAGAGCAGAACTTCTACGATTGGGAAGAGGCTTACGACAGTCTCAAAGAGTACTTCGACAACGCCGACTACGTGGCGAAGAGCTACAAGCTCGCCAACATGACCATGAACAGCGCCCAACCGGATGCGGAATACACGGGTGAAACGGCGATGCAGAAGATGGTCGCCATCCTCTTCCGCGTGAGAACAGGGTTCTTCAAGGACGATTCGCAGAAACCGGTCTACACCTTCAACTCGAACGACACGAACGGCTTCAAGTATGAGTTCCACCTTCTCTTCCTCATGAAGAAGATGGAGGAAGCGGGCGTCAAGATCCCCGATTTCGTTCAGACCATGCTCGGGTATGCCACGGAAAGCACCAACGGCAAGGCATTCCTCGACGACTTCAACAACTATATCTATCCCGTGCTCACCCTTGCGGGCGAAATCTATGCAAGGCAGCAGAAGGGCGAATATGTCTGGCTCGATGAGGACATCGCCGAGGTCATCAACGCCCACATGATTGGCGTGGACGGCTTCACCGAAGGCGGCTTCGCATGGAACATCACCAACAACAACGACCTTCGCGACGGGAACACCGACTACGAGCACTACTTCGGTCTGCCCGATGAGGAGAAGAACTTCAAGGCAAGCCTCAAATACATCTTCGACGTCGTCGCCGAGTGCGATCCCACCGCCACCGTCAGCGCGAGCGGATTGGGCTTCGATGCAGACGTCACTCCTCTTACCGAGGACCCGACCGAAAACGGCTCCGAAGACGCAGTGGCAATGGTGACCAAGATCCAGGAGTTCGTCGCACTTGCAGATTACAACTTCGTCGGTTGGAAGACGGAAGAGGACGCAGAAGGCTACCTCTACAACGATCTCACGAGCTTCCGCGCCCTTGCCGAAGAACGCACCGCGCTTGAAACCAAGGATCAGGCGTACGTCAATGCACAGCTCGCGAAGGAAGAGAACGCAGCCTACAAGGCGAATTACGAGGCTTGGGAGACCTTCTCCGCAGAGATGAAGACGCTCGAAGAGAGCGAGGCTTGGAGCAAGACCTTTGAGACCTTTGAAAAGGCGACGGGTAAAACGACCAAGTCCTACACCGCAGAAGAGGCATTTGCCGAACTCCTTCATGTCGCATTCAAGATCAAGACCGAAGGAAAGACGGAAGATGCAGGCGATAGTGAAGTTGCAAAGGTCGGAGCATTGAGCGTGGACGATAACTTCAATTCCGCTGCCCGCCTTGTCTCCTTCTATGACTTCTTCATGGAAAACGAAGCAGAACTTCCCGCATTCGTCACCGACTTGACGGATGAACTCGGAGTTCCCGCATACTACAACAACTTCTTCTATCCCCTCGCTAAAATGGTGAAACTCGCGGTGCGCATCCAAACTGCGCCCGTCGCAAAGATCGAAGAGCTCACCGACGAAGAAATGGATTTCCTCAACACGTACTGGGTCTCCACCTACGAAATGCAGGGACTTCTGAAACAGCATTGGTATGCAAACAATGGCTACTTCGGCTGGATCGGCTGGAAGATGGAAGCGCAGTTCACCGCAATGCTCGGCGGCACGCTCGCAGGAAAGGCGCGCCCGAACGACTATGCAGACATCCTCAACGACTTCCTTACGAAGAGCGGCTATATCCTGAATGCGTCGACCCATAACTGGGGCGTCACTGCGACCAAGATCGAGCCCATCACTTACAGTGCAGACGTGCTCGCATTTATCGACAAGTACAGCGCACTCAGCGACCTCGGCGCTTATAACTACCTCGGTTGGGAAGCTCCCGGCGAGACCCCGATCAAGGGCTACCTGTACAGCGAAGCTCTCTACTTCGATGAGACCGTCGCTCCCGCTTACACCGCGCTCACTCCTGACGATCAGGCGGCCGCAGACGGCTACACGCAGGGCGGCTATGCGAACTGGAAGCAGTTTGCGGCAGACATCAAGGCGCTCAACGCCAACGAAGCTTTCGGCGCGCTCCAAATCGCCGCGGTCGATAAGGGTTTGAAGACCCCCACGACTTACAGCGGGAAAGACGCGCTTGGTCAGATCCTCAACGCGTTTGCCGAAATCGGCGCAGGGAAGACGATCAGCTCCGACGGTTGCTTCAACGCCGCGTTCCGCATGATGTTCTTCAAGCTCAGACTCGAAGAAAACGGCGTTACCCTTCCCAAGTACGTTTCGGAGACCTTCACGGCTGTCACCACGGGTGACGACAACGCGCAGCAGTTCACGGGCGACCTCCTCTATCTCGACGCCGTTCTGATGCTCGCGAGCAAGATCCAGGCACTTGAAGAGAGTGCGAAACTCGACCTCACCGAAGATGTTCTCGGCTACATCGATTTGCTTGTCGGCAAGAACAAGTTCGACGAGAGCGGCATGAATTGGAACTATACCACCGCCAATCGTTGGGGATCTGACCCCGCGTTTAGCGATCTCACCGCGCGCACCAAGGATTACAAACTCTACTATGGACTTACAGCAGACGCAGAACACTATCTCAACGTCTATCAGAAGCTCGTCATCGAATACCTTGTGAAGAATTACAATGCAAAAGCGCTCACTTACGACGCAAAGGACGCTCCCGAAGACAGCTACATGGGTATCGAAGAAGATATTGTTGTGCCCGAATGAGTTCATGCCCCCTTGCTCACTGAAAAGTGAGTGAAATTCCTCCATACTGCCCTCTCCCGCACCCCGGGAGGGGGCTCGGTGGGGGAATTCTCCAATCTGCGGCAGGCAGCTGCCCGCAGGCGCCTTCCGCGCGGAGGGCAAACCTTCAACAGCCCGCTCTTTTCCGCACCTCCCCCCCTAAGACGGAAGAGGGCAAGGGTTTCCCGATCTTTCCCTTGCTGCCCCCCTTGGAGCAAGGGAAGGAAATCGGGCTCTTAGGAGGGGAAATTCGTATCGGAGGAAATTTCTCTATGAAAAAGATCGTCTCTGTCGCAGTTGCGGGCGTGCTGCTCCTCTCGGGGATCGCGGCATTCGCAGGCTGCGGAACAGAATATAAGCAGGAAGTAGATTGGAACGTCGATCTCTCCAAGCCCATCAAGCTCAAGGGGTGCTACCCCGAAACGGGCATCAAGGGCTTCGGCAAGGACGATACGGCGAAGATCATCAAAGAAAAAACAGGTTACGACGTCGAATACGACGAACTGGGCGCCAACGCCGATAACGAGGTCAACGGCTTCCTCATCAACCGTGAGCCCTATCACTTCATGAAGCTCACCGAGGCGCAGTACCACCCCTATCTTGCGGGCGGGACCTTCCTCGACCTCACCGAGATCTTACAGAATACCGAGGCGGGCAAGATCCTCTATCAGCTCATCGACCTCATGGACTACGGCTGGGAGCCCGTCACCTATGTCGATTCCGACGGCGTGAGCCACATCTATGGCATCCCCGACTTCGGCTACGTCTCCATGACCGACTCCGCGATGATCTGGAACAGGGACCACCTCAAAGAGATCGGCTTCGAAGAGAAGTACCCGGACACCGAGAACGGGCTCCCCGAGACGGTGGAGCAGGTCACGTGGGCGCTCAACACCCTGCAGGAGCACTTCGGCAGCAACAGTTCCTACCACGCCCTCGGGCTTCCCGGCAACAACTCCAACGAGGTCGTCCAGCTCAAAGGCGCGTTCGAGGTGCCCATCCAGTTCTATGTGGATGAAAACGGCAAGATCCAGCAGTACGTTTTCAGCGAGAACACCACCAAATACGCCGTGTACATGAGCGAGCTCCGCAAGGCGGACGTGCTCTCCTCGGCTTGGCAGAACGAACAGCAGAGCACCCTCAACCAAAAGTTTGCGAACGAGCTCTACTCCTGCGTCTTCATGCCCTATTGGCACATGATCCCGCTCTACAACTCCATCATCAGCATCGGCAAGATCCCCGAAAAGCTCGGGCTCACGGGGCTGTATAAGGACGATTTCAACAGCTTCAAGACGGTGAAAGAGCAGATCCTCGGCTGGCAGCTCCGCGTCCGCGGCGACGGCACGGGCGGCTCCGTCGACCAAAAGGTCGCGCGCATCGAAGGCGGGGCGGCGGGCGTGTCCTATTACACCGTCATCCCCAACTACATGGCGCCCACCGCACTCTATACCATCGACTTCCTCGCGAAGAAGATGATCTACTTCGCCGAATTCTACGGCGGCAACGGGCTCACCCTCGAGGAGCAGAAGCAGTACGGCAGCGTCGAGAATTTCCCCGCAGACACCCACTGGTACGAAGTCGAGGCGCCCGAGGGCGCTCCCACCAAGGAGGACTGCAAGAAGCTCGTCGAAGAGGGCAAGGCGGCAGGCAAGAGCTTTGAGGAGATCACCGTCTCCATCGAGAACAAGTTCAACCCCTACGAAGACCTCGATAACCGCATCGTCTTCCTCGCGCCCTACGAGTTCAGCTACACCCGTTACTACAACAAGGATGCCTCCGCGGGCAACCGTCTCGACCCCGAGAACACAGAGGAAGAGGTGATCACCTCCTCGCAGGACGGCATGTGGGTCAAGCTCACCGAGCGCTACGTCAGCCAGATCAACAACAATTCGCAGTACTGCAACGGCACGAATGCCCGCTCCGCGCGCGTTCTCTTCCACCTCCGTGAGACGGGCTTCGGCGCATGGCGGGTCATCATCCCCACCGACGATACCCTCATCACCAACCCCATGGCGATGTGCCCCGCATTCGAGCATTGGGCGCCCGTGTCCATCCTCTGCCGCACCGACCTCAAGAATGCGATCTCGCAGGCGATCGACGCACCCGCAAAGGGGCTCGACCCCGTCACCGTCCTCGACAATGCGCGCACCGCTGCCCGCACTTCCTCCGCGAAGAAGGTGCTCGGCGTGAAGTACCCGTATTGGTCCGACGTGATCAGCGACGAGATGACCGCTTGGTACAACGACGTCAAACTCAACAGGGATTGAGATAGGGCGGAAAAACCGTGGCACGTGCGGAAGCACAGACAGCGAGGTGAATTTTATGGAAAATAACCTGCAATACACGCAACAGACCCCTGCCGCGACAGCGGCAGGGGACCCCGCGGAGGTCGAGCGCAGCAGCGCGCTCCCGCCGCCCCCCACCCCCAAGGCAAAGACCGCCGGTGAAAAGCACGGCTTCTGGCACGACCAGTGGAAACGCATCAAGAAGTATCGGAAGCTCTTGTGGTTTCTCATCCCTGCCGCTGCGTTCACGCTGGTCTTTTCTTATGTCCCCATGCTCGGCATCCTGTTCTCCTTCAAGGGGGCGGGGTTCGACCTCACGCGCGGCGACATCCTCTTCAACCTGACCCACGGCGATTGGACCATCCAGAACTATCTCGACATCTTTGTGGATACGACGATGTTTCATGCGGTCGGAAACACGCTGCTCATCAACGTCATCCGTCTCGCGCTCTGTTTCCCGCTGTCCATCGTCATCGCGGTCATGCTCTCCGAGCTCAAAAACCAGACCTTCTCCAAGGTCATCCTCATCATCATCACCATTCCGAACTTCCTCTCGTGGGCGATCGTCATCGGTATCTGGTCGGGCTTTTTGCACCCCGACACGGGCTTCTTCGGCAAGGCGCTCACCGAGATCGGCATCGTCAACATCATGGCGCAGGAGAGCTGGTTCAAACCGCTCGTCATCTTCCTCTCGGCGTGGAAGGGCGCGGGCTGGGGGTGCATCCTCTTCTACTCGGCGATCATGAGCATCGACAAGACCTACTATGAGTCTGCGACGCTCGAGGGCGCCAACAAGCTACAGAAGATGTGGTATCTCACCCTTCCCTCCATCCTGCCCACCATCGCGCTCATGCTCGTGCTCAACATCGCGGGGATGATGGCGGTCGGCTTCGAGCAGGTGTGGACGATGATGCAAGCCGATGCCTCCCTCATCAACTCGCAGATCACCCTCGACACCTATATCTACCGGATCTCCAACCTCGACGCCTCGAACAACGTGCCCTTCGCGACGGCGCTCGGCGTCTTCAACGGGATCATCGGTCTCGTTCTGATGCTTGTCGGCAACGCGATCACCACCAAGACCCTCAAACGGGGACTTTGGTAAGGAGGTGCAGCATATGGATAGAAATCCACAGATGATAGAAGCCGAAATGACGGAAGCCGAAGTTGCAACGCAGCAGCTCGCAACGGAGGGCGCCGCGGCAGTCGCGGCAGTTCCCTATGTCTCCCTGAGCAAAAAGGAGAAGAAGGCGCTCCGCAAGGCGAACCGCATCCGCGAAAGCGTTCTCGACGTCATCCTTGCCGTCGTCAACGTCGTGCTCCTCCTTGTGGGCACGGTCATCATCATTTTGCCGCTGCTCAACTACTTCTCCCTCGCCTTCAACGACGGGTACCACAACCTCGAAGTCGTCCTCTGGCCCACCAAGTTCTCCCTCTTTCCCTTTGAGTATATCTTCCGCGGAGACGGGGCGGTGGACTTCTGGACGTCCTTCGGGAACTCGGTGATCATCACCCTCATCGTCACCGTCGTCTCCAATCTCGTCGAGGCGATGGCGGCGTACGTCCTCTCCAAAAAGGACTGTCCCTTCCGCAGCGGCATCATGATGTTCTTCATCATCACGATGCTCTTCTCGGCGGGTATCGTCCCCATCCGTCTGCTCATGACGATGCTCAACCTCAACGACACGATCTGGTCGGTGGTGCTCATCTCCATCAGCAACGTCACCCACCTGTTGTACTTCAAGACCTTCTTCGAGGGGATCCCGACCGACATCGAAGAGGCGGCGCGGCTGGACGGCGCGAGCGAATTGCAGCTCTTCTTCCTCATCGTCATCCCCATGTCCCTGCCCATCATCGGCAGCTGCTGCTTCTTCACCATCGTCGGCACGTGGAACGGCTACGGCTCCGCGCTCCTCTTCATCACCGACACCCCCAAGAACGTCGGGGTGATGCCCCTCGCCTACTACATCTATTACTTCATGAACAAAGCCGCAAAGGATCAGACGGACTTCGAGTTCACGATGAACAGCGCCAACATCCAGGCGGCGATGATGCTCCTGAGCATCGTCCCCATCGTCATGATGTATCCCTACGTCGTCCGCTACATCAAGAGCGGATTGCAGATCGGGTCGGTCAAGGGTTGATATGAAGCGCATCCTCATGATCCCGCTCGACGAGCGGCCCTGTAACTACCGGTTCCCGCAGATCATGCCGCGGGCGGACTACGAGCTCTTGCTCCCTCCTTACGAGATGATGGGGCGCAAGAAAAAGCCCGCAGATACCGCCCGGCTTGCGGCATGGGTACGCCGTAACGCGTCAGGTGCAGACATTCTCATCCTCTCGATGGATACCCTCATCTACGGCGGGCTCATTCCGTCGCGCCTGCACAGCGAGACGGCGGAGACCCTCTGCGCCCGCGCCGATCTCATCCGCGAGCTCAAAGAGGCGCATCCCGCGCTGAAGATCTACGCCTTCCAAACGATCATGCGGTGCCCGCGCTTCTCCAACGGGGACGAGGAACCCGAGTACTACTGGACGTACGGCGCGGACATCCACCGCTACGGCAAATACCTGCACAGAGAGCAGCTTGGCATCCTCACGGAGGAAGAGGCGGCGGACTTTGCGCGCATCAAAGGGCGGGTGCCCGTCGACGTGCTCGCCGACTACACGGGGCGCCGCGACGTCAACCTCGGCGTCCTCTTCCACACCCTCACCCTCGCCGAAGAGGGGCTGATCGACGGGTTCATCGTCCCGCAGGACGACAGCGCGCCCTACGGCTTCACTTCCCTCGACCAGCAGAAGGTGCGCAAGTTCTTAAAGGAACACAGACTGTGGCTCAAGGTGCCCGTCTACCCCGCCGCCGACGACACGGGAATGACCATGCTCGCGCGCGCGGTGAACGAATCGAGGGGTACCATGCCCGCGATCTACGTCTACTACGCGTCTGCGAGGGGACCCTTCGTCGTCCCGAGCTTTGAGGACAGGACGATCGACGCGACCGTCAAGAGCCAGATCCTCGCGGCGGGCTGCCGCAGGGTGTACAGCCTCGAAGAGTGCGACATCGTCCTCGCCGTCAACATCGGGAGCGAGATGTATTATGAGGGGACCTTCGAGCAGCTCACCGCCGCCTACGACGTCGAGCGCAGCCTCCCCGAATACATTGCATACATCAAATACGCCCTTGAAAAGGGCAAGCTGGTCGCGGTGGCAGACGTCGCCTATCCCACCCACAACGACCTCGAACTCGCGGAGCTCCTCCGCGACGAGGGTCTGCTGCTCAAGATCCACGGCTATGCGGGGTGGAACACCTCCTCCAACACGCTGGGGACGGTCATCTGCGAGACCTCGCTCTATCTTGCGGGGAAGGATGACGAGGGCAACCGCTACTTTCTCTTGCACCGCTACTACGACGACGTCGGTTACTGCTCCCACTCGCGCACATGGATCGACGTCAACGTCGTCGAACAAAACGGCTGCACCGTCTTTTTATTGGACGGGGAACGTGGCAAGTGCACGGAGGCGGCGAGGGAAGAACTTCTGCGGTACATGGCAGAAAATTACCCCGAGCTTTCGGACATGGTAGCGGACGTTGAGGTCACGAGCCCGTGGAACAGAACGTTCGAGATGGACTTCGTGCTCAAATTAAAATAGCGAAAATATGAAAAAAATCAATTTCAGACACATCAAGAAGACGGCGGAAGGATACGCGCTCACCCTTGCGAGGGAATACCGCGCCGTGTTCGGCTTCGGCGAGAAGTTCGACAGCGTCAACCAAAAGGGGAAGTTCGTCCGTGCCTGCGTCAGGGAGAAGTGTTTCTATCAGGGCGAATACACCTATTGCTCGATGCCCTTCTTCCTCACGCCCGACGGCTTCGGCATCTATGTGGATACCTACGTCGAAGTGGACTTCGATTTCCGCAAGGAGGGGGAACTCACCATCTCCTTCCCCGCAGGCAGCCACGGCGAAGAGGCGAACATCTGGTACTTCGAAGGGACGCCCAAGGAGATCTTGACGCAGTACCGCACCCTCGTCGGGCTCCCGCGGCTCTTCCCCAAATGGGTGCTCGGCGCGTGGATGAGCGCCAACCGCTGGCACACGCAGGAGGAGGTCGAGGAGCAGCGCATGCTCACCAAAAAGCTCAACTTCCCCCACAACGTACTCGTCATCGAGCCGTGGAGCGACCTCACCACCCACTATCTCTTCAACAACTGCTCCATTCCCCCCAAGGAGGGGAATGAGGCGGCGACCTATGCCGAGATGCACTTCTCCGAGCCATGGCAGGATCCCCGCGCCCTCGTCGACGCGCTGCATGCCGACGGCATCCGCGTCCTCCTTTGGGTGGTCCCCGTGTATGCGCAGGGGGGAAACCTCGAGACGCGCTGCAACGTGGAACAGGCGCTGCGCGACAACGAATACGTCAAACAGCACCGGGAGTGCGTGCTCAATGCCGACGGCACCCCCTACGAGATCCCGCACACGTGGATGATCGGGAGCATGGTGCCCGACTTCACGAACGCGATCTCGACCGAACACTGGTTCAACCATTTCCGCTATCTCAAAGACACGGTCGGCATCGACGGGTTCAAGACGGACGGAGGGGAGTTCATCCACGACCGCACGGTCACCTTCTCCGACGGCACGACGGGGCTCGAAGGGCAGAACCGCTACGCCGAACTGTATACGCAGGCATTTGCCGACTTCATGGGGGAAGAGGGGATCGTCTTCTCCCGCGCGGGAGGGCAGCGCAGCCCCACCCACACCGTCCTTTGGGCGGGAGATCAGGAATCCACCTGGTCGGAGTTCGGCTCCGTGCTCAAAGCGGGGCTCTCCGCTGGGCTCTCGGGCTTTTCCGCATGGGGATTCGATATTTCGGGCTTCTCGGGGTATCTGCCGAGCCGCGAACTCTACCTGCGGTCGGTGCAGACGGCGGCGTTCGTCCCCGTCATGCAGTGGCACAGCGACCCCGTCTCCAACAACCGCTGCGACTTTACGGGCGCGTGGAAGACCAACGACCGCAGCCCGTGGAACATGGCGGCGTACCTCAAAGACGAAGGGCTTTTGGACCTTCTCCGAGAGCAGTTCTTTTTGCACTACAACCTCATGCCCTGTTTCTACGATCTCTTGCGCGAGGCGTCGAAGACGGGCATCCCCATTCTCCGCCACCTCTCCCTCGAATTCCCCGAGGACGATGCGACCTACGGCATCGAGGACGAGTTCATGCTCGGCAGTTCCCTGCTCGTCGCGCCCGTGCTCAGGGACTACACGGCAGTGCGGAAGGTCTATCTCCCCCGTGGCAGATGGTTTGACCTCTACACGGGCGCCATCTACGGCGGTGGCTGGAACGAGATCCGCCTCGACGAACGGCACATCCCCGTCTTCATGCGGGAGAACGGCTGCGTTCCCCTCAACCTCAAGGGCGGAAAGCTGTGTTCGGACGTCGGCAACCGGTTGGACGGCTATTGCGAGCTCACCTTCCTCATCAGCGGGGAGGGGAAGTACGAATTTTCTGACGACCTCGGCAACAGCATCCTTCTCGTCTGGAACCTGCGTGAGTGCTATGCAAAGAAAAACAAGACCCAGATCCCCTTCAAGGTGCTTCGCATCGGCAAGGACAGGGTCTACGGAAAATAAGGAGGAACTATGAAAAAGATCATACGCGCCGTTCCGCTGTTTGCCGTTCTCCTCGGGCTCCTGCTCGCGGTGTGCGGCTGTGTAACAGACCGGAATACGGTCGAACTCGACAAGACCTCCCTCTCCCTCATGAAGGGGGATGTCGTCACCCTCACGGCGACGTGGAAAGCTGCGGAGGAGGACGCACCCGCGTGGACCTCTTCCGATGAGACGGTCGTCGCCGTCATCCCCGGCGAAAGCGGCGAACAAGCCGTCGTCAGGGCGGTCGGCACGGGCTCGGCGACGGTCACCGTCACCGTCGGAGAACTCACCGCAGAGTGCACCGTCACCGTTGCGGCATCTCCGCTCTCCATCTTCCTTCCCGAGGCGGGGCTTGTCCTCAAAACCAACATGACCGCGTCGGTCAAGGCGATCTGCACCGAACAGATCTCGGGCGAAGTCGTCTGGGAGAGCTCGGACGAGGCGATCGGGACGGTGGAATGGCAGGGGCTCACCGCCATCGTCAAGGGCGTTGCCCGCGGTACCTGTTTTATCACCGTGCGCGCCGGCGGATATGTCGCCAGCTTCCCGCTCACCGTGGGAACGAGCGGGCACTAAGTCAGGAGGTGACAGCATGAAAAAGTATCTTTCGATCGTGCTCGCCGCAGCGCTTTCCGTCGCGGCAGTCGCGGGCATGGGTGGCATGCAAGAGGTCAAGGAAGTCAACGCCGCCCCCAAAACGCATACGCAGTACACGACGGTCCCGGCGCTCGGATCGGGGCTCGTCATCGAGCCGACCCTCGTCATCGAGCCGGGCTCGGGCAGCGAGATCACGAAGGCGGCTTCGTCCAAACCCAAGCCTGCCTCCGTCATCCTCACGCCCGACGCGAGCATGCGCGTCGAGATGGACGGCACGTCGTATAACCTCTCCACCTACTTCGACCTGAAGATCAAGGGGCAATTCATCCCCATCGTCCGCCTCGATGCGGCGACGGTCGATCCCTTCCTCACATGGCTGAAGAACACCTACGCCATCTCCGACATGATGGCGGTCTCCGACGACATCGCCGTCCTCGAAGAGCTGTATGCGGACGACGCGGGCTACCTCGTGAACACCGTCTACGACCTCACGTCGCACACCCTCTCCTCCGACCGCTATGCCGAATGGGAGCACATCGCGGAGGCGAACAAGGCGGGCTGCAACATCCTCATGTACGACGGCTCGGACGCGAATCTGCCCGTTGCCGCCGAGTATGTCGAGGCGATGACCAAGGTGTGCTGGGCGTACACGGAGGGCACCGAAGAGGCGGTCTTTGCGATCGCGGCGGGCTGCTACGGCGTCGTCTCCGCCTCCGTAGAGGAACTCGGCGAGGCGGCCGGCAAGTTCTCGGACAGCGGATTTGCACGCGCGCAGTACATCGCGGCGCACCGCGGCATCACCAAGTACGCCAACGAACAGTCTCTCACGGGCATCATGGCGTCCCACAACGAGGGCGCGACGCACGTCGAGATCGACATCCAGATCACCAAGGACGGGCGTCTCGTCAGCTGCCACAACACCGATATTACCGCGGTGACGGGCTTCCCGAGCAGATACATCATCAACGAGACGTTGAGCCAGCTGCAAAAGTTCAAACTCAACAATTACAGCGAACGCTACAACGAAACGTTTGCGACGCTCGAAGACATCTGCGAAGTCCTGCAAAAGACGGACGTCATTCTGATCGTCGAACTCAAACTCGACGGCGGTTCGCGGAAGGCGGTCGAGGAGCTCAAGGCGATCGAGACGCTCAAAACGGTCATGGACAAATACCCCGGCATGAAGGGGCATTGGATCACGATCTCCTTCTATGCCCCGTACGCACAGGATATGAGAAGGATTCTCCCCGAGATCCCCTGCTGCTATCTCGGCGGCGCACAGTCCACTCTGGAAGCCGAAAAGGGCGAAAAGGGCTGGGGCTATGCGGGCGGACATGTCTCGCTGAGCAAGGTCGGCGACAAGATCAACTTCCTGCGCAAGTGCGGCATCGGGCTCGATGAAATGGAATTCGACAACGGAGAAGGGAAAGGCACCCTGAGCGGCTCCACGAACACCTACGCAAAGGACTACCTCGCGCGCGGCTACACCATGAACACATGGACGTACGAGGGCTGCCTCCACTTCACGATCAAGACGAACATC
>CANQNB010000004.1 GCA_947625065.1 uncultured Clostridia bacterium | reverse complement strand
GCATCGCCCTCGATGGCGGAAAGGACGGGCTCGACTTCTACCGCCGCATCGCCGCGGAGATCGTCCGCTACATCGCGCGCGGGGGGATCGTCATCCTCGAATGCGGCGAAGAACAGGCGCAGGAGGTCATCAAGATCTTCCGCGCGGCGACGCACTGCGACTACGCCATGGTCGTGAAGGACCTTGCGGGCGTGGAGCGCGTCGTCAAGATAGGGTTCTGATGTTTCCGCGACTCGAAGAGATCTGTGCGCGCTATGACGCGCTCTCGGAGCAGCTATCCGCCCCAGACGCCTATCTGTCGGCGGACTTTGCCAAGTGCTCGAAGGAGCGCGCCGAGCTGGAGGAGATCGTGGAGACCTACCGCGTCTACCGCAGGACGGAGGAGGAGATGAACGCCGCCTTCGCCGAGGCGGAACACGAGACCGAGGAGATGCGAGAGCTCCTTCTCGAAGAGGGGCATGCCCTCAAAGAGCGGCTGCACACGGTGGAGGAACAGCTCAAATTGCTCCTTCTCCCCAAGGATAAAAACGACGAAAGGGGCTGCACCCTCGAGATCCGCGCGGGCGCGGGCGGGGAGGAAGCGGCGCTCTTCGCCTACGAACTCTACCGCATGTACATGGGCTATTGCGAGAAACACCGCCTGACGTGGGAGGTCGCCGACCTCAACGAGACCGAACTGGGCGGCATCAAGGAGGCGATCGTGCTCATCGGCGGGAAGGACGCCTACAAGCGCCTCAAATACGAGAGCGGCGTGCACCGTGTCCAGCGGGTGCCCGAGACCGAATCGCAGGGGCGCATCCACACCTCGACGTGCACCGTCGCCGTCCTCCCCGAGGCGGAGGAAGTGGAGGTCGAGATCAAGGACGAGGACATCCGCATCGATCTGTTCCGTTCGAGCGGCGCGGGCGGGCAGAAGGTCAACAAGACGGAGACGGCCATCCGCATCACCCACTTCCCGACGGGCATCGTCGTCACCTGTCAGGACGAACGCAGCCAGCTCAAAAACAAGGAGAAGGCTTTCCGCGTGCTCAAATCCCGCCTCTATGACTACTATGCGAGCCGCGCGGTCGGCGCAGAGGCGGCAAACCGCAGGAGCCTCGTGGGGACGGGGGACCGCAGCGAGCGCATCCGCACCTACAACTTCCCCCAGAGCCGCATCACCGACCACAGGATCGGGCTCTCCCTGCACAACATGGAAGAGTTCCTCTCGGGCGACCTCGACGAGATGACCGAGGCCCTCGCCCGTGCCGACGCCGCCCGCCGTCTCGCAGGGGAATGACATAAAACGGGGGCACCATGTCCGAAGGAGAGCCTCACGGACGTTGTTTTTGGGCAGCCCCTTCCCGCGCGAAAAAATTTCTTCGCGCATTTTTTTGCAAATCACTTGAAAATTACAAAAAAAACTGGTAGAATAAATAGCAGAAAGAGTGCCGAAAGGCGGAAGGAGGATCGTATGATCAAGATTATCTGCGGGCCCAAGGGCAGCGGAAAGACAAAACACATCATTGATACGGCAAACAATCACGTCGCAGATGCAAAGGGACACCTCATCTTCATCACCGACACGAAGAGATATATGTACGACCTGAAGCGCGACATCCGCTTCATCGACGTCACCGACTACCAGATCGCCGGCGAAGTCGCCCTCTGCGGCTTCATCAAGGGGGTCATCGCGGGTAACTACGACAACGAATACATCTATGTGGACGGCGTCGCACGGGTCGCGGGGAAGGACCTCAAAGACATGGCACAGCTCTTCTTCATGCTCGAAAAGGTCGCCGAAGAGCGCTCTCTCGAGATCTGGATCACGTGCAGCTGCTCGGAGGAAGAGCTCCCCGAGTTCGCGAGAAAATATCTGTGATCGTCTTTCCGGCCCGCATGTGCGGGTCGGTCTCATAAATCCACGCAGGCAGGGACACTATGTATTTTATCAGCACGGGCGGCAAAGGGCGCGTCACGGGTGCGGAAGCGGTCGTGAGGGGCTATGCGGAGGACGGCGGCTTGTTCGTCCCCGAGACCTTTCCGCAGATCGGTGCACAGGAAATGGAGGCGATGCTCCCGATGGACTATCCCGAGCGCGCCGCCTTTCTCATGCGGCAATTTTTCGGCGAATATGAGCAGGAGGGTCTTCTCGCGGCGCTCCGCAGGGCATACGGCGCGTTTGAGGGGGAGGACCCTGTTCCCCTTGTCCGCATGGACAACGGCATGTATTTTCTCGAGCTCTTCCACGGGCCGACGTGCGCCGCGCAGGACATCTCCGTCGGCATCCTGCCCTATCTCTTTGAGGAGGGGCGCAGGCTGCTCGGCATGGAGGAGAAGATCGCCCTTGTCACCGCCACATCCGGGGACACGGGCAAGGCGGCGCTCGAGCGCTTCCGCGACCTCCCTTGGGCGAAGGTCCTCGTCTTCTACCCCGAGGAGGGCATCTCCAAGATGCAGAAGCTCCAGCTGTGCACGCAGGAGGGGAAGAACGTGCGCGTCGTGGGCGTGCGCGGCTCCTTCGACGACTGCCTGGGCGGCGTGAGGAAGATCATGCTCTCCGAGAAGTGCAAAAAAGCTGCCGCCGAGGGGGGCTATGTGCTCTCGACGGCGGGCTCTGCCAACATCGGCAGGATCGCCGCGCAGATCTGCACCTATTTTTCGGCGTATTGCGACCTCGTCACCTCCGAGCAGATCGCGGCGGGGGACAAGATCGAAGTGTGCATCCCCGCGGGCAGCCTCGGGAACGTGCTCTCCGCTTATTATGCAAAGCGCATGGGGCTCCCCATCGGGACGCTGCTCGTCGCCTACAACAAGAACAATGCGGCCGTCGACTTCTTCCGCACGGGGAATTTCGACGCCAAGCGCCCCATCCTTCGCACCATGTCGCCCTCCCTCGACTTGCTCGTGCCCGTCAATCTCGAGCGGCTGCTCTTTGAGATCTCGGGCAGGGACACGGACCTCACCGCCGAGCGCATGGCGGGGCTTAAGAGCACGGGCAAGCTCGCCCTCCGCGCCGACGAGCTCAAAAAAGTCCAGGCGGAGTTCTATGCGGGCTACACCACCGAGGACGACACGGTGGACTGCATGTACGAATTTTTCATGGAATACGGCTACCCCATGGATACCCCGACGGGCGTCGCCATGAGCGTGGCGCAGCGGTACGGGGAGAAGCGGGACGCCGACCCCATGTCCGAGAAGTACCCCCTTCTCATGGTCTCTCTGTCGAGTCCGTACAAGTACCCGCAGGACGTGCTCTACGCCCTCACGGGCAACGACGTCAAGGACTCCTTCAAGGGGGTGAAGCGCATCAATCTCCTCACGGCGATGAAGGTGCCCGACGCGATCAAGGGGGTGCGCTACAAGCCCCTGCTGTTCAAGACGGCGGTCTCGCCCGACAAGATGGGGGCGGAGCTGCTCTCCTTCCTCGGGTAAAGGATCCGGCGGGCGCGGCGGTTGCCAAAGAAGGCAGCCGCCGCGCCTTTTTTGCCTTTTTTCTCTTCTTCTTAACACAAATTTCATGAATGGCTCCCTTCTCCCATTGATTTTTGCGGACAAATGTGGTATAATCAGGTAAGATAGGAGAATCTTCGTTACAGAGGTGGCGCATGGCACAGGAAAGCCAAACAAGGAAGGTCGTCTACTCGGCGGTTCAGCCGAGCGGCACGCTCACGATCGGGAACTACATCGGCGCGGTGCGCAACTGGCTGCGCCTGCAGGAGGAATACGACTGCTTCTTCGCCATGGCAGACATGCACGCCATCACCGTGCGGCAGGAACCGGCAGAGCTGCGCCGCCGCACCCTCGAACTCGCCGCGCTCTACCTCGCCTGCGGGGTGGATCCCCAAAAGTGCGCCCTGTATGTGCAGTCGCACGTCTCCGCCCACGCCGAACTGTGCTGGGTGCTCAACACCGTCACCTACGTGGGAGAGGCTTCCCGCATGACGCAATTCAAAGATAAGAGCCAGAAGCATGCCGACAACATCAACATGGGGCTCATGGATTACCCCGTGCTCATGGCGGCGGACGTCCTTCTCTATCAGACCGATCTCGTCCCCGTGGGGGCGGACCAGAAACAGCACCTCGAGCTTACGCGCGACCTCGCCATCCGCTTCAACAACCGCTACGGCGAGACGTTCAAAGTGCCCGAGCCCCTCATCCCCAAACAGACCGCGCGCATCGGCTCGCTGCAGGAGCCCGAGAAGAAGATGTCCAAATCGGATGAGAATCCCAATGCGTCCGTCTTCCTCTCCGACGACCGCGACACCATCCTGCGCAAGTTCAAACGCGCCGTCACCGACAGCGACAACCGCATCGCGGCGGCGGAGGAAAAGCTGGGCATCACCAACCTTCTCAACATCTACTGCGCCTTCAAGGGCTGTACCATGTCCGAGGCGGAGGCGCAATTTTCGGGTTTTGGGTACGGAGACTTCAAGCTCGCGGTGGGGGAGACGGTCGCAGACGCGCTCGCCCCGATCCAGTCGGAGCAGAGGCGCCTTCTCGCCGACAAGGGGTATCTTGCGGAGCAGCTCTCCTCGGGCGCCGAACGCGCCTTCAAGGCGGCGCGCAAGACCCTCTCCAAGGTGTACCGCAAGGTCGGATTCTGGAGGGAATGATCTCCCCATGTTCGGATATGTTCAGTACGATTATCCCAACCTGTACGTGAAGGACCTGATGCTCTACAAGGCGCTCTACTGCGGTCTATGCAAGGGCATCGGCGCCTCGTGCGGGCAGATGGCGCGCCTCGGTCTCACCTACGACGTCGCATTTCTCTCCGCCCTCCTTCATAATATCAAGGGGGTAGACATCGCCGTGGAGCAGCAGCACTGCATCGAGCACATGATCGTGAAGCGCCCCATCGCGCGCGCCGACGAGCTCACCTGCGAGCTGGGCGCCCTCAACACCGTTCTCTCCTACTACAAACTGTCGGACGACGCCGCTGACGGCGACCGCAGAAAGCACACCCGCCTGCTCTTCCGGCGGGGCATGAAGAGGGCGCAAAGGCGCTACCCCGAACTCGTCGCGATCGTGGAGAGATTCATGCGGGAACAGGCGGAGACGGAGCGGCGCGCTCTCCCTTCCCCCGACATGGCTGCGGAACCCACCGCGTGCATGATGCGGGCGCTCTCGGAGCACTTCCTCGCGGACATGGGTACCCCCGATACCGCACAGCTCTTCTATGAGGTGGGCAAATGGATCTACCTCATCGACGCGCTCGACGACTACGAAAAGGACGCAAAAAAGGGGAGATACAATCCCTTCGTCCTCAGCTTCGGCAAAAGAACGCGCACCGAGCTCATGGAGGAGAACGGCGAGGAGATCGCCTTTCTGTTCGACACGATGTTTTACTCCATGCGCGAACACCTCGCAAAGATCGCCTTCCACTTCAACCGCGACCTCACCGACAACGTCATCCTGCGCGGCATCCCCCTCGAAACGAAGCGCGTCTTCCTCGGAAAACCCCGTTCCAAAATGACGGTAAAGATATAAGTTTTTTGCCCGCATCCCGAAAGGGGCGGCAAGTGATCTCTGCCCGATGCACCTCATCGGGGCTACCCATGTCCGCGAACGGGGCGCAGGATCGCGCCTCCCGCGGCAAATATCACAGCGGACCGAAGGGTCCGGACCGGAGTCAGTATGAAAGAAAGTTATGAACTTTTGGGGCTCGACGAGAGCGCTTCGCTCGAGGAAGTGGAGGCGCGGTACACCGAGCTCAAAAAAAAGTACAACGAGGAGAAGTGGCAGGACGGTGAGGCGGGGAGCGCCGCCGCCCGCATGCTCGGCAAGCTCGACGCCGCCTATGAGGACATCCTCGAAGAGCGCCGTGAGCGGGGCGAGAAGGCACACGAGAGCGGGACTTCCGCGCTGGACGACGTCGCATCGGCGATCCGCAGCGGCGACCTTGCGCGCGCCCAGCAGCTTCTCGACGACTTCAACGAGCGCGGCGCCGAGTGGCACTATCTGCAATCGGTCATCTTCTACAAAAAGAATTGGATGAACGAGAGCAAAAAGCAGCTCGAGATCGCCATCCAGATGGACGGCAAGAACGAGAAATACCGCTCCGCATACGAAAAACTGCGTGCGCGTTCCGAGTATACCACCCAGACGGGAGGAGCCAAGAATACCGACCCCGACATCTCCTCCGACGAGGAACAGATGGGCGGAAATTGGTGCATGCACTGCGTGAATATGTGCACCACCTTCCTCTGCATGAATGCACTCTGCGGGATGTGCTGCAGATAACATGAAACGCCCGTCGAGATCCTTCGAGATCGCCCTCTCGGCGATCGCCTGTGCCGTCGCTGCGGTCGCCCTCACCGTGGGGTCCTATGTCGACGTGCTCCTTCTGTCGGGGTATCTCATCGCGGTCTTTGCGCTCATGGTGCCCCTCTCGCGCGACTTTTTCTGGGGGGCGGCGCTCGCCTGCGTCGGTGCGTTCCTTCTCGCATTCTTTTTCTGCGGATTTGCGATCTTCCAGCTCCTGCCCTTCATCGCATTCTTCGGGCTGCATCCGATCGTCAACCGTCTGCAGATGAAATACGTCCGCAAGAAGCCGCTGCATCTGCTCTGTTTTTTGGGGAAGGCGGTCTGGTTCGATCTCGCCATGTGGCTCGCCTGGGTCGTGGTGCTTGTGCCCATTTTCGGCATCGACTCTGCGACATGGTACCCCTTTGTGATGCGTTACTTCTATCTCGTGCTCTTTGTCGGCGGCACCGTCTTCTTTGCCGCCTACGATACCATGATCGTCCTCTGCCAGCGCTCGGTGAGCGTCATCGTTCGGAGGATCGGTAGGATCAGGAGGTGACAAATGCAAAAAAATGACATCGTCACACTCACCGCGCAGGCTGTCGGCACGCAGGGGGAGGGGATCGCGAAGCTCGACGGCATGACCGTCTTCGTGCCCTATCTCTTGCCCGGCGAGCGCGCCGCGGTGAAGATCCTCAAAGTGAAGGGGAACATCGCCTACGGCAAGATCGAGGAGCTCATCACCCCTGCCGAGGAGAGGGTGCGCCCGCTGTGCCCTGTCTTCGGGCGCTGCGGCGGATGCCAGTTCCAGCACCTGCGTTACCGCGACCAGCTCAAGTTCAAGACGGCGCTCCTCAAGGACACCCTCCGCAAGATCGGGGGGATCACTTCGCCCGTGCTGCCCTGCGAACGCAGCGACAGAGAATACGGCTACCGCAACAAGCTCTCCCTCCCCGTGGGGCGCGTGAACGGCGAAAACGTCGTCGGCTTCTATGCCGAGCGTTCCCACCGCATCGTGCCCACGGACGTCTGTCCCATCCATCCCGCGTGGTCGGAGCAGGTCATCGCCGCCCTCAAAAACTTCATGGAGAAGTGCGGGCTCGACGGCTATGACGAACAGACGGGCAAGGGGCAGATCCGCCATCTCGTCGTGCGCGAACTGCGCAAAAAATACATCGTCACCCTCGTCGTGACCGACCCCGTCCTGAACGGCATCGACTACTTCGCCTTTCTCCTCACGGGAATCTTCCCCGAGTTCAGCCTCTTTCTGAACGTCAACGACAGAGATACCAACGTCATCTTCGGCGAACGCTTTTTGCACGTCCGCGGGAAGGAGACCTACGAATGCACCGACGGCGGCATCGTCTTCGAGGCGGGTCCCAACACCTTCGTGCAGGTCAACGACGGCGTGCGCGGACGGATGTATGACAAGGCGGTTGAACTCGCGGGGGAGGGTCCCGTCGTCGACTGCTATGCGGGGGGAGGGCTGCTCACCGCCCTGCTCGCAAGGCAGTACGGCAGGGCTTACGGCATCGAGATCGTGCCCGAGGCGAGCGCCTGTGCAGACGCCCTTTCCGCCAAGAACCGCTTGCAGGAGCAGATGACCAACATCTGCGGCAGGGTGGAGGAGGAACTCGCGGGCATCCTCCAAAGGGAGCAGATCGCCTCCGTCGTGCTCGATCCGCCCCGCGCGGGAGTGGACAGGGGAGTGCTCAAAGAGCTGCTTGCCCGCCCCGTCGGGCGCATCGTGATGATCTCCTGCAACCCCGCGACCCTTGCGCGCGACCTCGGGATCTTGACGGGCACGCTCATCGAAACGGAGACGGGGGAGCTGGTCAAGACCGAAGAGCCCCATACCATGTACGAGATCGCCCTGCTGCAACCCTTCGATATGTTCCCGCAGACGCGCCATATCGAGACCGTCGCCCTCCTCCTCAGAAGGCAGGGCAAGGACGCATAAAATAATTTCAGGGAGGAAAACACCATGCCGTTTATCGACAGCAAAGTGACGGTCTCCGTCACCGAAGAACAGAAGGAGCGCATCAAGACAAAGCTCGGCAAAGCCGTCTCGCTCCTCCACAAGAGCGAGCCCTACCTCATGGTCGGCATCCTCCCCGGGTACGACCTTTGGCTCGGCGGGGAAAAACTCGCCAAGGGAGCGTACGTCGAGGTGAGCCTGTTCGGAAAGGCTTCGCCCGCCGACTATTCCCGCATGACGGGCGAGATCTGCCGCATCCTCGCCGAGGAGCTCGCGATCCCCGCCGACTGCGTGTATGTGACCTACCACGGTCTCTCCGATTGGGGCTGGAACGGATCGAATTTTTAAGTCATCGCGTTCGCCCCGAAAAGCACGGCTTTTCGGGGCGAATTTTACCGAAAACCATGTATTTCGATGAATTTCGAAAAGCAAAAGCGGGCGCAGCTGCCCCCTTCTCAAAGAAAAAATTTGCAAAAAAGCGTTTGAAAAAGCGCCTTCGATGTGATACTATAAGAAATAGGTTCCAAAGGATCGCTATCCATGACCAAGGAGGTAAGCCCCATGGCTGAACATTCCGTAAAGATCCTCTCCGTCATTCCCATGCGGACGCGGGTGGTCTTCCCCAACACGACGGTCGGCTTTGACGTCGGGCGGGGGCTCTCTCTCGCTGCGGTGGAGAGGGCGGTCTTCGGCGGGGACGGTGCGCTCGTCTTCATCACCCGCCAGCGCGTAGACAAGGAGGTCCCCGAGGCGGAGGACCTCTGTGACGTCGGCACGGTCGCCGTCATCCGCCAAAAGACAAATCTCCCCGGGGGAGACAATGTCCGCCTCGTCGTCGAGGGGCTCTACCGCGCCTGCGCGCGCGGGTTCCGTCAGGAAGGCGGCTATCTGTACGCCGTCACCGACCCTCTCCCCGCGATCCACGGCGACGCGGAGCTCGAAGAGGCGCATTTCCGCACGGTCAAGGGGCTCGTCGACGAACTTGCGGGCTCCATCAAGGACATGCAGCATGCCCTCGACGGCGTCACCGACATTGACACGTACATCAACATCTGCAGCCACTATCTGCACCTGAAGGACGAATCCAAGCAGCAGCTCCTCGAGACGTGCGACCTCATCGTGCGGCTGAGGACACTCGAAAGCGCGCTCATGACGGAGATCGAGATGGCGCGCATCGAGCGCAAGATCATGCAGGATGTCAGAAAGAACATCGACAAGTCGCAGAAGGAATATGTGCTGCGCGAGCAGCTCAAAGCCATCCACAGCGAACTCGGCGACGACCTCGAGGAGGTGGATCAGCTCCGCGAGCGCATCAAGGCGAAGGGGATGCCCGCCGAGATCGAGGAGAAGGCGCTCGGCGAACTCGCCCGCATGGAACGCATGCCGCCCTCTTCCCCCGAGTACACCGTCCTGCGCAACTATACCGATTGGCTCCTCGACCTCCCGTGGAAGGAGGAGACGGAGGACACCGCATCCCTCGCAGACGTCGAGCACATGCTCGAAGAGGACCACTACGGGCTGCAAAAGATCAAGGAGCGGGTGGTGGAATACCTCGCCGTCCTCAAACTCACGGGGGAACTCAAAGCGCCTATCCTCTGCCTCGTGGGCCCCCCGGGCGTGGGCAAGACGAGCATTGCCCGTTCCATCGCGCGGGCGCTCGGCAGAAAGTTCGTCCGCATGAGCCTCGGCGGGCTCAAGGACGAGGCGGAGATCCGCGGTCATCGCCGCACCTACATCGGTGCGATGCCGGGGCGCATCCTCTATGAGCTCAAAAACGCGGGCTCGGTCAACCCCGTCTTCCTCCTCGACGAGGTGGACAAGATCTCGGCGGATCTGCGCGGCGACCCCGCGAGCGCCCTGCTCGAAGTACTCGACCCCGAGCAGAACAACTGCTTCCGCGACCGCTATCTCGAGGTGCCCTACGACCTCTCCAAAGTGATGTTCATCGCGACGGCAAACACCCTCGACACCATACCCATGCCCTTAAGAGACCGCATGGAGATCATCGAACTCACGGGCTACACCCCGCAGGAGAAGGAGGAGATTGCAAAGCGGTACCTCGTCCCCAAAAAGCGGAAGGAGAACGGGCTCACGGAGGACAACCTGACCATCGCGGAGGACGCGATCGCGGCGATGATCGACGGCTACACGATGGAGGCGGGCGTCCGCGCCCTCGAACGCACGATCGGCGCGGTGTGCCGCAAAGCCGCCGTCCGCATCGCCAAGGGCGAACTCGAAGAGGGGCTCACGGTCGACTGCGGCAACCTCGAGGACTTCCTCGGTGCCAAGCGCTTTCTGAAGGACGACGAGATGCTCGCGGAGGACGAAGTGGGCGCGGCGACGGGGCTCGCATGGACTGCCGTCGGCGGCACCACCCTCACCATCGAGGTCTCCGCCATGCAGGGGAAGGGAGAGATCTTCCTCACGGGCAAACTGGGGGACGTCATGAAGGAATCGGCGCGCGCCGCCATCAGCTACATCCGTGCCAACGCCGTCCGCTACGGCATCGACGCGGAGGAATTCTCGAGGCGCGACGTGCACATCCACATCCCCGAGGGGGCGACGCCCAAGGACGGACCGTCCGCGGGGATCACGATGGCGACCGCCATCCTCTCGGCATTCACGGGCATGCCCGTGCGGCACGACGTCGCCATGACGGGGGAGATCACCCTCCGCGGCAAGGTGCTGCCCATCGGCGGGCTCAAGGAGAAGGCGCTCGCCGCCTCCCGCATCGGCATCCGCGACGTCATCATCCCCGAGGAGAACAGAAAGGACGTCGAAGACATCCCCGAGGAGATCAGAAAGTCGATCAACTTCATCTGCGTGAACGAGATCGACCAAGTCTTCCAAAACGCCGTCACGGGGTTCAGCCATGCAAATTAAAGTGGCAAAATTTGTCGTCAGTGCGGCGTCGCAGGCGCAGTTCCTTCACCCGCAAAAGCCGATGGTGGCGGTGTGCGGGCGTTCAAACGCGGGCAAGAGCACCCTCATCAACATGCTCGCCAACCAAAAGCGCCTCGCAAAGACGGGCGCAGCGCCCGGGCGGACCCGCCTCGTCAATTACTTCGATTTCGGCGACTTTCTCCTCGCCGACCTCCCCGGCTACGGCTATGCCGCCGTTTCCAAGGAGGAGAAGGAGAAGTGGGGCAAACTGCTCGACGCCTTCTTTGCAAACAAGGAGGACATCGCGCACGTCTTCCTCATTTCCGACATCCGCCGCGACCCCTCGGGGGACGATTTGCAGATGGTGAGCTTTCTCAATTATCACATCCTTCCGTTCACCGTCATCGCGACTAAGTGCGACAAGCTCTCGCGCATGAAGGTGAAGGAGCGGGTGCGCGCCATCGCAAATGCCTACGGGCTGGGCACGGGCAACGTGATCGCGGTCTCCGGGCTTACGGGCGACGGCAAGGAGGAACTGCTGCAAAAACTCGGGCACATCATCTCCCTCGGCGGGGAGTGAGCGGAAACGGGCATACCATGTCCGAAGAAGAGCTTCCGAAAACGATAAAAAAGGGCGCCGCCCGCGGATGAATCCGCGGGCGGCGCGTGCAATTTTTTGCAAAATTTTCTTGGGTCTTGCCGCAGAAGCCCTTGGGAAGGGGCTCTTCGGCGCCGATCTACTCTTCCCCGAAGCCCAACGAGATCAGGATCGCGCGGTTGACCTTGGACATGGTGGCGGCGGGCAGTTCGCCGATGCGCGACATCAGCCTCTTTTTATCGATCGTCCGGATCTGTTCGAGGAGGATGACCGAGTCCTTTTGCAGCCCGAACGCCTGCGGCAGCTCGATGTGGGTGGGCAGCCGCGCCTTGTGGATCTTGCTCGTCACCGCCGCGGCGATCACGGTGGGGGAATATTTGTTGCCCGTGTCGTTCTGCACGACGAGGACAGGCCGCACGCCGCCCTGCTCGCTCCCGACCACGGGGGAGAGATCCGCATAATAAAGTTCTCCGCGCTTGACTGTCATCGACATATCTTTCTCCTCTGTGAGCGATCCCCCGCTATCATTGTATGTAACAGAGCTCCGATCTGCTCACGCACCAAGAGTTTTGACCGCTCCCGCCCGTTTTATACCCATGCCTTCCTGCCCGTTTTTTTGATGGAAGCGCGGCTGTCCGACAAAAGCGCTCTGGAACTTCCTCCCCGAGCTTCTCACCTCATTGCCCCATACCATGTCCGAAGAGGACGGCTTGGGGCTGATCCTCATACCGTTCGACCGAGGCTTCTATTGTAAACTAAGGTCGGCACGAGCGCGCAGTGCGAAGTAGGCGTAAGCCGAGCGTATCTTAAAGATTCACTCCCCACTCACTTCGTTCGGGGTCGGAATGAGGGTTCGCCTCGGCTCCACCTTTGGATGGGCAAGACTTTGCGCTTTGAGAGGGAAATTTGTCGCCGTGCCTTAAAAAATTCCCAAAAGGGCAAAAAAGAAGTTGCTTTTTTCGCGCGGGCGTGCTATACTGAATAAGTCTGTGGGGTCGCCACGCCGCAAAGGGGGCGCCGCACGGGCAAATCCACATTTTCGCACGCGCCGCTCTCCGTGCTCCGTAAATCCTTTTCATGCGGGGCTCAAGCGGGATCACACGGCGGAAAGAGGACAAACGGAGGAACTATGGCAGTCATCACCATGAAGCAGCTTCTCGAAGCCGGTGTCCACTTTGGGCACCAGACGAGAAAATGGAACCCGAAGATGAAGAAGTACATCTTCGCCGCCCGTCACGACATCCACATCATCGACCTTGAAAAGACCGCGTCGCTCATCGAAGTCGCGTACACCTTCGTTGTCGAGAGCGTGAAGCAGGGCAAGAGCGTGCTCTTCGTCGGCACGAAAAAGCAGGCGCAGGACGCCATCAAGGAAGAGGCGGAGCGCTGCGGGCAATTCTACGTCAACTCCCGTTGGCTGGGCGGCACGCTCACCAACTTCAAGACCATCCGCTCCCGTATCGACTATCTCGAAAAGCTTGAGAGGATGGAAGCGAGCGGCGAGTTCGATCTTCTCCCCAAGAAGGAAGTTTTGGGGCTCAAGAAGGAGATGGGCAAACTGCAAGAGAATCTGGGCGGCATCAAGCAGATGCACGGCATGCCCGGCGTGATGTTCGTGGTCGACCCGCACAATGAGGACATTGCCGTCGCCGAGGCGCGCAAGATGAACATCCCGATCGTCGCCATCACCGACACCAACTGCGACCCCGACCTCATCGACTATGTCATCCCCGGCAACGACGACGCCATCCGCGCCATCAAGCTCATCTCGTCGGTGATCGCAAACGCCGTCATCGAGGCAAACCAGGGCGAAACGCCCGTACCCATGCCCGAGGAGAGCGATGATGCGCCCGCAGACATCGAGGAAGTCGTGGCAAACAGCGCCGAATAACCGAAAATCATCCAATGGAGGGATACCGATCATGGCAACAATTTCCGCAAAGGACGTTATGAAGCTCCGCGAACAGACGGGCGCGGGCATGATGGATTGCAAAAAGGCACTCGAAGAGGCGGAGGGCGATTTCGACCGCGCGGGCGACATTCTCCGTGAGCGCGGCATCGCGAAGGCGGCAAAGCGCGCCTCCAAGGTCGCGGCGGAGGGCATCGTCTACGCCCTCGTCGAAGGGAACACGGGCGTCCTCGTCGAAGTCAACTGCGAGAGCGACTTCGTCTCCAAGGGCGAGAAGTTCCACGCCGTCGTCGAAACGATCGCAAAGTTCATCCTCGAAAAGAGACCTGCAGACGTTGCGCAGCTGCTCACCTCGGACATGGGTGGGGGCAAAACGGTCGAGACCTTCGTCTCCGAGCAGACGGGCGTCATCGGCGAAAAGATCTCCGTGCGCCGCTTCACCGTGTATGAGACGAACGGACTCCTCGAAACGTATATCCACATGGGCGGCACGATGGGCGTCATGCTCGACTTCGCCTGCCCCGTGAGCGACGCGACCAAGGCGCTCGCGCACGACCTCGCTCTTCACACCGCGTTCACCAAGCCCGCCTATCTCACGGCGGAGGAGGTCTCTGCCGAGACCCTCGACCACGAGCGCGAGATCCTGATGCAGGAAGTCCGCAACGACGAGAAAAACGCGAACAAGCCCGAGAAGGTCATCGCGAACATCGTCGAGGGCAAGGTGAAGAAGTTCTATGAGGAGAACTGCCTCCTCGAGCAGAAGTTCGTCAAGGACGACAAAGTGACGGTCAAGCAGCTCATCGCGCAGGCGGCGAAGGAGACGGGCGCGCCCGTTTCCCTCACGAGATACGTCTTCTACGTCATGGGCGAAGGCATCGAGAAGAAGGCGGAGGATCTCTCCGAAGAGGTCGCAAAGCAGGTCGAAGCGATGAAGAAGTGACCGGGTTCAGTCCGATCTTTGCAGCGGGGCGAGCGCCCCGCTGTTTTTTTGTGTTTTTTGGGAAGGGGGAGGACGTCGGCATATGACGCATTACGGGCATACCATGTCCGAATCCACCCCTCACGGACGGGGTAAGCAAGCTCTCCTCGCTGTCCTCCTTGGGGTCGCACGCTCCCCTTGCTGCCCCCTTTGGGTAGAATTCGCATTCTGCCGACCAGCCCAGTGGGCTGTCGGCGCGAAATTCGATGGCAATTGCCCATATGCACGGGCAATTGCTGACCGAGCGCGGGACTCTACCCGCGCGAGACAGTGGCGCATAGCGCCGAAAGGGGTCCGGGACCGAGGGTAGCTATAAGCAGAGGTTATTCATATTATAAAATAAAATTATGTCTGCGCGCACGCAAATGATTTGACAGGCGCACTCAGTTTATGGTATGATAATACAACATTCGACTTGAATCTTGTCGCGCGTCCGCATGGGGATGCAGGCAAAAATACGGGTAAATAAAATAAGGAGAATCGGCATGACGAAGACAATCAAGAAAGCTGCATTGACCTTGCTCTCCGTTCTGGCGCTGCTGTGCATGGTTTTGCTCGCAGGCTGCAACAACAGCAAGCTCATCAAGCTCTCCTTCGAGACGGACGGCGGAACGGCTGTCGCGGCGATCGAAGCAGAAGCAGGGGAGGACATCACAGACCAGCTCCCCGAAGACCCCGTCAAACAGGGATACAAGTTCGGCGGGTGGTATCTGGAGGCGGACTGCTCGGGAACGCAGCAGACGCTGCCCACCACCATGCCCGAGAAGAGCGTGACCTATTACGCCAAATGGACGGAGGTGACCCTCTCCGAGCTCACCCTTTCGGCGGGCAACGGCGGTTCGCTCACTACGACTTCCTACCAGGTGGAAGAGGGGACTAACCTCCTCACGTTCCTCGCCGACAAGGCGCCCACGCCCGACGAAGGTTTGACGTTCGGCGGCTGGTTCCGGGGCGGCAAGCAGATCACCGACACGGATACCATGCCCGCGACGGCGCTCTCGCTGACGGCAAAATACCTCGCTTCTTACACCGTGAGCGTCTATGAAATGGACAGCAACGGCGCCTATCCCGCCGAGGCGAAGACCGAGACGGGCAGCGGCTGGTACCGGGAGCCCTTTGAGTACACCGCTCCCTCCGGATTTTCCATCGACGAAACGCAGGAGGGCAGCTACGCTCTGACCGATTCGCTCGGCAAGGGCGAGCAGTTCACCGTCTGGCTCTCCCGCAACAAAGCTACCATCGGGTTCCAGGTCAACCTTTCGGGCGGAAGCTACGGCACGATGCAGTCCATCGAGTGCTACGTCGGTTCCACCGTCACCCTGCCCGACGGCAGCGCTTTCGGCGCCCCGGAAGACCTCCGCTTTGCAGGTTGGGCACGCACCAGCTCGGGCAAGGTCGAATTCTTGCCCAATGAGGAAGTGAACACCGAGGAGCTCTTCGGCGAAGAGTCGCTCGTCATCCTCTATGCGCGTTGGGAGGAAGGCATCCTCGACGTGTTCTCGGGGAGCGACCTTCTCTACGTCGGCATCGCCGACACGACGAAAGTGCACCTCCTCCGCGGTCCCTTCGAGTTCGAGGGCGACTATGACCCCGCGACCGGCGTCTTCTCCTTTGAGGACGGCGCGCTCGAGGGCAAAGTTGTCAACGGCAGAGAGAGCGGGACCCAGTATTTCTTCTTCTTCCGCGACCTCGAGGGTGAGACCGTCCAATACGGCGGCGGCTCCGAAGACACCCTCACCTTCACCGAGGCAGACGGCGTCGTCTACAAGAAGGGAACGGAGGAGATCGAGGGCGTCTATGGCGTGGATGCGCTCACGGGCGAATTCATCTTCGACGGCAAGGACGCGAGCGGCAAGCAGGAGACCTTCCACTTCACCGTCAACACCCAGACGACCGAAGAGGGCGTCTCCCTCGTCTTCAACCGTGAGACAGGGGAGGAGCGCGGCTTCTATGCCTACCGCGACCGCGCGGGCGAACCCGACTTCACCCGTCTCTTCTTCCTCGACGGCATGGTCGACGAAAACGGCATCGGCGGCTTCTACACTTACAGTTATGACAGCTCCAAGGCATCCTTGGGATTTGAGAAGTGCTTCACGGTGGAGCAGGTCGCGTACTATTCCAAACAGACGAACGGCGACTATGCCATCGTCAGCAGCACGGGCAGCCAGCTCTTCCTTCTGAAGACGTACAGTTACAATGGCAGCGTGGGCGGTCTTGCGCTCGCGGGCGTCGCGGGGCTCTCCGACGGGCTCAACGGCAGCTATGTCAACTATGACGACATGTGGGAGACCGAATCGCCGGCATCCTCCCTCACCCTCGACGGCTTCGGCGGCGGCACCTACAAGGGGCAGACGGGTACCTACGAGCTCAAAACGAGGACCCTCAACGTGTTCTCGACCTCCTCGGGCAACTACACGTGGGAGGACGCGTGGATCGTGTTCACTGCCGCAGACGGCGCCAAGACGATCATCCGTCCCGAAGAGTCGCTGTACGGCTCCATCTACTATGTGCTCGAACAAGAGCCCTACTTCGAACAGTGGAAGGACGCCTCGACCAAAGCCTATGGCGTGTTCGACGGCTCCCTTCCCCAGAACGCCGCCTTCTACCACTATGTAGATAACGACGCCATCTACGTGTTCGCGTGGTACGCGGATACGCAGACGGGGCAGACGGTGTATGAACTCATCGACCAGGGCATGATCGCGCAGGATGAGAGCAGCTCTTATTTGGTGTTCTCGTCGGCGTCCATCCCCGCACAGTACGGCTTTGACTTCGGTTATTACGTCCGCAGCGTCAGCGAGGGCGGCAGCACCCTCGTCGAGGTCTCCATCCCCTACGGAGAGGAGATCCACGCACCCGCGCTTGCCGATCTGTACGAAGAGACCGCCGCAGATGCGCTCACCGTCGACATGTGGGGCACCCTCACCTACGGCGGCAAGACCTATGCCTACGGCGATTGGATGATGGATTATCTCGACGCATACTGGGCATATTACGAACTCGGGTACACCGATTCCTATAACCTGGCATACTTCATCACGAGAGACGGCTTGGAGATCTTCTGCATGTATGCAGAGGTGGAAGGGGAACCCGACGAAGATGGAGAGCCCACGATCGAGGCGCTCTACTATGTGCTGAATGAGGGCTCGGTGATCACCCTTGAACGCAGCGGCGCCGATCCCGCACCCTATCTCTGGTTTATCGGCGACAAGACCCTTGCCATCTCCCTGTTCGACGCAGACGACTTGGAGTCGCGCGAATATCTCTTCTTCGGCTCGTATGTGTATGACGAGGATGGCGGGTTCTACACGTTCACCCCCGACGAAGAAGTGGACGTTTCGTCTTCTATCCGTGAGGATCTGTATGCTCTCTTCTTCGAGTATGGGTTCGTGTTCCAGGTGACCGAGTCGGAGACGGGCGTGAAGGAAGCAGCCATCTACTTCGACTACAACTACGTGGATCTGTTCTCCGCGGAGAACGAGGACGGTTCGACATTTGAGCTCGACGGTTTTGGCGGCGCCGCCTATCTCCCCGCGCCGACGGAGGAAGTCCCCGAACCTGCGCAGGTCAAAGGGACCTACGAGTTCGTCTCTATCGTATATAACGACAGTTATACCATATATGCGATCCTCACTTTCACTACGGACACCGAGGTGAAGTACGTTCTCATTACGTATGCGATGGATCCCGAGACCTACGAGGCGACCATCACCTTCATGTTTGCCGAGGGCAACGAGGCGGGCGTCTATGACCTGTGCGCAGGCGACTCTGTCTATTCCAACGCTCCGCTCCTGTTCTTCGGCGACGCCACTGCCGACAAGCCCGGCACCGTCTATGACGGCTACTATGACGCCATCGGTACCTACAAGGCGACGGGCAGGACCTTCGAATACTTCCTGACGAAGACGCAGTTCACCGAGTATGAGCTGTCCTTCCCCGCATTGAATGCCACCTACAAAGCCGCGCTCTCCCATGTCATGGCAGAGGGCGATGAACTGGCTGTCTACATCGAAGCGAGAGGCCTCGCAAGCGGCACCTTTACCGCAGACACCGGCACCATCACCGCCGACGGCTTCTGCGATTCCTTCGAGAGAGGGGATCGGATCTACTACGGCTATTCCGCCTACGGCAACTACACCGACGACACCGTGTTTGCAAATGCCGAGGAGTTCGAGGCGGACCCCGACGGCAAACAGTTCATCTTCTTCGTGGAGTATGTCAGCATCGAAGGCGTGCTCTACAGCTACGATGCATCCATCCCCGTCATCTTTGACGTCGACAAAGAGGATCGCACCAAGCTCACCGAGCGCGACAGCTATGCGGGCTCCTATGTGCCCTTTATTGACGGCGACATCGGCGAAGGCAAGCTCGTGCTCGACGGTCACGGCAACGCGACCATGTACGATGCCAACGACACCGTGACCCAAAAGGGCACCTACACCTACAACGAAGAGGACGAAGATCTCATCGTCTACTACACGTATGGGGACCATACCTACCGTTTCGTGCTCAGCATCTACACGGTCGGGAACGAGAGCTACCGTATCTTCAACGATATGGACTTCGAGCAGGTCTACAGGGGTCCGGCGCTCTCCGTGCTCATGCTCACGGGGCTGCACGCAAACGAGGCAGAGACTGCCTACGTGGATGCCCTGTACATCGACTCCTATGGCGTCAGCCGCGAGGGTCTGTACAGCATGTATACCGACGAACTCGTCTTCTTCCAAGGGATGGACAACAGCGTGTTCTACTTCCGTCTCAACGGGGAGAACTTCTCCGTCGTGACAGACGACTTCGTCATGGATGACGGCATTCTCTTCGCTTATCAGGGACCCACCTCCGTCGAGACCCTCAAAATCCCCGACGGCGTGACCGAGATTGCAGACGAGGTGTTCGCATTCATGTATAAGATCGGCTCGCTCGATCTCAACGAGGTCGAAAAGATCGGCAACTACGCCTTCTACAGCGTGCGCGAACTTCTCCAGACCACCCTTGTCTCCGAAAAGCTCACCTACATCGGTGACTACGCCTTCGCTTCCTTCATGCGCTATGCGGTCGGTGACACCCTCTATTGCCGCAGCCTCATCAACTACATCGACCTGCCCAACGTCACCTACATCGGCGACAATGCCTTCTACGGCAACACGTCGCTCAGCGTGACGCCCGGGGACTTCGAGGGATACGGCAACGTCAAGCTCAAGGCGATCGAAACGATCGGCGACGGGGCGTTCAGGATCACGCGCTTCGGGGAAAAGGACAAAGTGCTCTACCTCGATCTCACCGAGGCGGATCTCACCAAGCTCACGATCGCGGGGACTGCCTTCGACGTGCACCCGAGCTCTGCGTACGGTGCAGATGAACTCGGCTACCCCGTCTGCATCCGCGTGAATGCGAACGGCGCGTTCACCTTCCTCTCCAAGCTGGCAGAGAAGTACCGCGGCAACGTGGAGATCGTCGGTCTCGGCGACCCCGCAGCCCTCGCAGAGACAGGCTGGTACTCCTTCACCCAATCGAGCTACCTCCTCTTCAATGCGGAGAAGGGCGAGCTCGGGCTCAACACCGCAACGCTCTATGCCTACTCTTCCGCTTCCTATGAATGGACAACGAGCGAAATGCTCTACTCCGTCGGGACGGACGGCACGGTCACCCTCTATGCAAACGAGGACGGGCAGTGGAGCGTTCAGGCGACCTTCACTCTCGCCGCGGACGCCGTCACCCTGACGATGGACGAGGCTACCTACTACAAGGCTGAGACAGAGCAGAGCGTCACCATCAACGGGACGACCCCGCTCACCTTCACCTACGAAGTGTTCGTGTCCACGTTCATGTTCGGCGGAACCGAAATCGAATTCACCTTCACGTCTGCGAACTACAACGGGAAGGCGGCCGAGAACCCCGAATTCAACATATACGACAACTCGCTCGAGCTCGAATATGCGGAGGGCAACGAGACCTATACCGTCCAGATCGATCTTGCGGCGTTGACCGCAGGCGATGCGAGCCTTGCCTCCCGCACCGTCTATTCCAAGGACAATGATTACCGCGCGACCTTCTCGGGCGCAGTGGAACTCAACACGGAGAAGGAATCCTTCTACCACATGAGCTCTCTCGAGAAGAAGGGCGACGGCGACGCATGGACCCGCCTCGGAAGCGAAACGGCACAGCGTCAGGAAGACGGCAAGGGCGGCTATACTTACACCGTCAAGAACACTTTGACCGACGGCAGTGAGGAGACCTACACGGTCGTCTACCACCGTGCCGAGGGCGACGCGGCAGCGTACATCGAAGTGAGCGTCACCACCCTCCACGCACTCAGGAACGTGCAGGCGAAGGAAGCGGAGACCTACCGCGCCGACTTCAAGTATTCGGGCGACACCGCCGACAAGATGGATAGCCTCACCGCCTTCTATGTCTATAAGGACTACGGCGACTACAAGAGCCCCGAAGAGGTCTATGGCGCCGACATCAAGAAGACGGCGGAGAACACCTTCACCGTCACCGTCAGCAGCGGAAGCGGAGTCACCACCTACACCGTCGTGTTCCACGCCAAGGCAGGCGAAGAAGACGCCTACATCGTGGTCACCAAGGCAGAGCAGAAAGTGGTCACGGTCGAAACGAAGCACGGGGACAACGAAGATTATTACACCATCGACATCATTGTCGGCGATGACAACAAGATCGTTGGCGTCACGGGCGAGCTCAAGAGCTGGAGTTACGACAACTACTGGCAGTCCTACGAATCCTTCACGGTAGCGACCCTGTCGGATGCAGAGAACGTCAAGATCGAGGGCATGGTGGTCACGTTTGAGTACTTCGGAACGAAGTACACCGTCACCTTCACCTACGAGAATAACGCATTCTCCGCGACGCTCGACTCGACCTACATCGGCTGAGCCGACCCACATGAAACAGAAAAAACAGACCCCACGGGGTCTGTTTTTCATATATCCGAGGTCCACCCCTTGCTGTCCCCCTTGGGTAGAATTTCGCATTCTGCCGTCCTCCCTCATTCCGAGGTCCGAGTCGTCCTCCCTCATTCCGAGGTCCGCAAGGACCGAGTGAATCTTAAAGATACACTCACCCTCGGCTGCGCCTCGGGTTCGGTATGAGGAGGGGGTGGAGCCGAGGGCTTGCCTCGCTGTTCCCTCCTCCCTCCCCATTCTCTCCATCTCTTCCAAAATTTTCCGGAATGTCTTGCAATTTTCACGCGGATATGGTATACTGTGAGAAAACGTGATCGGGAGTGTGTCATGGAGGCAAAATACAAGCGGATCGTACTCAAGATCTCCGGCGAAGCGCTCGCGGGCGAACAGCGGTTCGGGCTCAACGAGACCGTCATCGCGGGAGTCGTCGACCAGCTCGTCAAAGTGCATACAATGGGAGTGGACATCGCGCTCGTCATCGGCGCAGGCAACTTCTGGCGGGGAAGACAGGGCACCAACATGGACCGCACCACCGCCGACCAGATGGGCATGCTCGCGACCGTCATGAATTCCCTCGCCCTCATGGACGCCATCGAAAAGCGGGGGATCCCGACCCGCGTGCAGACGGCGCTCAACATGGTCTCCGTCGCCGAGCCCTACATCCTCCGCAAGGCGCTCAGCCACTTTGAGAAGGGGCGCATCGTCATCATGGCGTGCGGCACGGGCAACCCCTATTGCACGACGGACACGGCTGCCGCCCAGCGCGCCTGCGAGATCGACGCCGACGTCCTTCTCATGGCGAAGAATGTGGACGGCATCTACGACAGCGACCCCCGCCTGAACCCGAACGCGAAGAAGTATGACAGGCTCACCTTCCGCGAGGTCGTCTCGGGCGGGCTCAAAGCGATGGACATCACCGCCGCGACCATGTGCATGGAAAACAACATCCCCGTGCTCGCATTTGCCCTCAACGAGCCCGATTCGGTGGTGCGCGCCGTGTGCGGCGAACAGCTCGGCACCCTCATTTCCAACGAATAAAAACCCCATGATAAGGGAAAAAGGAGAAAGAATATGATGGACAACGAAAAGGTGGAAGAGATCTTCCTCACGATGGAAGACAAATTCGACAAGACGGTCAGCGTCATGAGCGGCGAGTTTGCCGCCATCCGCGCAGGCAGAGCCAATCCCCACATCCTCGACAAGGTGCAGGTCGACTACTACGGCACGATGTCTCCCATCAACCAGGTGGGCAACATCTCGGTGTCCGATGCGCGTTGTCTCGTCATCTCCCCGTGGGATAAATCCCTCCTCAAGGGGATCGAAAAGGCGATCCTCGCCTCCAACATCGGCATCACGCCCACCAATGACGGCACGGTCATCCGCCTCGTCTTCCCGGAACTGACCGAGGAACGCAGAAAGGACCTCGTCAAACAGGTGCGCAAGATGGGGGAGGACAGCAAGGTCGCCGTGCGCAACATCCGCCGCGAGGCGATGGAGACCCTCAAAAAGATGAAGAACGCCAAGGAGCTCTCCGAGGACGAATCCAAGAACTGCGAGCAGGACGTCGAAGACAGCACCGCCAAGGCGATCGCTGCCATCGAAAAAGTCGTTGCCGCCAAAGAGAAGGAGCTGCTCACGGTTTGAGCCTGCCGCGCCACATCGCCATCATCATGGACGGCAACGGCAGATGGGCGAAGAAGCGTCTTCTTCCCCGCGCCGCGGGGCACCGTGCGGGTCTCAAACGGATGATCTCGCTCACGGAGCACGTCTTTGAGCGGGGGATCGGATACTGCACCCTCTTTGCGCTCTCCGCAGAAAATCTCGCCCGCCCGCAGGAGGAGCTCTCTGCAATCTACGAGCTCTTCCGCGCCTATTTCACAGGGCAGATCCCCGTCCTGCGGGAGAAGGGGATTGCTTTGCGTGTCATCGGGGACCTCTCCCTCCTCCCCGCGGATGTCGCCGCTCTCATCGAAGAGAACACCAAAAAGACGGAGGGGGGAACGCGCGGCAATCTCACCGTCGCCATCGGTTACGGCGGGCGGCAGGACATCCTCTCCGCCTGCAACCGTGCGGTGCGCGAGGGGAGGGAAGTGACCGCCGAAACCTTCGGCTCCATGCTTTCCACGGGGGGCATGCCCGAGCTCGACCTTCTCATCCGCACGGGAAAGGAGAAACGCATCTCCAATTTTCTCCTCTACGAGGCGGCGTATGCCGAACTGTATTTCTCCGAGAAACTCTTCCCCGATTTCACCGCGCGCGACTTGGACCGCGCCATCGGGGAGTATGAACAGCGGGAGCGCAGATACGGAAAGGTCTGACCCGCAGATAAGGAAGACTATGGACGGAAAACCAAGAAAACATGAAATGGGGGAGATGGGCAAGCGCGTCGTCACGGCGATCGTGTACGTCGCCATCCTCCTCACCTTCTTTGCGTTCAAGCTCTTTGTGAGCGTTCCTTACACGCGCACGGACGGCACGGTGGGGGTGCTGCGCATCGGCAATCTGCTCTTCGACGTGCTCATCCTCACGTTCACCTTCATCGGCACGTGGGAGATGACCAACGCCTTCCGCGGCAAGATGCACGCCTCGCAGAAGACGCTCGTCCTCACATTCTCCACCCTCGTCATCTTCACCTACGCGCTCAGCGACTTTATCTTTGCCGACATCCTCGGCGTCCACTTGCCCGACCCCGGGTTCGGCGAGCAGGAGATCCTCAATGCGGCAGGCAGAAACTACGCCATCAACGTGACCCTCATCGTGTTCATGGTGGGCGTGTCCGCCCTCGCGGCGCTGCTCGTGTTCGCCCACGGGAAGGTCACCCTCGAATCGACGGGCTACTCCATGCTCTGCTACTGCTACCCCTCTCTCTTCCTGCTCCTGCTCTCCATCTGCAACCACCTCGAGGTGTATTCGGAGCTCGCCATCCTCTTCGTCTTTGTCGTCGCTCCCGTCACCGACGTGTTCGCCTTCGCCTTCGGCAAGCTGTTCGGGAAGAAGCTCCCCGCGCGCATGGCGCCCAGCATCTCTCCCAAGAAGACGATCATCGGCGGGTTCGGCGGGCTGCTCGGCGGTGCGGTCGGGGCGACGATCCTCTTCTTTGTCTACTACGGGCTCATGCGGCTCGACGACATCGGCGCGACGGCGGTCGTCATCCGCAACGTCGACATCAACGCCCTCAACCTCATCTTCTACATCGGGCTTGGCATCGTGACGAGCGCCTTCGCCCAGTTCGGCGACCTCGTCGAGAGCGCCATCAAGCGCAAGGTGGGTATCAAGGACATGGGCAAGATCCTGCCGGGGCACGGCGGGGTCCTCGACCGCATCGACTCCTCCCTCTACGCGGTGCTCATCGTCTGCTTCACCATGGTGCTCCGAATCATGATCACGGGGTGAAGCGCATACAATAGGAAACGGGCGCCCGCTTCACGGCGGGCGCTTTTTTAGGAGCGGGTATGAAACGCATTGCCCTCATCGGCTGTACGGGAAACATCGGAACGCAGGCGCTCGACGTCGTGCGCCGCCATCCGGGCGAACTGTCTGTCTCCGCGCTCGCCGCGGGGCATGACCGTGCGCGCCTAAAATCGCTCGCCGGGGAATTCGGCGTGTCCCGCGTCTACTGCGCCGCATCGGGCGGTCCCATCCCAAAGGATCTCTTCGAAGATTGCGACGTCGCCTTCATCGCAGCGGGCGGCTTCGCAGGACTCGCCTATACCATGTCCGCGATCGAGGCTCACAAAACCGTTGCGCTCGCCAATAAGGAGTCGCTCGTGTGCGGCGGCGAACTCGTCGTGCGGGCGGCGGAAGAGGCGGGCGTCACGCTCGTGCCCGTCGACAGCGAGCACTCCGCCATCTTTCAGGCGCTCGGCTTCCGGCGCGATGTCCCGTTCGAGCGCATCGTCCTCACTGCGAGCGGCGGACCCTTTCTCCGCTACACGGCGGAGGAGATGGCGCACGTCACGGCGGCAGATGCCCTCCGTCACCCGACGTGGAGCATGGGGGCGAAGATCACGGTGGACAGCGCGACCATGCTCAACAAGGGGTACGAGGTGCTCGAAGCGAAGTGGCTCTATGGGGCGGATCTCTCCCGCATCGAGGCGGTGGTGCACCCCGAGAGCATCGTGCACTCCCTCGTCTATTTTGCGGACGGCGCGGCGATCGCCCAGCTCGGCTACCCCGACATGCGGGTGCCCATCCAGCTCGCGCTCACCTATCCGGACCGCCTTCCCTGTGCCCCGCAGCTTGACCTTGCGAAACTCGGTGCGCTCCACTTCGAACGGCTCCCCGCGGAGAAGTTCCCCTGCTTCACCCTCGCGCTCGAGGCGGGCAGGGCAGGGGGGAGCTGTCCCACCATTTTGAACGGGGCGGCGGAGGAGGCGGTCCTTGCCTTCCTCGCCGGCAGAATATCCTTCCCCCGGATCGCAGAAACTATCGAGGACGCCCTTGCGCGCATCCCCCGCACGGAGGCTTCCTCCTACCAATCGCTCGCGGAAGCGGACGCAAAGGCGCGCGGCGCCGCAAAGAAATTTATCTATGGGAAATAATCTATTGAGCGTATGGAGCACGGTGCTCGGCGTTGTGCTGGCGGTGTTCATCCTGCTCGCGATGATCACCGTGCACGAGTTCGGGCACTACCTCGCGGGCAAGCTCCTCAAATTCAAGATCAACGAATTTTCGATCGGGTTCGGTCCCGCGATCTTCAAGCACAAGCGGAAGGACTCGGACGAGGTCTTTGCGATTCGCCTCATCCCGCTCGGCGGCTACTGCTCCTTTGACGGCGAGAGCGGGCTCGAGGAGGAAGAGAAAAAGTCAAAGAAGCCGAAGAAGGCGAAAGACGGGGCACCCATGTCCGAGGACGAGCCCTTCGCGGAGCTCCGCGAGACCCCTGCGGGGGAGGGCGGAGGAGAGGCTGCGCAAGAGGCGCAGGGAGGCGAAAACCCGTCCTCGGCGGGTGAAATTTCCCCCAAAGAAGAGGCTTCCGCGGCGCCAAAAGAGGGCGAGACGGAAGCAAGGCAGGAGAGCGAGCCGACGAAAAAGGACGACGGGGGCGCCTTCACGAAGAAGAAGCCGTGGCAGCGTATCATCGTGCTCATCTCGGGCGCGCTCATGAACTACCTCCTCGCCCTTGTGCTCATCCTCATCCTGATCGGCGGCTTCGGGCAGAGCCTCATCCGCGTGCGCGGCGTGGACATTCTCGACAGCTACGAGCGGGAGGAGCAGGTGGACGTCCCCGCGAAGTTTTCCTTCCGCGAGGGGGACATCCTGCTCACGGCGAACGGCAAAAATCTCTACCTCACCACCGACATCGCGCAGGCGCTCAACGGGAAGAAGAAGGGGGACATCGTCAAGTTCCGCGTCGCGCGGGAGGAGGACGGCAGGCGCACCGTCGTCGAGCAGGAGATCGAGCTGCGCAGCGATGTCTCCGTCAAAAACAGCACGCAGATCACGGGCGTGTGGAAGGCGATCGGCGTGGGCGTGGAGACGCGGGAGGACGGCGACTATTACATGCTCGAATCGACCTCCTGCCGCTTCGGTTTCTTCGAGACGATCGGGCGCTCCTTCGTCTATTCCTTCAAGATCGCGGGCTCCATCTTCCGCGTGATCGGGGAATTGCTCACGGGCAAGCTCGGGCTTTCGGCGTTCGGCGGACCGGTCACGACGATCACGATGACCTCGCAGATCGCGGGAACGAGCGTGCGCAACTTCCTCGAGATCTCGGCGTACATCGGCGTCAACCTCGCCGTCTTCAACCTGCTGCCCATCCCCGCGCTCGACGGCAGCAAGGTGGTGTTCACCCTCATCGAGTGGGTCCGCGGCAAGCCGATCAGCCGCAAAGTGGAGGCGATCATCCACGCCGTCGGCTTTGTGCTCCTCCTCGGGTTTGCCATCCTCGTCGATATTTTGCAGTTCATCTGACGCTGAAAGGTATCACAAAGACACCCCCGCCGCATTGCGGCGGGGGTGTCGTCTTTGGATCGGTCAATCTTCCTTCGGCGCCTCGGGCGCAGGGGCAGATTCGGACGTGGGTGCCCCATTTGCGCTCTCTGCGGCAGCGACCTCGGGCATGGGTGCCTCGTTTGCGCTCTCTGTGACGGCAACCTCGGACATGGGTGCTTCATCCTGCGCAACGGTTTTGGCGGGCGCGGGCTGGTTGAAGCGGCGCGCCATCTTCACAAAGGAGGGCGAGCAGAAGATGAATACGCAGACGACGATCGCGATCGCGATGTCGGGGAGGACGTACGCCGACTGGTAGATGAGGCTGTACAGCCACACGGGCTGTCCCTCGGGCGCCCACATGCCGAAGGCGAAGCAGCCGGAGAGGTAGTGCATCACGAAGCGCGAGAGCCCCGCGACGATCCCGCCGAGCGCGATCTGGAGCTGCGGGAGTTTTTTGAGCCACTTGGTCTTCGCAAACATGCCCGCGAGCCCGATGCACGCAAAGGCGATGGGGTAGTCGAGAAGGAACTGCGCGGGGTGGAGGATATACAGATCCTGAAATGCCTGAAGCACGCCGTAGATGAGCCCCGCCGCGACGCCCTTTTTCACCCCGAACATATAGGAGTAGACCATGAGGGGGACGAGGGAGGCGATCGTGATGGACCCGCCCTGCGGCATCTTCACGAGGCGCAGATAGGAGAGGGCGTAGCTCATCGCGATGCACACGGCGGCGTAGGAGAGGGACTTGGAGTCGAAGCCCTTTTTGTCCTTTCTCCCGAGGAGGAAGGTCGCGGCTGCGAGGGCGATGACGGCGACGGCGGCGGAGATATAGAGCCCGATGCGGTTGACCTTGGAGGGGTCGACATTTTCCTCCGTCTCATCGACGATCCAGTTGAGCCAGAGGCTCCCGCCGTTCGCAAAGTGCACGCCCATGCAGACGAGGACGGCGATCGCGGCAGCTCCCACGACGCATCCCGCCGCAATGAGCACGGGCTTCGTCGGTTTGAGGGCGACGGCGACCCCGGCGCCCGCGATACACAGAAGCAGGACGAGAAGGGGATAGAAGAGCAGGGCGGCGATCCCGTCCTCCGCGAAGGAGAGCTGCAAGAGGACGATGCCGACGATGCAGGCGTAGCTTGCGGCGACGAGGAGGGCATACCACAGGAACGTCTTGCGCCGTTCGCCCTTCAGAATGCACACGCACACGAGAAAGGCGGCGGCGAGGGCGATCGCGACCCAGAAGAAGACGCCGCGCATGATGTTGAGTGGGGAATCGAACGTGATGGGGTACCACGTCGTATCCGCCAGAAGGGAAAGGGACGACATAAAAACCTCCGAAAAAATTTTTTGCGCTACCCGCCCAAAAGAAAAAACGCCCGCAAAAAAATCGCAGGCGGAACCTTCCTTTCAAACCGTTCTTTCGTGCAAGCATTGCCTTGCCCGATTCCAATGGTATCATCTCAGCCTTTCGGCACCCACGACGGATATTCGCAATCTGTTTTGGATTGTATCACATTTTTTTGTGAAAGTCAATTGTTTTTTCGGCAGATTTGTTGTATAATTCAAACAGATGCTTTTTCGCCCCGTTGCACGCGCAGCTCAGGTGCGAAACGGCACGAGGAGACGAAAAACGGGGCATCCATGTCCGAGGTCTCCCCCTACAAAAGCACGAACAGGTGAAACAATGACCTACGATTTTGCCGCCCTGCGCTTTACCGAAGACGGAAATCTGCGCAGCCGCGTTTATTGGTATCTCGCGCCCTTTCCCGTCTCCGTTTGGGAGGAGGTGCTCGCGCCCGTCGGTCCGCACGACCGCCTTCAAAAGGCGCGCGTGGAGAGGACGCTCTCCTGTGCGGAGGAAGAGGCGCCCTACGACATGCGCCTCATCAAGCGCGCCGCGGCAAAGTACGGCGAGCGCGAGGTGCACATCGGGGAACTCGGCTGCCTCGAATTCGGAGGGATCCGCTACGACGACCGCCATTTTACCCGTTTCGGCGCCGTCCTTCTCGCAGGCAGTGCGCCCGCACCGGCAGACCTTGCGGGAGAAAAACGCACAGTGTTCGTGTCCCCCCAAAAGGGGGATGAAACCGTTTACCGAACCCTCTCCCTCGGACATGGTATCCTCCTCGCAGGCGGAGAGGGCAGGGAGATCTGCCGCCTGCTTCTCTCCTTCGTCCGCGGGGACATCCGCGCCGAGCGCGAGCTGCGCGCTATCGGGCTCACGGAGGAAGAGCTTTCGCGCATTGCGGGCTTTCTCGCCTGAGAGCGCCTCGCCGCAGAAAGAGAGGGGAGCACGGTCCCGTTCTGCGTGCGGAGAGAAAAAATCGATTATGCAAATATAAGATTTTCTTATAGCTTCTATACAAAAAACTTATACCTCCCGCTGTGCGAAAGTCGTTTGAAGGTTGTGTGACGGGGCTGTGACAGAACACTGCCCCGTCCGCATTTTTTTCATGAAAAATGAGCGGTTGGGTACTTGATTTGTGAATTTCTTTCAAAAACGGACAAATCGATTTCGAAAATGATTTCGATTGACAGTGTGCGCGGTTGCGTGGTATAATTTTTCCACTATCATCTATATGTAGTGCGCGCGTGCAATTTGTATTTATGCGCATAAGCTGCAAAGAATACGGAAAAACTTCGAGAACGTAAGCGAAAAATCCAAGGCAAAAAGAAGGAACAGTATGGCAAAATCCGGAAGAAAACGTAATGCTGCAATGCTCGGCGTGCTGGTCGCGCTCATGACGGGCACCCTCGCAGGGTCCCAGGTTCTCCCCCTCATCGAGACCGTGAAGAAGCAGGGGACCGACACCGCCGCAGCCACAGCGCAGCCCCCCGTCGTCAGCGAACTCAGCGGGATCAAGTCCGATCTGAGCTCGAGCTTCGACACGGCGGTCGTGCAGAAGCTCCCCGAGGCGCTCGACGCCGACCGCGAGATCTCCGTCATCGTCAAGACGACGGACGACGATCTCACCCTCCTCGCCGCCTATGATGCGCAGAGCGGGGTCACGCGGTACGATTCCGTCTCGGAATTCGCGAATTCCGCGCGGGGCATCGCCGTCACAGACCGCATCAACCGTAACAATTCCGCCGCGAAGACGATCGTCGACAAGACGGGCGTGAAGGTCAGCTACGGCGTGGACTACAATGTCCTTGTCGGCGGCTTTGAGCTCATCCTCACGGCGAAGGACTATTTCACCGTGAAGAACGCCCTCACTAAGGGCGGCTATTCCGCATACATCAGCGAGGAGTATGCCCCTGCCGAGGCGGTCGCCATCGAGAACAAGGTCGACGTCAACGACACGGGTATCTTCCGCCGTCCCGACGGGTTCGAATATGACGGCTCGGGCACGGTCGTCGCCGTCCTCGATACCGGTCTCGACTACACCCACTCGGTGTTCGACCCCGAGCTCTTCACTTCGACCAAACTTGCCCTGACGCAGGAGAAGCTCGCTACCAAGATCGGCGACCTGCGCGCCGCAGAGTACACCGCGGGGCTGTCGGCGGCTTCCGTCTACTACAACGCTAAGGTGCCCTACACCTATGACTACGCCGACCGCGATACCGACGTTTACCCCCTCAATGAGGAACATGGTACCCACGTTTCGGGTGTCATCCTCGGGAACAACATCGGTTCCGCCCTCAACGGCGAAGACGATCCCGACATCCTCGGCGTCGCGCCCAATGCGCAGCTCGTCTCCATGAAGGTGTTCTCCGATACCTCCACCGGGGCGAAGACGTCGTGGATCCTTGCCGCGCTCGAAGACTGCGTCACCCTCGAAGTGGACGTCATCAACATGTCCCTCGGCAGCGGCGCAGGGTTCTCCGACTCCAACAAGGACGAGGACAACCGCATCTACAACTCCATCGCGGAGCACGGCATCAGCCTTGTCGCCGCATCGGGCAACGACTACAACTCCACCTTCGGGTCGGAGAAGAACGGCAACCTCGGTCTCACGACCAATCCCGACTCCGCGACGACGGGGTCCCCCGGGTCCTACACCTCCGCCCTCTCCGTCGCCTCCATCTCGGGCGTCATGACGCCCTACCTCACCTACAACGGGGAGATCATCTACTTCACCGAGTCGTCCGATGCAGCCTCCGAACCGAGAGACTTCGTCGACGACATCCTCCCGAAGGACAAGGACGAGATGGACTTCGAGTATGTCACCATCCCCGGCATCGGGCGCAGCGGTGATTACGGCAACGCCGAGAACGGAACGGGCATCGACGTCCGCGGGAAGATCGCCCTCGTCCGCCGCGGCGACACCACCTTCGAAGAGAAGGCGCGCGTTGCCCAAAGCAAGGGCGCGGTCGGCGTCATCGTCTATAATAATGTTTCGGGCGACATCTCCATGACCGTCGGCAACGTCACGACGCCCGTGTGCTCCATCTCCCGCGATAACGGCGAGTTGCTCGCCTCCAAGAGCTCGGGCATCATCCATATCAGCCGCGATCAGGTCGCAGGACCGTTCATGTCCGACTTCTCCTCGTGGGGTCCCACGCCCGATCTCCGCATCAAGCCCGAGATCACGGCGCACGGCGGCGAGATCCTCTCCGCTGTCCCCGGGCAGGATTACGACCGTCTCTCCGGTACCTCGATGGCATCGCCCAACCAGGCAGGCGTCACCGCCCTCGTGCGGCAGTACGTCAAGGAGAAGGTGCTCCCCGGCGCAGATGCGACGGAGATCATGGCGGCGGTCAACCAGATCATGATGTCGACCGCAGACATCTCCCGCAACAAGAACGGGCTTCCCAACTTTGTCCGTAAGCAGGGCGCAGGGCTCGCCAACCTCATCGAGGCGACGACGACCCCCGCTTACATCACCACCTTTGCCCGCAAAGATTCCGCCGTTGCCGCGCAGGACGTCAACCGCTTCGACGAGGACACCATCCTCGACAAGGCGAAGATCGAATACGGCGACGACAAGGCGAAGACGGGCATCTACGAACTCAGGTTCAAGATCAACAACATCTCCGAAGGCTCCCTCTCCTATGACGTGAACGCCATCGTCATGACGGAGGGGATCAGCGAAGTCAAGACGGCGCGCGGCGACCAGACCGTGGACCAGGAAGGGTATCTTCTCTCCCCCAAGACGGTCGAAGTCACCGATGTCACGGGCGGCGTCCGCAACGGAAACGTCGTGACGGTCGCGGGCAAGACGGCGGCGACGGTGGTCATGCGCATCGAACTCTCCGACAGCGACCTCGCCTACCTCGACCAGACGAATACCGCGGGCGGGCTCGTGTTTGCCAACGGCATGTATGTGGAGGGCTACGTCACCCTCACGCCCAAGAGCGGCACCGAGATCTCCCTCAACGTTCCCTTCCTCGCCTTCTACGGCGACTGGACGCAGGCGCCCATCTTCGACCTCGACTACTTCGAGACCGACCCCGACGAAAAGGACAACGCCATCGACCCCGACAAGAAGACGATGCCCGACGCGGTCGCGACCACGCCCATCGGCGGCTTGTATAACGACTACATCCAATCCCTCGGCTCCTATGCCTACCTGCAGGATCCGAGCACGACGCAGGTCGCAGCCGACCGCAACCGCATCGCCCTCACCAACCAGACGGGCGAACAAGGCGGCACCAACTACATCTACGGCATCTCCGCAGGCATGCTCCGCGGTGCGCGGCGGATGGAGATGAGCATCACCGACTCCGTGACGGGGGAGGTCATCTGGACGAGGACGGAGATCAACCAGCGCAAGTCGACCGGCAGCGGCAGCACCATCTACGGCTCCCTCGTCGATGTCGACTTCTACGTCGATCAGTATGACCTCAAGAACAATACGAAGTACATCTTCCGCATGCAAGCCTACATGGACTATCCGGGCGAGCAGAACAACCTCAGAGACACCTTCGAATTTGAATTCACCACCGACTTCCAGGCGCCTATCGTCAAAGATGTGGATTTCCGCGTAGAATATGACAGGGAATCCAAGCAGAACAAACTGTACGCTCACTTCTACATCTACGACAACCACTATCCCATGGCGCTCAGCCTCGGGCGGGTCTATCAGGATCTGTCCGAAGACGGGCAGCTCGGCAACTACATGGAGAGCTTCACCCGCTATCCCACGCCCGTCAATGCGGCGCGCGCGAACACCACTTCGGAAGTGGAGATCGACATCACCAACTATGTCGAGAAGATGAAGACCTCCTACCGCCCGAACACCTTCGTCGTCGAACTCGTCGACTACGCGCTCAACGGCAGCTTCTACGAGATCAACATTCCCTCCTCCGTGCGTGCGATCTACTTTGATGAGATGTACAAGGAGGATAATACCCCCAAGAGCGAGGCGGACGGCGAGTACGGCGTCACCCTCAGCCCCAACGAGACCTACGTGCTCGAACCCAAGCTCTACCCCGACAGCGAGTGGAGAGAGACCCTCAACTACGCCAGCAGTGACGAAAGCGTCGTCCGCATCGTCGGCGGCAAACTGCTCGCCGTGGGCTCGGGCACCGCAACGGTCACCGCGATGAGCTCGGAGGACGAGAGCGTCCGTGCGGAACTCACCGTCAAGGTGCTCTCCGAACAGGACGAAGGCTTCGTCCCCTACAACGAGACGGTCGTCGATTCCTTCCGTCTCACGGGCTACGATGTCGATTACGCCTTCTACTTCATCAGTACTTCCGACCGCGACATCGGCGTCACGGGCAGCAGGATGCTCTTCTCGGCGAACGCGACCACCTATGCCGTGTCGCTGTTCCCGAGCGAAAAGATCACGCTGCTCACCGAGATGACGGCATTCTATCCCAAGAAGACGCGCGTCATCTTCGAGTCGAACGACGACTCCATCGTCACGGTCGACGAGAACGGTCACATCACCGCGCTGCGGGAGGGGAGCTCCTCGGTGACCGCACGCGTCGTCACCGTCAACGAGGACGGCTCCTTCAACACCACCCTCTACGACAGAACGATCTTTATCACCGTCAAGAATCCCTACGACCGCAACGGTCCCTACCTCTACCGCTACACGGGCGGCGGCATGGACACCTATGTCGATGAGGACGGCGTATCGCACGAGAACGTTGCCATCATTCCCGAGGCGCTCGGATTCACGCAGATCTATCAGTACGCCTTCTCGGGCTACCATTCCATCCCCAAGGATCTCGACGCGGGAGACGAGATCTCCGAAGAGGATCCGGGCAACACCAAGATCTGGCACTACGGCGATAACCCCGAGGTCGAGGGGGTCGTCATTCCCGAGGGCGTTGAGGTCATCGGTATGCATGCCTTCGCGGGCATGGTAGGGCTCAAAGAGGTCTGGCTTCCCAAATCGCTCCACAAGATCGATGCCTACGCCTTCTACGATTGCCCCAACCTCGTCGCTGTCCATGGGCTCGAAAACGTCAAGTTCATCAACTATTATGCCTTCTCGGGCGAACTCATCGAGGAGGACGGAGACAGCTACTACAACGCCGCACCCCTCCATGAGCTGAGCGCAGACTCCTTCGCCTCCGTCATAGGTATCGGCGACGAAGCCTTCCGCGGCACCAAGATCACGCAGGTCAATCTGCCCAAGTCGGCGCAGTCCATCGGGCAATACGCCTTTGCGGACAGCAGCCTCTATAAGATCGACATCGCGGCAGACAAGATCAAGCTCGGCGCGGGCGCCTTCTCCAACTGCCCGACGCTCGGCTCCATCAAGGTGAATGCCTCCGTCATCCCCGACGGCGTGTTCGACGGCGACAAGGCGCTCACCAGTGTCGAGCTCGGCGCAGACGTCCAGAGCATCGGCGTGGGTGCCTTTGCGGGCACGGGTGTGAACAGCTTCTCCGTCTCCCCGCGCAACAACTATTTCAAACAGCAGAGCGGCACGCGCAACCAGTCTTACCTTTTGAATAAGGACGGCGACACTCTCGTCTACGTTGCGCCCGTCATCCCCAACAATACCTTCACGCTCGAAGGCGTCCGCCGCATCGGCGCAGGTGCCTTCTCGCTCAACGAGAACCTCCGCAGCGTGAACATGCCCGACGTCACGGCGGTGGAAGATTACGCCTTCTACGCCTGCACGAGCCTCTCCGACCTCCATCTCGGGGCGCTCACGGAGATCGGCGACCGCGCCTTCATGGGCACGCGCATCACGAGTCTTCCTACCTTCGCGGCAGAGCTCACGGAGATCGGCGACTACGCATT
>CANQNB010000003.1 GCA_947625065.1 uncultured Clostridia bacterium | reverse complement strand
AAGAACATGGCGACCACCCTTCCCATCAAGGTGGGCGAGGCGGTCGGCGTCATCGCGGCGCAGTCCATCGGCGAGCCGGGCACCCAGCTCACCATGCGTACCTTCCACACGGGCGGTATCGCCGCCACGAGCGACATCACGCAAGGTCTTCCCCGTGTCGAAGAACTCTTCGAGGCGCGTAGACCCAAGGGCGTCGCCACCATCTGCGAATTTGCAGGCGTCGTCGAAGTGGACGAGACGGGCAACCTCAAACACGTCATCGTCAGCAACCCCGAGACGGGCGAGCGCATCAAGGACTACGAGCTTCCCTTCAACGCCGAACTCAAAGTCAAGTCGGGCGACAAGGTGGAGCCGGGCACCCAGCTCAACGCAGGCTCCATCAACCCGCAGGACATCATCCGCGTCAAGGGCGTCAAGGGCGTGCAGGACTATATCCTCGAACAGGTGCAGACGGTCTACCGCGGGCAAGCCGTGGAGATCAACGACAAGCACGTCGAGATCATCGTCCGCCAGATGTTGAGGAAGGTCCGCATCGAGGATTCGGGCACCACCTCCCTTCTCCCCGGTCAGCTCGTCGAGGCGTTCACCTTCGAAGAGGAGAGCGACAAGGCGGTCATGTCGGGCGGCGTGCCTCCCAAGGCGAAGCGCGTCCTGCTCGGCATCACCAAGGCTGCGCTCGCGACCGATTCCTTCCTCTCGGCTGCGTCCTTCCAGGAGACGAGCCGCGTGCTCACGGAAGCCGCGATCTGCACCAAGCGCGACCCGCTCATCGGGCTCAAAGAGAATGTCATCATCGGCAAACTCATTCCCGCAGGCACGGGCATGAAGGACTACAAAAACGCAGGCATCGCACCCGTTGCGGGCTACCGCGAGCTCGTCGAAGAGACCGCCGCGGCAAGCGACGACTGATCTGTTTCATAAACAGAGAACGCTCCTTTCGGGGAGCGTTCTTTTTGCGCAAAATTTTTGCAAAAATCCCTTGACAAAGCAAAGAGGGCGTGATATAATAACAACCGTTATATAACATATATTATTTTATGGAGGTCGATATGCCGAGGACAAAGACGATCTCGCGGGAGGCGATCCTGCGGGCGGCGGCGGAAGTCGTGCGGACGGAGGGGAGGGAGCATCTGAGCGTGCGCGCGGTCGCGGGTGAGCTCGGTTGTTCGACGCAGCCCGTCTATTCCTGCTTCGCGGGTGGGATCCATGAGCTCGAACGGGCGCTCTACGAGGAGGCGGTCGGGCAATACCGCGCCTGCATCGAGCGCTATCTCGCCGAACAGACCTATCCGCCCTACCTCGCGTACGGCATGGGTTTCGTCCGCTTTGCGCGGGAGGAGGTCTCCCTCTTCCGCTTCCTCTTCTTTTCGGAATTTTCCACCATGGATCCCTTCTGGGACGACATCGCCTCGACCATCGCCGAGGCGTATCACACCGACATCGGGACGGCGAAACTCTTCCACGGCGACATGGCGGTCTATTCCTACGGGCTCGGCGTGCTCGCAAACGCCGGGTACCCCATGTCCGAGGAGGAGCTTCTCGAATCGTTCAAACGGGAGTTCTACGCCCTGTACGGGTACTACTTCCCGGACAGAAAAAAGTTTTGGGAGGACAAGGCATGATCATCGAGATCAGTCACCTGAAAAAGAGCTACGGCGAGGTGCGCGCGGTCGACGACCTCTCCTTCCGCGTGCGCGAAGGGGAGCTGTTCGCCTTCCTCGGCGTGAACGGCGCGGGCAAGAGCACGACCATCAACATCATCAACGGCACACTGAAAAAGGACGGCGGCGAGGTGATCGTCTGCGGCGAAGACATATCCCGCCATCCAGAGCGGGTGCGCGGGCAGCTCGGCATCGTGTTCCAAAGTTCCGCGCTCGACAAACGCCTCTCCGCTTACGACAACCTCCAGAGCCGCGCCGCGCTCTACGGCATCTTCGGGGCGCAGTTCAAGCAGCGCCTGAGGGAGATCGACGAGATGTTCGCCCTCAAAGAATTTCTCCGCAGACCGCTCATCAAGCTCTCGGGCGGACAGAGGCGGCGGGTCGACGTCGCGCGCGCCCTCTTCCACAAGCCCAAGCTGCTCATCCTCGACGAGCCGACGACGGGGCTCGACCCGCAGACGCGGCAGGCGGTGTGGAGCGCCGTCGAAAGGCTCCGCAGGGAGGAGGGGCTCACCGTCTTCCTCACGACCCACTACATGGAGGAGGCGGCTGCTGCGGATGACGTCGTCATCCTCGACGGCGGGAAAAAAGTTGCGGAGGGCACCCCCCTCGAACTCAAAAATCGCTACACGGGTGACTTCATTACCCTATACCATGTCCGAGAAGAGGACGTCAAAACGCTTCAAATGCCCTATGAGAAGGTGGGGGAGGCGTATCGCATCGAAGTCGAAAATACCGCCGCCGCGACCGAGCTCATCCTCAAAAATCCCGCTCTCTTTTCCGACTACGAGGTCGTGAAGGGCAACATGGACGCCGTCTTTCTCAACGTGACGGGAAAGCGCCTGCAGGAGGTGTGACATGACCGAGATCAAAAAACTCATCGCGCTCGTGCGCCGCAACATGGCGTGCTATTTCAAGGACAAAATCCTCTTCTTTGTCTCCCTTCTGACGCCGCTCATCTTGCTCGTTCTCTACGTGACCTTCCTGCGTGCCGTCTATCTGAATTCCTTCGAGGGGATCTTCGAGCTCTTCGCCTTCGAACCCGTCTCGCAGCGGCAGGTGGAGGGGCTCGCGGGCGCATGGCTGCTCTCCTCCATCCTCGCCGTGTGCTCGGTGACCGTCGCCGTCTGCTCCAATGCGGTGATGGTGAGCGACCGCGCGGATGGGACGGTCCGCGACCTCACGGTGTCGCCCGTAAGCAGCGTTACCCTCTCTCTGAGCTACTTTATCGCCAACTACATCGTCACGCTGATCGTGATGTTTGCCGTCCTCGCGCTCGGCTTTGTCTACCTCGGCGCCGTGGGCTGGTACCTCACCGCAAAGAGCGTGCTCCTCATCGTTTCAGACATTTTCCTCAGCGTGCTTTTCGGGACGCTGGTCGCGGGGGTTCTTGAGAGTTTCATCTCATCGCAGGGGGGCATGTCCGCGATCTCCTCTCTCGTTTCCTCTCTCTATGGCTTTCTCTGCGGGGCGTATATGCCGCTCTCGCAGTTCGCCGCGCCCCTCCGCAACCTCCTCGGCTTCTTCCCCGGAACGTACAGTGTGGGCATTCTGCGGGCGCATTTTATGGGGGACTATGTCGACGCGCTCATGGCAGACGGCATGACGGCGGAGGCGGGGAAGGCGCTCATGGACGCCTTCGACGGCAATCTCTACGTGTTCGGCACGCAGATGCCGCACTGGGCGATGATCCTCATCGTTGTGGGAACCTGCCTCCTCCTGCTCGGAGGGTTCGCCGCGATCGTCGCCGTGCGCTCGCGCAGACGGTAAACGCAGAGATGGGTGGGGTGTACCGCGGGGTACATCCCTCTTTTTTTGCCAAAATTCACATTCGAACGACGGTATAAAATATACTTGATTTCATAGATAAAGTGTGATATAATAGGGCTAATCCAATTCCGAGGTATTGCGATGAAAAAAATTGCACTGCTTGCGGCTTCCCTTTCGCTCTGCGCCCTGTTTGCGTTCGAACAGCCCATCCCGGCGGCTGCGGAGAGCGCAGTCTCCTATCAATTCGCCCGTGCGGGGGATGTCGGTCACACCCGCGTGCTCGCTTCCGACGTCCTTTCCTCCTATCTCGGCGCCCCTCTTTGCGACGCGGAGAGGGACTACCTCGCTTCGCACGGCGATTTTCTGCTGACGTACAGCTCCTCCATCCCCTCGTCCAACGTCCACACCGACATCGACGGGGAGACGCTCACCGTTTCGGCGGAAGCCCTCTCCTATGATGCGATCAACCGCAGCACCGTCACTTGGACCCCCGTGACAGCGGACGGTATCCCCATGTCCGCGGAGGGGGGGCAATATACGCTGACAAAGCAGGTCGGCGCGGAGGACGGCGACACCGTCTCCGTCGAGTATGAAACGAGCTTTTCGGTCGGCGCGGAGGACATCTCCGCCTTCCTCAACCTCGCCTATGGGGCGGCGCAGGAGGCTGCGGCAAAACTCAAACAGGAGCAGGCGCGGTACGAATCCGCCCTCGCGCAGTACAACGCCGCAAAGCAAAAATACGACGACTACCTTGCCGCGATGGAGGTCTACCGCGCGGAGAGGGAGGCGTATTCCTCCTACCTCACGGCGCTTGCGGCATGGCAGCGCAAGAACGCGGAGTACGAGGCGTACCAAAAGAAATTGGAGCAGTACCTCAAAGATAAGGCGGGGTTCGACGGCTACGGCGCCCTCTACGCGCAGTACGAAAAGGACATGCAGCGCTATCAGGAGTACCTCTCCGAGAAGAGGCAGTACGAGCAGAAGATGAAGGAGTACGAGGCGTCGACCTCCTCCTTGGAGGCGCAGACGGCGATCTACCAGCTCGACATGCTCGCCTACATCTCCCGCCCCGCGACCAGCCTCAAACGCACGCTCAGCAGCGCCATTCTCGGCAATTCCGTCACGCAGGTGCTCGCCAATTCGCAGGCGCTCATCATCGCAGGCGCGGAGGAGAGGGTGATCAACCTCGCCAAGGACACGACCATCAACCTGCGCCGTTTGCTCAATCAGCTCCTTCTTCTCGACACGGACGAGGCGCGCTATTCCTTCTACATCGGCGCGCAGGAGCAGCTCAGCCTCAACTTCAACAACCTCTTCCGCTGCCTCGACTACCTCTACCACGGGTTCCAGATCGTGCGCGGAAAGGTGCGCGAATATGACCGCACCGAGCAGTTCGAGATCATGCTCGCCCAGCTCTACTACCTCTGCAACGCCCTCGACGATGAGCCCGTCGCCAACTACTACAAGTACAGGGACCAGCAGACGGGGAGGAAGAGCCCCGAGGCGGCGGATTTCGGTGCCGATTACAAGATCGGCGGTCCCTCCTCCAAGCGCACCCCTGCCGCCATTCTCGGCGCGGACGGAGTCCTGACAGACAGGGACCTTGCCGCCCCGCTCGATGGGGGGTATCCCAACCTCCCGGATAAGCCGACGGCGCCCGATCCCGTCGAGGAGCCGACCTATCCGCAGCGCCCCGCAGAGCCCGTTGCGCCCACGCCCGTTTCTCCCGTGGGGGAGCCGCCCGAGACGGTAAACGAGCCTACCATGCCCGAGGAACCCCCTCTTCCGGGCGAGTCTCCCAAGCCCTATTCGCCCACGGAGGAGGAAAGCGCGCTCTCCTCTGCGCTCGGGGAGGAGATCACCTTCCGCGAGCCCCTCACGCAACCATTTGTATACCGCGTGCGCACGACCGTCGTCAAATATTTCCGCAACGCGCAGATCGTCAGCGTCTACTTCCACAGGCGTGCGGAGGAGGCGGAATATTCGGTGGAAGAAGCCGAGATCGGCTCCTATGTTCCCTCGCCCGACCACATCGTCCCCGCCCGCAGTGAGACGGGGTACACCTGCACCTTTGACGGCTGGGCGCTCCGTGAGGAACCCGACACCGTCGTCGACCTCAACCACTTCGCCGTCCCCAAGGACGTGAGCGAGGTGCACCTCATTCCCCATTACAGCAGGACGCCCAATGCCTACCCCGTGGTTTGGACGGTCAACGGCGTCGACTACGAGGGGACCTGCCTGTTCGGCGAGACCCCCCGCTACGATGAAAACGCCTATGCCCCGCTCGTCAAGGCGGGCGAAGGGGTGCGGCAGTACCGCTTTGTCGGTTGGGACAGCAAGATCGTCCCCATGACGGTGAACGGAGCGCACTACATGGCGGTCTTCGAGGCGAGCTGCGTCATCAGCTGGTCGGTGAACGGCTCGGTCACATCGCAGTCCGTCTGGAAGGGCGATCTCCCCGTTCCCCCCGAGAACGTCGACCGCTCCGCCGACCTCCTCAGATCGTATACCTTTACGGGGTGGGACAGCGCCGTCGTGCCCGCGACGGAGGACAAGATGTATACGGCGCAGTACCGCGAACGCCTCCTTGCAGGAGGCGGCACGGTGACCATGACGGACGAGGGCTACGTCGCCGATTGCACCGCCCTCTCCGCGCAGACGCTCGACATCGGCGGGCTCTTCGCCCTCTCTGCGGAGAAGAACGTCGGCGCGACCGTCCGCTTCTCCAACGGAACGGTGAGCTTCTCCGCCGAAGCTGTCTTCAACGGGGCGGAAGCGGGCGTCGGGCAGTTCTCCTTTGCCGCCTCCATGACGGGCGCGTCCTCCTTCCGCTATGAGTTCCGTCTCTATGGCGAGGAGGGGGAGATCTTCCCCGAGAACTGCACGGCGGAGCTCGTCATCGGCGGGGAATTCGACCGCACCAACCTCTACCTGCGCGAGATTTCGCCCACCCGATCCGAGGCGGAGCCGAGCGTCTACTTTTCCTTCGACGAGGCGGGAAGGCTCGTCTTCCGCATGCGCCCCGGGTGCACCTATGAGCTCTTTCCCATGTACCATGTCGGGATCGTGTCCTCCGGATCCGTATCGATCGAGGCAAGCACGGAGCTTGCGAGAAGAGGGGAGAAGGTCACCCTCACGGTAGGGGAAGCGCCCGTGGGCATGTATCTCGACCGGTTGTACGTGCGCGCCTCCGACGGCTCCGACGTCGAGCTCGGCGAGGACCTCAGCTTCGTGATGCCCCGCGGCGGAGTCACCGTCGGCGCGGTTTGTGAATATCATCAATATACCGTACGCTTCAAGGCGGACGGGAAGGTCGTCTACACGCGGACGTACCGCTACGGCGAACAGATCGAGTCGCCGCCCGCCCCCTACAAGGCGTCTGACGACACCTACAGCTACCGCTTTGACGGCTGGGACGCCGAGCTCGGCACCGTGACGGGAGACGCCGAATTCAACGCCGTCTTCGTGGCAGAGGAGCTGCCCGAGGAAGTCATCCCCGAGTCCGACCTCAACCGCATCCTCAGGGTCGCCCGCGTCGCCGCGCCCATCGCGCTCTCCGTCTTCGCCGTGCTGGTCGTGTTCCTCATCGTGCTCATCATCGTGCTGAGACGGCGCAAGAAGCGCGCGCTCGCCGCGCGCAAGGCAGCGGAAAAGACCGCAGAGGAGGCACCCATGTCCGAAACACAGCCCGCAGAAATCGTGGACGAGGCACCCATGTCCGAGGACGGGGAGGCGCCCGCGCCCGCAGAGACAACTTCTCCCGAAGAGATACCTTCTCCCGCGGTCGGGACCTCTCCCGTGGCGGAACCCTCTTTCACAGAGCAGCCCGCGTTCTCCGAGGAGGGGCTCGACGAGGCGATCGTGCGCAGGATCCGCGCCGAAATGGAGGCTGCGGAGAGGAAATACGGCGCATATTACCCCATCTTCGGTGCACACGAGGAGGGGGAGGCGGCGCCCGCAGCCGAGGCGTACCACTCCAACGCCGTCCCCAACGTCGGGGATGCAGCCCCGTCTCCCGTTTCACCCGCACCCGTGCAGGCGGAAGAGGACAATGGGACAGCCGACGGCGGCGGGATCGCACCGCCCATCCCTGCGTCATCCGGGGAAACACCCGCCCCCTGTGTGGATGAAACGGGCGGGGAGGACGTTCTCGAACCTGCTCCGCAGGCAGGAGATGCCGAAAAACGTCAAGAAGATTGAAGAACCTGCCAAAATCTTACAATTTTGTGCAAAAAGCCATGATATATTGCGGTTTTTTTGTCGAAGAAGCCTTGACAGAACGAAAAAAACGCTGTATTATAGTAGTCGTAAAATAGTTTCATGAGTTGACAAGGGGGAGGAGGATGTGTCCCATTCCCCCTCAAAGCGCGAAAAACGGGCGGATGAAGCCAAGCGCGGCGCCGCCGTTTTCGGATAGATTTGAGAAATATTAAAGGGAGAAGTGTTGTATGAAACAAGTTGGCAGAAAATTGACGCTTGCGGTCCTTGTGCTTCTGTCCGTCGTGCTCATGCTGTTCGGCGTTTCCGCCGTCGGCATCCGCAAGACGGTGCAGGCAGAAGACGCGTCTGCCGGGTCGACAACGCAGGAGAAGGGCAACTTCTTCACGATCGACTATTCCGAGGACGAGTTGACCGTCCTCCTCAGCAGCGGCTACCGTGATTATCTTGCCGCGAACAGAGGGGACATCACCGTCTTTACAGACGCGATCACCGCCGCTGTTAGGGAGATCGTGATCGGCAGTATCTTCCCGGAGAACGGTGCATCCGGCGCTGCAATGACGCTCGCATGGACGCCCGAAGATCTCCCCGCAGAGATGCCCGACTTCAGCGATTTCGACTGGGGCGATGCGCAGAGGTACATGGACTACCTCACCGATCACCTCAGCGACACCGACAACTTCGATGCGTTCGTCGATGGGGAATACGACTTCCTCCTCAAGTATGCCGTCTCGGAATATCTCTCCGGGAAGGAATTTGAGGACGAACAAGCCGAGGTCGAGTTCTATAACAAGCTCGACGGCGCCATCCAGTCGATCGTCGACGGCGCCATCCAGAACATGGCAGACCGGGTATTCGAGGAGAACCTCGCAAACGGTGACTATGCCCAGCAGATCCAAGACAAAATGGCGCAGGGCAAGACCGAGGAAGAGGCGAAGCAGGAACTCAAAGACGACCTCAACGCCGACCTCGTTGCGCAGGTCAAGGAAGAGCGCGAGGCTGACAAGGCGATCGACAAGGTCAACGACGTCGTCCAGCAGGCTTCCGAGAACGGCGGAAAGTTCGACCTCTCCGTGATGGATCTGTTCAGGTCGATCAAGGGCGCGTCCTTTGACGGCGTGGCGGTCTACACCCCCGATGGCGGGATCTCCCCCTCCGGGCTCCGTCATCTCCTCTCCATCATCCCCCGTCCGAGCGAGATCGCCGAGATGGACGACCTCACCAACCTGTTCTCGACGTGGGCTGAACTCGACACCACGTTCGGCACCGTCGACTTCCGCTTCACCTTCGGGTTCTATGGCGAAGGCAGGCTCATCAAGGAGACCGCTGCCTACATCGCAGACATCTTCGACGTCGTCGTCGACGGTCACAGTGTCTCCGTGACGGCAGATGCGCCCCAGCTCATCACGAAGGTCTTCTCGAAGTTCCTCGAATCCCCCCGCTTCACCGACCACCAGAAGAACCTCGTGTTCTCCGTCTTCGGGATGACGCCCGACTATGCCGTCGACAAGTTCGAGAGCTACACGGTCGAGCAACTGATCGACTTCCTCAAGCGTCCCGACTATCAGAAGTGGTTCGCCAATGCCCTCAATGCCGATGTCCTCAACGAGTACTTCGGCGCCTACATCCACAAAGTGACGGACAGGACGCTCACGCAGGAGCAGATTTACAGGCTCGTCGAGAAGCTCTACAACTTCGTCATTCCCAAGGTCGAGACGCTGCAGTCGATGACCGTGTATGAGTTCGAAGACTGGCTCTCCACCAATCTCCCCGGATTCGGGACCTTCACCGAGAAGGGTCGTGAGCTTGCGGAAAAGCTCCTCGATTCCGTCAAGAGCGTCGATTGGGCGAGGTTCGACGTCGAGTATGTGAAAGAGCTCGTCGAAGATCCTTCCTCCAAGAACCTCAATGAACACATCTACCATTGGATCGACCGTCTCGCGGGGTCGGGCGTCGTCGCCGAGTATTACGACAGATTCATCGGCTACGCAGAGCGTCTCTATGACATGCTCCCCGATCGTCTGAAGGACGGCACCATCAACGGTCTGTACGACGGCGAGAAGTTCGCATACAGCGGGAGCTTCACCCTCGACCTCGAAAGAGTGTTCGCCAAAGCCGAGTCTGTTTTGACGAACCACGGTCTCGACCCGTTTGCCGAGCTTGTCTCCCACGTCGCCGCGATGATCGACCGCACCCAATACGACCTCGACCTCTATCTCGAGCTCAACGTTCCCGATGTCTACAAAGTGGACTATGTCGTGAACGGCGAGACGGTGCGCGCAGGCTTCCTGCCCGCAGGCACCACCGAGGGGACGGTCGCAGTTCTCTCCAACCGTACCGCGATCGACGGATATGACATCCTCGGCTGGTACGATGCAGACGCCGCGCCCGTGGACGGCAAGGTCGTCCCCGTGAGCGGGATGCCCGCAAAGAACGTTCGTCTCAGCCCCATCACCGACTTCGAGCTCACTGCCGAAGCGGAGGGAAAGAGCGAACTCAGCGTTACCTACGCTCCCGATAAGCAATACACCCTCACGGCAGCGGCAAAGGGCGTCCTCTACGCGCAATATACATATGAATGGTATAAGGACGGCGCCCTGTTCGACACGACCGATCCCGCCGCGCTCACCCTCTCCGAAGTCAAGGATTCGGGCGAGTACACCGTCAAAGCCACCGACACGGTGACGGGCGAAGTGCGCGAGGCGACCGTGAGTGTCACCATCGCACAGCAGGATGTCACCGTCGACCTCGCATGGGATTACGAAGCTCCCTTCACCTACAACGGGGAGATGCAGACTGTTGCCCTCAAAGACGGTTGGACGGCAGACGAGACCCTCTTCACGGAGCCCGTCTATGCCGAAAACAGCATGAAGGATGCGGGTTCGTACAACGCGACGGTCACCGTCGCCCTCAAAGACGACGCCAACTACAAGCTCGTCGGCGAAGCGCAGTCGACCCTCGAATGGAAGATCGAGAAGTTCGTCATCGAACTCAGCCCTCTCAAATATCTCTCCTCGCCCGTTCCCGAAGTGTGGGAGAATTACACGAAGTCCTTCGTATTCAATGCGGCAGCGCAAAAGGTCCGCGTTGAAGTCGTGGGGACCCTTCCCGATGGCAACGTCGTCACCAACCTCACCGACGAACAGACGGATGCGGGTGCCTACACGCTCACTCCCGTGATCGGCGAGGCGTTCACCAAGAACTATGCGTTCAAAGAGGAGTACACCTTCTCGTGGACGATCGATCAGTTCGTCATCAAGCTCGAAGGTCTCGTCGATGCGGAAGGCAAAGCCGTCGCTCCCTTCGACTACACGGGCGATGAGATCACCGTGGACGTGAAGATCGCAAACGAGGCAGACCTCCCCGAAAACAGGGAAGATGTGCTCAAGGTCGAGGGCAACACCGCGACCGATGCGGGCGATTACACCGTCGAGGTCACGCTGCTGGATGCGGACAACTACAAGCTCGAAGGCGAGACGTCCTACGCATGGAAGATCAACAAGGTGACCGCGACGGTCGATGCCTCCAAGTTTGCGCTTCCCGCCGACGGATACACCTACAACCACGACGAACAGACAGCCGAGCTCACCTACACGGGTGACTTCGAAGACCTTCTTCAAATCACCTACGAGGGCAACAAGCAGACCGACGCAGGGAAGGATTATCACCTGACCGCGAAGATCTCCCTCACCCAAGAGGCTGCCAAAAACTACGTCCTTGCCTGCGAAGGAAAGGACAACAACGAACACTTCACGTCCTTCGAAAACGGCGTCCTCACACTCGAATTCGATTGGGAGATCAAGAAGGCAAAACTTCCGTCCGCGACGACCCCCGAAGCATGGAAGAACGGCTTCACCTTCACCTATGACGGCACCACGGACTTCAGATCGCAGGTCGAAAATGCCTTCGGATTCAAGGATGACGACCGCTATCAACTCCTGCCCTTCGAGTACAAGAAGGGAGAGACCGTGGTCACCGAGCTCAAGGACGTCGGCGTCTACACCGCGAAGGGAACGATCACCGCGAAGGATCCCGACAACTACGAGATCGAGAATGCGGACAGCGAGGGCAAGGTCTCCTATGAGACGACGGTCAACATCCAGGCTCAGCCCGACCTTCTGATCGACATGCAGGGCGTCACGTGGCTTGTCAACGGCGAGCCTGTGGACGTGCCCAGCTTCACCTACAGCGGCAGCAAGATCGAAGTTTCGCTCTCCTTCCCCGCCGGATTTGCGGAAGAGAACAAGACGAAGATCGGCGCGATCAAGATCGCCAAGGACGGCGCCGAGGTCAGCGAGATCGTGGACGCAGGCACCTACAACGTGCACTTCGAGCCCGCGACGACGCCCGGCGTAAAGAACAACAACCTCATCGATTTCACGATCACGGTCGCGAAGAAGGTCATCACCGCACAGGTCACCATGCCCGAGGCGGAGAGAGAGAAGAAGTGGACGGGCGAGCCCATCGAGTTCACCGTTCAGGTCCTCTCCGACGACCTCGACAAGATCGATTATACCCCGAAGACCTTTACGGAGACCAACGAGGGCGAACACACCAAGACCATCACCCTCTCCGTGAAGGCAGAGTACGCCAACAACTACCAGCTCGAAAAGACGCAGTTTGATGTCACCGTCAAGATCGTCAAAGACGGCGGTCCCGTGACCCCTCCCGAGCCCGAAGAAGGCAAGAAGTGGACGCTTGGCGACGTCACCGTCCAGGAGAAGGAAAAGGGCACCGTGCCCGAAGGCTACGAAGCGAAGGCGGGCACACAGCCCCTCACCGACGCACAGCAGAAGGCGATCAAGGATGCCATCGAAAAGAAGTTCGGCGGCAAATACGATGTCAAGTTCGGCACCGCCTACGACATCCACTTTGAGGATGCCGAGGGCGCAGAGCAGACAGTGAACGGCAAGTTCATCGTCCGCCTGCCCATCCCCGAAGAACTCAGATCGTACCCCGCGGAGAGGCTTGCCGTCATCCATATCGGTGACGATGCCTCCGTCGAGATCGTTCCCGGCAGCACGCGCGACGGCGACTACATGCAGTTCGAGACCGACGGCTTCTCGCTCTACCTTGTCGTTGGATTCGAGACCGCGACCGCTACGACCGGCGGCGCCGGCATGACGTGGCTCATCGTCCTGCTCGTGCTCATCGCAGTGCTCCTCCTCGTTGCCCTCATCGTGCTCATCATGTTCACTGTGAAGGTGAAGGTGCCCGAGAAGGTCGCAGCCGAGCAGCCCGCAGAAGTTCTCGCCGAGCCCGAACGGCCCGTTGAGGAACTCACCGAGTCCGAAGAACCCGCAGCCGAGGAGGCTCCCGCAGAAGAAGCGGCAGCCGAACAGCCCGCAGCCGAAGAGGCTCCCGCAGAAGAAGCTGCACCCGCAGCGCCCGCTGTACCGTTCGGCGTGACCGCAGAGGAGGAAGAGCTCGCACCCGTGGTTGTTCCCGAAGAGAAGATGACGGTCTACGACAGGAGCTTCACCGCACGCCTCAGCCAGGCAGAAGAGCCCGCGCCTACCTACTACAACGAGCTCAAGAACTACATCCTGTCCTACAAGTTCGTTCGTTCGCGCGTCAGCTGGAACTACGATTCCTTCAACAAGGGCAGAGACAAGATCGCGAAGTTGCAGTTCAAGGGCAAGTCGCTCTTCCTGTACGTCGCACTCGATCCCGATGATCTCGATCCGAAATTCCACCACAAGAGCGTTGCGGACGTCGCGAAGTACGCCGATGTGCCCACCAAGCTCAAGGTGCGCAGCCCTCGTTCCCTCAAGTATGCGAAGATGCTCATCGACCTCGTGATGGAGAAGTTTGGCATCGAGCAGGGCGACGAGATCCCGAACGACATCTACAAGCTGCCTTACAAGTCCACCGAACAGCTCACGCGTGACGGCGAGATCAAGCAGAAGGAAGTGGATGCGCCCGCGTTCTGGAACATGGATGCCTACGACGTGATCGAGAACTCTCCCGCCCTTCCCGAAGTGACGGAAGAGGACCTGAAGCTCACGGAGGATGAAGGCTCTGCCGAAACTCCCGAAGAATAAGCATTCGTTCCCATGACCTTGTGTCGGGAAATGGGCTCCCCGGTGCAGACCGCATCGGGGAGCTTTCCTCAATCGCCCCGTTTTGGGGCAGACCAAACCAAAAGGAGACCACTATGAAAGTTTTGCTCATTAATGGCAGCCCCAACGAGCATGGCTGCACCGACCGTGCCCTCAGGGAGATCGCATCCACCCTCACCGCAGAGGGCGTGGAGGCGGAGATCTATTGGATCGGGAAGAAGCCCGTCGCGGGGTGCATCGCCTGCGGCTATTGCAGAAAGCACGGCAAATGCGCGTTTGGGGAGGACGGCGTCAACGCCCTCGCCGCGCGCAGGGATGAATTCGATGCGATCGTCGTCGGCTCGCCCGTCTACTACGGGGGACCGAGCGGACAGCTCACCGCCTTCCTCGACCGCTTCTTCTACTCGGTCGGGAGCAGCAGTTTTGCGGGGAAGCTCGGCGCGTGCGTCGTCAGCTGCCGCAGAGGTGGGGCGACGGCGTCGTTCGACCGCCTCAACAAGTACTTCACCATCAGCTCGATGCCCATCGTCTCCTCGCAATATTGGAACATGGTGCACGGGCGGGTGGATACGCCTGCCGAAGTGGAGCAGGACGGCGAGGGCTTGCAGACGATGCGCACCCTTGCCCGCAACATGGCATGGCTGCTCCGCTGTATCGAAGCGGGGAGAAGGGAGGGGATAAAATTCCCCGCCGCCGAGCCACGCATCTCCACCAACTTCATCGACTGACCCTTTCTCCCCCGCTTGGGGGAGATTTTTTTTGAAGGGTAACCCACCCTCATTCCGAGGTCCGTAAGGACCGAGTGAATCTTAAGACCCAAAGATACGCTCCCCGCTCGGCTTGCGCCTCGGTATGAGGAGGTAAGAGCTTCCAAATCGCATCACCTTGCCCGCGCTTCCAAATCACGTCACCCTGTCCGACCGAGGCTTCTATTGTAGACTAAGGTCGATACGAGCCCCTAAGGGCGAAGTAGCGTAGTCGAAGGGGCACCGCATTTTTATAATAAGGTGATGTTTCGACTTCGCTCAACATGACGTAAATAGAAGCCAAGGGCACCCATTCCCTCACGTCAAAGGAGTGGGGCATGTCCGAGGTATACCCCTCCGCGAGCAAAAACGGTGGGGGAGGGAACGCTGCGCGGAAAATAAAAACGCGAAAATACTTTACACGGCGGCAGTTTTGTTATATAATAGATACGAGGAACTACGATGAAACATCTGTTCGAAAGTTGGAAATACATCGGCAAGAACATTTGGTTCGTGCTGCCGTTCGCCGTCATACCGGCGGTCTTTCTCGCGCTGTCCCTCGACTATTCCGCGATCTCCATGCTCGCGCGCGGCTTCTTTACGGGCGCGCCCCGTCTCACCTTCTGGGAATACTTCCGCACATGGAGCATCGTCGGCATGGGATCGTGGCTCAACGGCATTTACAGCGTGTTCGCGTTTGTGTGCACCGTCGTCTTCGCTGCGCTCATGCTCTCCTTTGTCGAGAAGCACATGCGCATCGGGAAGCGCACCCTCTCGGGCATCATGGGCGGATTTCTCGACAATCTTCTGTCCGCCGCGGTGATCGGGCTCGTGTACACCCTGCTCTACGAACTCTGGGCGCTCATTCTCTCCGCTCTCCTCTTCCTCATCTCGAACATTCCCTCCCGCGCGTTCGTCTATCTTCTCGGCATCGCGGTATTTCTGCTCTTGACCTACGCCCTCCTCTACATCGCCACGGTCTTCTATCTGTGGCTGCCCTGCCGTCAGATGACGGGCTTCGGCTTTTACAATGCCTTTCTCTATTCCTACCGTTTGATGCTCGGCATCCGCTGGGAGCTCATCCTCGGCTTCCTCATCTCCCTCTCGGCGGCGTTTCTCGTCCTCACGGGGGTAGCGTTCCTCCCCGAGTTCGTCTTCCGCATCGTGGGGGTGATCGTGTTCGTGGCGCTCTTTTTGAGTTTCTGCATCCGCATGGAGACGGCGTATTTCCGCACCGACAAGCTCGACCGCGAGGACATCCTCAAAAGTTATAAGGAGTACTGATGAGATTCAAGCATTCCGTGAGCATCACGGCAGACCAATTCAAGAACATCTTCAAGCTGTTTTTGTACCGCATCGTCGCCGCGGTCGTCTTTTACAGCCTCACCTATCTCATTCTGCGGTACGGGCTGTCTTTCATCATGGAGAGCGGGGAATTCGCCGAGATCAAGCGGCTCGCTTCCGAGTTTGTGCGCATCCTCGTCTCCTCCCTCGCCTCGGGGGAAACGGCGCCCCTGCAGGCGTTCCAGACCCAATTCCATACCGCCCTTGCCGCCTTTGCGTCGCTGCTCATCCACAACCTCGGGAGCATCATCGGGAGCGTCATCGGCGTTGTCGCCGTCTACATCCTCAAACGGTTCACCAACGGCATCGCGCAGTTCGCGCTCGGCACCCTCATCAGCGACCGCATGAGCACGCACGCGAAGACCCGCTTTGCCACCGCCTATTTCCGCAACATCGGGCGGGCGGCGCTCTACTCCCTCGTCTACGTTCCGCTCTCCTTCGTCTATGACCTGCTCGTGCTCGTCGCGTGCTGGTTCCTCTTCTTCTACATCCCGTCTCTTCTGCCGAACTGGGGGGTGCTGTCGGTGCTGGTCGCCATCTCCTTTACGATGGCGGCGATCATCTGCCTGCAAGCGCTCAAAATTACGCTCATCTACTCGTGGATGCCCGCCATGATCGTCGACGGAAAATCCCTTCCCGCGGCGCTCAAAGGGTCGGTCGCAGACATCCGCAGGGACTTCGGGAGGCGGCTCGGCGGGTTCGTCGTGGCGTGCTACCTCATCGTCGCCGTGAACGTGCTCTTTGCGGTCGCGACGGTGGGAAGCGGGCTCCTGCTCACCGTTCCGCTCAGTTTTGTCTTCCTCATCGTCATGCAGTTCGTCAACTACTTCGAGTCCAACGGCAAGAAGTATTACCTCACGAACGGGGAGATCTGGCAGGGAGAGGAGGAAGACGACGTCCCCGACATCAAAAACGCAAAATGAGAAATGCCCCCCGGGGAGCCTCCGGGGGTGCATGATATGGAGGGTATTATGGAATATCAGAAACTGTACGAAAGCTGGCTGGAGAGCCAAGCGCTCACCGAAGAGGACAGGGCGGAACTTGCCGCGATCTCGTCGGACGAGAAGGAAAAGGAATACCGGTTCGGCGGGGAGCTCGAATTCGGAACGGCAGGCATGCGCGGGATCATCGGCTGCGGCATCAACATGATGAACGTCTACACCGTCCGCCGCGCGACGCAGGGGCTCGCGGAGTACATCGCGACCCTTCCCGCAGGGGCGAAGGAGCGGGGGGTCGTCATCTCCTACGATACCCGCAAGAATTCCCGCCTGTTTGCCGAGGCGTCGGCAGAGGTGCTCGCCGCGAACGGCGTCAAGGCGTACCTCTTCACCCGCGTCCACCCCGTGCCCATGCTCTCCTATGCGGTGCGCTATCTCCGCGCGGTCGCGGGCATCATGATCACGGCGAGCCACAATCCCAAGGAATACAACGGTTATAAGGTCTATGGCGAAGACGGCGCGCAGATGTCGCCCGAGGCGACGGACATCGTCGTCGGCTTCATCGCGAAGACCGACTATCTCACCGTGAAAGGGGTGAAGGGCAGCCCGCTCGTCGTACCCGTGCCCGAAAAGGTGGACGAAGATTACATCGGCGAGCTCTCCAAGCTCACCCTCTCGAAGGAGGCGGTCGCCCGCTGCGGCAAGGACCTCAAGCTCGTCTATACCCCCGTCCACGGCTCGGGGTATGTGCCCGTCATGACCATCCTCAAAAAGCTCGGCATCAACGTCACGGTGGTGGAGGAGCAGACGACGGAGGACCCTGCGTTCTCGACGGTCGCCGTGCCCAATCCCGAGTTCAAAGAGACCCTCTCCATGGGCATCGCAAAGGCAAATGAGATCAGGGCCGACGTCGTCTTCGGCACCGATCCCGACTCCGACCGCCTCGGCGTCGCCGTCAAGAACGGGCAGGGCGAGTTCGTCGCCCTCTCGGGCAATCAGGTCGGCATCCTCCTCCTCGACTACATCCTCACCCGCCTCAAAGAGGAGAACGCTCTCCCCGCAAACGCCGCGGTCGTCAAGTCGTTCGTTTCGACGGGCATGGCAAAGCTCATCTGCGACGAATTCGGCGTCGCGCTCTTCGAGACGCCCGTCGGTTTCAAGTTCATCGGCGAGAAGATCAAGCTGTGGGAGAAGGACGCTTCGCACACCTTCGTCTTTGGCTTTGAGGAGAGCTGCGGCTACTTACGCGGCACCCATGCCCGCGACAAGGACGCTGTTGTCGCCTCGATGCTCTGCGCCGAGATGGTCTGCTACTACACCTATATCGGCAAGACGGTGTATCAGCGCCTCATGGAGATCTACCAAAAGTACGGTTTCGTGCTCGACAAGAACGTCTCCATCCAATACGCGGGGCTCAACGCCATGAGGGAGATGAACGGCGTCGTCGATGCGCTCAAAGAGGTCTCCGTCACCTCCTTCGGTCCCTTTGCGGTGACCGCCGTGCGCGACTATTCCGCATCGGTCAGAAGAAGGGCAGACGGCGCCATAGAGACACTCGACATCCCCAAGTGCAACTGCGTGTATTATGAGCTGGAGGGCGGCAGCTTCATTTGCGTGCGCCCCTCGGGCACCGAGCCCAAGCTCAAGATCTACTACTCCGTCAAGGCGGAGAGCGAGGCGGCGGCAAACGCCGTGCTCGGAGAAGTCAAGGCGGATGTCTCTGCCCTGCTGGAGCGCGTCAAGGGGGCATGAGCTCCCCGCGTCCTTGCTTTCATTGTGTTCCCGCTGCCCACTCCGCCAAGGAGTGGGCATTCTTTTATTTTGAGGTAAAATAATTTGCCCGCAACCGCCCGTTTTCTTGACATGGGGGAGGGATAGGGGTATAATATTGTTATGATATACTTAAAGGATTTCAAATCGGGGATGCTCGTATACGAGGCGCTCGACTCTCCCGTCCGCCTCTCCATCCTCGAAGAGCTGTTGGAACACGGCGAGCTCAACCTCGACTATTTTGCCAAGAAGCTCGGCGTCTCCAACGGCGCGATCACGGCGCACATCAAAAAACTGCACGCCGCGGGGCTCATCGAGATCACGACGGCTTCGGGTGTCCGCGGCACCCAAAAGATCTGCCGTCTCGCCACCGATAAACTCATCGTCGACTTTGTCGGGCGTCCTCCCGCAGAGGGAAGGGTCGCCTCGGCGCACATCGACGTCGGGCAATACGTCGGCTACGAAGCTCATCCCACCTGCGGGATCGCGACGCGCGAACGCCTCATCGGGCGGTTCGACGACCCCGCCTGCTTCTCCTATCCCGAGCGCGCCGAAGCGGGGCTCTTGTGGCTCTCCTATGGGTACGTCGAGTACCTCATCCCCAACTATTTGGAGGAGGACGGCGACCTGCTCGAGCTACAATTCTCCCTCGAGATCGCCTCCGAGGCGCCCGGCTATGCGGCGTACTTTCCGAGCGACATCCATTTTGCCGTCAACGGGAAGCTGCTCGGCTGTTTCACGAGCCGCGGGGAGTACAACGACCGCCCGGGCACCCACAACCCCGCATGGTGGTACGGCAATCTCGGGCAATACGGCAAAAAGATCCTCATCGCCGTGGGCAAGGAGGGGACGTACATCGCAGGCGTCAAGGTCTCGGAGACCTCCCTCTCCGACCTCGCACTGACGCCGGGCGAGCAGATCCGCTTCCGCATCTTCGTCCCCGAGGACGCAGACAACCGTGGCGGGTTCACCCTCTTCGGCAGGGGGTTCGGCGACTACGACGAGGGCATCACCTGTAAATTTATCTGTAAGTGAGGGAGCCATGATCGAGATCGGCAAACTGTCCGCAAAATTCGGCGTCAACGCCGAGCGCGGAAGGGGAGGAGACTTCCCCGTCTTTCTGCAAAATATCAGGGGCAAAAAGGTGCTCATCATCACAGATGAGCATACCATGTCCATTAGTACCCCCATCGAGAGCGCGCTCATCGGGCAGGGCGAACGCGTCCTCTTCTGCCATCTGCGCGAGGAGGAACCGGTCGCCGACGAGAAGACGGTGGACGTTGTTCTCCGCGCGGCGGAGGACTGTGACTATCTGCTCGCCGTGGGGTCGGGCACCCTCAACGACATCGCCAAGCGAGCCGGGTTTCTCCTCGGCAAGCCGAGCGGCGTCTATGCCACCGCCCCCTCGATGGACGGCTACACCTCGGGCGTGACCCCCCTCATCGAGAACGGGTTCAAGATCACGCGCAGCGCGCAGGTTGCGAGCGACGTCCTCATGGACCCCGACGTACTCACTTCCGCCCCCCGCATCATGGTCGGCGCGGGCATGGGGGACATCCTCGCCAAGTACTGCTGTCTCACCGACTGGCGCATCTCCGCCCTTCTTACGGGGGAGGCGTACGGCGCCGAGGCGGCGGATCTCATGACCGAAGCCGTGTGCGCCGCAACGGACGGCATTCCCTCCCTCACCGCGGGCGAGCGGGAAGGGACGGAGCGGCTGATGGACGCCCTGCTCGTCTCGGGCTATGCGATGGTGATCGCGGGCAACTCCCGCCCCGCATCGGGCGCTGAGCACCACATGAGCCACTTCCTCGAGATGGATTTTCTCCGCCGCGGGGAGCGCATCCCCCTGCACGGCATCAAGGTCGGGCTGGGGACGATGGTCTCCCTCGAGCTCTACCACACCCTCGAACGCCGTCCCTCCTTTGCGGGCTGCGAAGGGGTGTATGAGGAGGCGCGCAGGCTTCCGACCGCGACATGGGTGGGGGGAATTCTGTCTTCGCTGGGCTGCCCGACCCGTTTCTCCGAGCTTGGTATCCCGCCCGAGACCTTCCGCCGCATGCTCCGCGAGGCGTATAAGATCCGCGACCGCTTCACCATCCTCACCCTCTACAACACCTACGGCTTGATGACAGACGGCGTCATCGACGAGTTAGAGGATAAATTTTATTGAAAATAATGTGAAAAAATGCGCGCGGTCTGTCCAATAAGTTGACAAATCCGCGCGCGTTTTATATAATCTTTGTAATTGTTTTATCAAGGGGGAGGAGATGCTTCAGGTCAAAGATCTCGTCAAACGGTATGTTGCAAAGGGGGAGACGGTCACCGCGCTCGATCATGTGTCGGTGGACTTCCCCGAGCGCGGCATGGTATTTTTGCTCGGCAAATCGGGCAGTGGTAAGAGCACCCTGCTCAACGTCTCGGGCGGGCTCGATGCCCCCGACGAGGGGGAAGTCATCGTCAACGGCAAGTCGTCCAAGGACTTTTCCAAGAGCGATTTCGACAGCTACCGCAACACCTATCTCGGGTTCATCTTTCAGGAGTATAACATCCTGAACGAGCTCACGGTGGAGGAAAACGTCGCCCTTGCGCTCGAATTGCAGGGCAAGCCCAAGGACAGGGAGCACGTGAACGCCATTTTGCGGCAGGTGGACCTCGAGGGATACGGCGACCGCCGCCCCCAGACCCTCTCGGGCGGGCAGAAACAGCGGGTCGCCATTGCCCGCGCCCTCGTCAAGGATCCCGAGATCATCATGGGCGACGAGCCGACGGGCGCCCTCGACTCCAACACCGGGCGGCAAGTCTTCGACACCCTCAAACGGCTCTCCGAAAACAAGCTCGTCGTCATCGTCTCGCACGACAGGGAATTCGCCGAGGTGTATGCCGACCGCATCATCGAGCTCAAAGACGGGCGCATCATCTCCGACGTCACCCGCAGCGGCGAGGGGGAAGGGGCGGAGCGCAAGAACGTGCAGGACCTCACCGAGAAGAAGCTCTCGGTCATGAGCGGCGCCGCCATGAGCGAGGAGGACGAGCAAAAGATCCTCTCCTTCGTGCGCAGCCACAAGGGCGGTCTCGTGATCAGCGCGGAGGACGGCGACCTCGCTCTCCTGCCTCACGAGAGGAGCACAGCGACCTTTACGGAGACCTCTGTCTCGGACATGCCTGCCCCCGAGCGCACCGAGTGCAACTTCATCAAGTCCAAATTCCCCTTCCGCTACGCCCTGAAAATGGGCTTTGCGGGGCTCAGGACCAAGCCCGTCCGCCTCGTCTTTACGACGCTGCTTGCGACGGTCGCCTTCATCGTGTTCGGCGTGTTCTCCACCCTCATCACCTACAGTTCCAAACAGGTGAGCACCAACGCGCTCGTCGACTCCGCCTATCAGGCGGCGGTGCTCGAAAAGCACGGCGTCATCACAGTGAACAACCCGAACGGCAAGACCCTCACCTCCGAGCTCGACACGGGCATCTCCAATACCCACTTCTCCGAGGAAGAGATCGAGCGCATCCGCAGCCGCTACCCCGGGGAGCACTTTGTGCCCGCCTACACCCTTGAGATCACTTCGATGTCCTACTACAACGGCGTCATGCCGCTGACGTACGGCATCGCCTCGCACGACTACTTCGGCAAGACGACCATCTTCACCGCCTTTGCCGACGCCGTCTACCTCGACGAACTGGGCTACGAGGTGCACGGCGAACTTCCCAAAAACGAGAGAGAGTGCGTCGTCTCCACGATGGTCTGGGAGGCGTTCCACAACTACGGCTACGGCTCCTCCCTCACCTCGGACAACTACACCGCCATCAACAGCTATGACGACCTGCTCGGCAAGAGCATCTCCATCATGCGCAACACCGACGTGCTCTCGCAGGGGAGCGCCAACTCCATCCCCCTCACCATCGTGGGCATCGTCGACACGCAGGAGGATTTCTCTCCCTTTGCCACCCTCCTGCAGGGGCAGGCGGCGAGCGGGCTCACGGGCTCCGAATGGGACAGCCTCGCCTCCGAATTCAAGAGCGTCTTCCGCAACTCGATGGCGTCCCTCTGCTGGGTGGGCGAGGGCTTCTATGAGGCATACAAGCCCGACAACACCGCCTCCTACTTCCGCAGACAGCTCACGAACAGCTTCGAGGCGATCTTGGAATACAACGAGGGTGCGACCTTCCGCTCCAACTTCCTTGTTCCCAACGAGGATTGGGACGGGGAGGACCCCCGCGAGCAGTTCCTCTATGACACCCTCTCCTACGGCTGGTGGTCCCAGCGGATGTACCGCTATAACGAGGAGGCGGACCCCGAGGGCAGCTATGTGCAGTTCCTGTTCGCCCCCCTCAAGGGGCACCGTGCGAGCGGGGGAAATGCCGTCTTCTCCTACGAACGGCATGAGACGCCCGCGGGGTACTACTACTCGACGCCCTACAACTTCATGCCCGAGATCAGGACGCAGGAAGAGGGCTTCGGCAGGATCTTCGCCATCCTCGGCGCCGTCGCCGCCGCGCTTGCCGTCTTCGCCGCCCTTCTCCTCTACAACTTCATTTCGGCGAGCATCCATGCAAAGAAGAGGGACATCGGCATTCTGCGCGCCGTGGGTGCCCGCGGCATCGACGTCTACAAGATCTTCATGGTGGAGGGCGTCTTCATCACCTTCCTCTGTTTTGTGCTCGGCAGTGTGTTGAGCTGGGTCGCCTGCATCGTCGCGAACATCGTGCTCGTGTACAGCGGGTTCCTCATGTTCGACATGTTCCTGTTCGGCATTTGGAACGTGCTCATCATCCTTGCGATCGCCGTCGTGACTGCCATCGTGAGCACGACCATCCCCGTCGCCCTCACGGTGAAGAAGAAGCCCGTCGAAGCCATCCGCTCGGTATAAGCGAAAAGCTGCCCGCCGCAGGGAAAGCCAAAATTTCCCAAAACTCGCGCGCAAAAGGGGGCAAAAGCGGTTGACAAGGGCGCGCGTGTCTGCTATAATAGGCAGGTAAATAAGTGCTTCGGCGAAGGAGGGTTGAAATTCATGTCCACGATTCGGGTTGGCGACAACGAAAACTTGGAATCCGCTCTGAGAAGATTCAAGAGAAAGTGCTCGCGCGACGGCATCATCGGCGACCTCCGCAAGAAGGAGTTCTACGAGAAGCCCTCCGTCAAAAAGAGAAAGAAGTCGGAAGCAGCCAGAAAGAGAAGCAGAAACTGACAAGAGATCCGTAACGCAGGTTACGGATTTTTTCTTGCGAAATTTGTCGAAAAGACAGGGAGGAGACCGTATGGACCGGTCCTTGAAGACGCTTGCAAAAGAGGCGAAACGGCGCATGAAGAAGGGGTTCTGGCAGCAGCAGCGGCGGGAGCTCGAATCGGAGCGGGAGCACGCCCGCGAGCAAGGCATCAACGAGAACAAGCTCGATCTGTACTTCCTCGGCAAGGTCGAGCAGCGCATCAAGGGGGACTCGCCCGACGAGTTCTATCTGCGCGTCAAAAAGATGCTCCTCGAAGAGGGGGAGGTCTCCGATGCGATCGGCAGGCTCACCGACAGGGAGTATTACGACACGCTCAGCTATGCCGAGAAGCAGCGCTACAATCTCGATCTCTCCGAGCGCTATCTGCGCGCCCTCGAACGCTTCAAGCGGGAGTACGAATTCGAGCGCAACAGGCGGTAGGGGGCACAAAGAAGGGGGAGGCGTCCTCGGCAGAGCGCAGGGGAAAGTCGCCCGAAATCCCTGCCAAAAACTTGCCAAAAGGCGGCGCGTATGATATAATCGAGGGGTATGGAATCGCTCGGTCAACTCAACGAAGAACAGATCCTGCCCGTCCTCGATACGGAGGGCGCCGTGCTTGTGCTCGCGGGCGCGGGCAGCGGCAAGACGCGCGTTCTCACTACCCGCATCGAATATCTTGTCACCGAGAAGGACGTTCCGCCCTCCTCTATCCTCGCCATCACCTTCACGAACAAGGCGGCGGGCGAAATGAAGGAGCGCCTCGAACGGTGCTGCGACGTCTCCCGCATGTGGGTGTGCACCATCCACTCCATGTGTGTGAAGATCCTGCGCATGTTCTCCGAACGCCGCGGGCTTACCCCCAACTTCTCCATCTATTCCGAACAGGAGAGGAACGCCGTCATCAAGCTCTCCTGCAAGGAGCTCGGTATGGAAGAGGAGGGGGCGCTCAAATCTGTCCGCTTTCACATCTCCAACGCCAAAATGCTCGGTCTCTCCCCCTCCGAATACGGGGAGAAGTTCTCCTATGAGAGAAATATCGATGTCGCGATGGAGGTCTACCGCCGCTACACCGAGCATCTCAGATCGTTCAACGCCCTCGACTTCGACGACCTGCTCACCGAGGCGCGTTCCCTCCTCGCGGAGGACACGGAGGCGCGCGAATTCCTCGCGTGCCGTTTCCGCTATATCCATGTCGATGAGTTTCAGGACACCAACGCCGTGCAGTTCGACATCGTCAAGATGCTCGCGTCCGTGCACGGCAACCTCTTCGCCGTGGGCGACGACGACCAATCCATCTATGGATGGCGGGGGGCGGAGATCGAGAACATCCTGCACTTCGAGCGCAGCTTCCCGCAGGCGAAGATCTATAAGTTGCAGCGCAATTACCGCTCGACGGGCGCCATTCTGGCGCTTGCGAACGCCTCCATCTCCCACAACGGGCGCCGCAACAAGAAGACGCTCTGGACGGACAAGCCGGAGGGGGAAAAGCCCGTCTACTTCGAGGCGGAGGAGGAGCTCGGCGAGGCGCTCTATGCCGCCCGCACGATCGCCGATCTTCGCTACCGCGGCTACAAGTTTTCCGACTTCGCCGTCCTCATGCGCATCAACGCCCTCACCCGCTCCTTCGAGCAGGAATTCACCAAGTACGGCATCAACTATAAGGTCTTCGGCGGGTATAAATTCTTCGAGCGGAAGGAGATCAAGGACGTGCTCGCCTACCTGCGCCTTCTCGCCAACCCCTACGACAACGAGGCGCTCATGCGCATCATCAACGTGCCGCGGCGGGGCATCGGCGACAAGACGGTGCAGGTGCTCTCCGACTATGCCCAAAGCGAGGGGCTCAGCCTGTACGACGCCGTGTTCGATGCGGACATGCTCCCGGTCAACGCGGGCACCCGCCTCCGGCTTTCGCAATTTGCCGACTACCTCAAGGAGCTCGTCATCATGGCGCAGACGGAGCCCGTGGACAAGCTCGCAAGGCATCTGATCGACTCCTCGGGCATGCGCGACATGTACGCCGACAACTCCGACGAGAGCCTCACCAAGCGCGCCAATTTGGACGAATTTCTCAACTCGGTGGAGGAGTTCGTCCGCATGAACGAGGGTGCTGCGCTCGACGAATATCTGCAGCAGACCACTCTCTATTCGGATACCGATGAGATGGACGACGGCGACTACGTCACGCTCGCGACCATCCACGCCGTCAAGGGGCTGGAATTCCGCTGCGTCTTTCTCGTCGGGCTCGAACAGGACATCATGCCGACGTCGCGCGCCCTCGAGGAGAAGAGCGGCATCGAAGAGGAGCGGCGGCTCATGTACGTCGCCATCACCCGCGCAAAGGAGAAGCTCTGGCTCACCCGCTCGCGGAGCCGCTTTCTCTATGGGCGGCGGCAGCCCACCGCGCGGTCGGAGTTCGTGAACGAGATCAAGGATACGCTCGGCATTCCCGACGGAAAGCCCTTCTACCGCCGTTACACGGGCGACTATGACGACTTCGGGAGCCGCTCATATGGCTTCGGCGGGTCGGGTTACGGCTACGGGGCAGAGGGGGCGCGCCTCGCTCCTTCCCGCACGCCCCGTCCTCTCCCCGAGAGGGAAGAAGAGGGATTTGCGAGCTTCGGCGGAAGCGCAAGACCCCCCGCAGCGAACGGAAGAAGCAGCACGGTGAGGTTCGGCGGGGCACCCATGTCCGCGACCTCCCCCCAACGGACGCCGCCAAAGGACACATCGGGCTACACCGTCGGCGTGCGGGTGCGGCATGCGCGGTTCGGCGAGGGCGTCGTCATCGCGACGCGCGGCGAGGCGAAAAATCTCATCATCACGGTGCACTTCGACAGCGTGGGAAACAAAGATTTGGCGGCGGCACTTGCGCCGCTCGAGAGATTGGGGTGATCTATGGATAGAATGCGTGAACTTGTCGACATCCTCAACCGCTGGGGATACGAATACTATGTGCTCGACGCGCCGACCGTGAGCGACCGCGAGTACGACCGCCTCTATGACGAGCTCAAGGAGCTCGAGCGGGAGAGCGGCGTCGTGCTCCCCGATTCCCCGACCCGCCGCGTCGGAGGGGACCCCGTCAAGGGCTTCGAGCGGCACACCCACATCGCGCGGCTGTACAGCCTCGACAAGGCGGTCTCCGAGGACGAGCTCAACGCCTTTTTCACAAGGGTCAAAAAGGCGGGCGACGCCACCTTCACGGTGGAATATAAGTACGACGGGCTCACCGTCTGCCTGACTTATGAGGGCGGAAAGTTCGTGCGCGCGACCACCCGCGGGAACGGCACGGAGGGGGAGGACGTCACCGCACAGGCGCTCACTTTGCCGAGTTTTCCCCTCGCGATCTCGTACATGGGTACCCTCGAAGTGCGCGGCGAGGCGATCATCCGTCTCTCCGTCCTCGAGGAATACAACGCGCGCCATCCCGACGAGCAGCTCAAAAATGCGCGCAATGCGGCGGCGGGCGCCATCCGCAATCTCGACCCCAAGGTCACAAAGACGCGCCGCCCCGAGATCTATTTTTATGACATCAACTACATGAGCGAGGGGGGCGTTTCGTCGCAGGAGGAAGCAAGAAAATTTTTGGAGAAGGAGGGCTTTGAGACCTATCCCTTCTTCCGCGTCTGCGCCACCCCCGAGGAGGTCTTTTCCGCCATCGAGGAGATCGAGGTGGAGCGCCGCCGCATCGACGTGCTCACCGACGGCGCGGTCATCAAAGTCAACGAAGAGGGCATCCGTTCGGACATGGGTGCCACCGACAAGTTCCCCCGCTGGGCGATCGCCTACAAATTCGAGGCGGAGGAAGCGGAGACGACCGTCGAAAAAGTCCTCTGGCAGGTGGGCAGAACGGGCAAGCTCACCCCCCTCGCCATGGTCACGCCCGTCGAGCTCGCGGGGGCGACGGTGCGCCGCGCCACCCTCAACAACTACGGCGACCTCACGCGCAAGGACGTCAAAGTCCATTCCCGCGTCCTCATCCGCAGGTCCAACGAGGTCATCCCCGAGATCCTCGGCGCCGTCTCCCACGTGGAGGGAAGCGTGCCCGTCGAAAAGCCCGTCCGCTGTCCCTACTGCGGCAGCGCGGTCGAGGAAGTGGGCGCCAATCTATTCTGCACAAACGAGCATTGCCCGCCCCGCATCGTGCAGCGCCTCACCCACTATTGCAGCAAGAACGCCGCGGACGTGGAGGGCATGTCCGAGGCGACCCTCTCCGTTTTGTATGAGCGGTGCGGCGTGAAGAGGTTTTCCGACCTCTACGCGCTCACCGAGGAGAGCTTCTTTGAAGACGGCAAGCGCTGGGAGGGATTCGGCAGCAAAAAGGTCTCCAACCTGCTCGAAGCGATCGAACGGAGCAAGCACATCCCCCTCGACCGCTTCCTCTTCGCCCTCGGCATCGAGGGGATCGGCAGGGTCGCCGCCCGCGAACTCGCCTCCTTCGGGAGCGTCGAACGCATCGCCTCGCTCACCTATGAGGAGCTCATCGCCATCGAGGACGTGGGGGAGGTCACGGCGAAGTCCATCCTCGCCTACTTTGCGGACGAAGAGAACGCCGCCGAGCTGAGGCGGTTGGAGGAGGCGGGCGTCGAGCCCTACGGCAGGGAGCAGCCGCGGTCGGGCGCCTTTGCGGGGGAGAACGTCGTCCTCACGGGGACGCTCTCCGCCATGTCTCGCCCCGAGGCGCAAAAGCGCATCGAGGCGCTCGGAGGGGTGTGCCAGAGCGCCGTCTCCGCCAAGACCACCCTCGTCATCGCGGGGGAGAAGGCGGGCAGCAAGCTCGACAAGGCAAAAAAACTCGGCATCCGCATCATCGGCGAAGAAGAATTTCTCGCGATGCTCTGACGGGGCGAAATTTTCCGCATAAATAAATTTTCCGTGCAAATACTTGACCGCGCGCGCCCGCGTGTGGTATAATAACATACCTAAGAGGAGATATTTTTATGTATTCCATGACGGGTTACGGAAAAGGGGAATACCGGGAGGGCGGCATCGAACTCACCGTGGAGGTGAAGTCGGTGAACAACCGCTATCTCGATCTCTCTGTCAAGAGCCCCCGCGTCTTTCTCCCGCAGGAGGAGCTCGTGCGCGGCATGGTGCGGGAGAGCATTTCCCGCGGGCATGTCGACGTCTTCGTCTCCTACACCGACAAGCGGGAGCGCAACCGTTCGCTCTGCGTCGATACCGAGCTCGCGCGCGCCTACGTCCTTGCGGCGCAACAGCTGCACGAGGCATTCCCTGCGCTCGAGAACGATGTCACCGTCTCCTACCTTCTGCGCCAGCCCGATGTCGTCCGTACGGAGGATGGGGCGGAGGAGGACACGGAGCTGCTCGAGGGGCTGCGGCGTGCGCTCGCTTCCGCCCTCGAAGCGCACAGGGCGATGCGCCTTGCCGAGGGGAAGCGCCTCGAAGAGGACTTGCTCGCCCGTGTCGACACCATCGAACGGCAGAAGAACGCCATCGCAGAGCGTGCCCCCGCCGTCGCGGAGGGGTACCGCAAGCGGCTCAACGAGCGCATCGCGGAGTACCTCGGCGGAAAGGTCGACGAGGCGCGCATGCTCACCGAGGGGGCGATCTTTGCCGACAAGTGCAACATCGACGAGGAGCTCACCCGCCTCTCCTCCCACATCGCAGAGTTCCGCAAGATCGCAAAGAGCGACCGCGTCGGCAGGAAACTCGACTTCCTCATACAGGAATTCAACCGCGAATGCAACACCGTCTGTTCCAAGTCGAACGACGGGGAGATCACCGCGATCGCGCTCGACATGAAGAACGAGATCGAAAAGGTGCGCGAACAAATTCAGAATCTGGAGTGATATGAGAAACGTACTGTTCATTGTATCCGGTCCCTCGGGGGCGGGCAAGGGAACGCTCGTAAAGGCGCTCATGCAGGGTCGCCGCGACCTTTGGCTCTCCGTGTCACTCACGACCCGCGCCCCCCGTCGCGGCGAAAAACACGGCGAAGCCTATTACTTCGTCACGAAGGAGGAATTCGAGCAGCGGATCGCACGGGGCGAATTCCTCGAATACAACAACCACTTCGAAAATTATTACGGGACGCTGCTCTCCGACGTGATGCGCGAGCTTCAGACCCGCTCGGTCATCCTCGAGATCGAGCCCATGGGCGGGTTTCAGGCGGCGGAAAAGATCAGGGCGATGGGGAAGTACCCCGTCGTGCTCATCATGATCACGCCCCCCAGCCTCCACGCCCTCGAGGAGCGCATCAACCACAGGGGGAAGGAGTCGGCGGAGCAGATGCGGGAGCGCCGCGAGCGCGTCGCATTCGAACTGGCGCAGGCGGACAGATACGACTATTCCGTCTTGAACGACGATCTCGACACCGCGATCGGTGAGCTCCGCGCCATCATCGACAAGGAAATCAACAAGGAATGAGGTGATAGATATGATCAATGAACCTTCGGTAGACGCGCTCGTCAGAAAGCTCGGAACGGACGACATGCCCATTTCGAGATACGAGCTCTGCGTCGTCATAGCAAAGAGGACCCGCCAGATCATCGAGCAGATGCAGTCGACGGGCGTCACCGAACTTCCGGGCAAGCAGAAGGAGATCGTGGTGGCTTGCCAGGAAGTGATGAACGGCAAGTTCCGGGTCACGAAGGATTGAGGATTGCCCCGCCGCGCGGGGCAATTTCTCTACTGTGCGGGGAGCTTTCCGAGCTCCTTGTCGCGGACATGCCCCGCCCGTTTTTGCTCCCGCCCTGAGGGAGCCGTCATCGTCATGCCTTTTTGCGAAGTCATCGTAGACATCGCGCACAGCGACGTCGATAAAATCTTCGATTACGCCTGCGGGGAGGAGATCGCCGCGGGCATGCGCGTCGTCGTGCCCTTCGGCAACGGGGTGACGACGGGCTTTGTCATGCGCATCAAGGGGGAAAGCGACGTCCCTCCCCAAAAGATCCGCCGCATCCTGCGGACGGATGACGGCGAGCCCGCGCTCACGGCAGAATCGCTCTCCCTCGCCTCCGCCCTCGCCGAGAGATACCGCGTCCCCATGGCGCTCGCACTCCGCCTCTTTCTGCCTGCGGAGATGCGCACGGGGAAAGTTGCAGAGCGCCACAGGACCTTTTGCCGTCTCACGGGGGAGGATCCCAGGCTCTCTCCACGCGCCCCCCAGCAACTCGCCCTCGTGGCATTTTTGGAGGAGAACGGCGAGGCGGATTCGGCATTTTTGCGCGAAAAATTCGGCGGCGCCCTCGATGCGCTCCTCAAAAAGGGAGCAGTCGTCGCCGAGAAGCGGCGCATCTTCCGCGATCCCTACCGCGGCGTGGAGGGGGAGAGGACGGAGAAGACGCTCACCCCCGCCCAGCGCACCGCCGTCGAGACCGTCGTTTCGACGGAGAAACAGGTATGCCTTCTGCACGGCGTGACGGGGAGCGGAAAGACGGAGGTCTACCTCACCCTCATCGCCGATGTGCTCGCCGAGGGGAAGACGGCGCTCTTCCTCGTCCCCGAGATCTCCCTCACCCCGCAGATGCTCAGCCAGCTCCGCGCACGGTTCGGGAGCAAGGCGGCGATCCTGCACAGCGGGCTCTCCGCGGGGGAACGGTTCGACGAATGGATGCGCCTTCGGGAGGGGACGGCGCGCATCGCCATCGGTGCGCGGTCGGCGATCTTTGCCCCCGTCGAGAACGTGGGCATCATCGTCATCGACGAGGAACACGACGGGAGCTACTCCTCGGAGAGTTCCCCCCGCTATACGACCTTCGACGTCGCATCTCTTCGCGCCGCCTACAACGGATGCAAACTCGTGCTCGGCAGCGCGACCCCTTCGGTGGAGACTTACCAGCGCGCCAAGAAGGGGGAATTTGAGCTCATCCGCCTGCCCGAGAGGATCAACGCCCGACCCATGCCCGAGGTCAGCATCGTCGATATGCGCCGTGAGGTGCGCCGCGGCAACCCCTCGGCGTTCTCCGCATCGCTGCGCGACAAGCTCGCCCAGTGCCTCTCCAAGGGCAACCAAGCCATCCTTTTCCTCAACCGCAGGGGGTACTCGCAGACGGTCATCTGCCGCGACTGCGGGTATGTCGCAAAGTGCGAACACTGCGACGTCGCCCTCACCTACCACAGCGAGGAGGACTGCCTCAAATGCCACTACTGCGGCGCGCGGTACAGACTGCCGCCCGCCTGTCCCGAATGTGGGGGGAAGCACCTCGGCTACGTCGGAACGGGCACCCAGCGGGTGGTCACCGAGCTCAAAAAGCTCTATCCCGAAGCGCGCATTTTGCGCATGGACGTGGACACCACGAGCGGCAAGGAGGGGCACTTCAAGATCTTGAAACAATTCTCGGCGCACGAGGCAGACATCCTCGTCGGCACCCAAATGGTGGCGAAGGGGCACGATTTCCCCTCCGTGACCCTCGTGGGCATCCTCGACGCCGACATGAGCCTGCACTTTGCCGACTACCGCAGCGGCGAACGCACCTTCCAGCTCGTCACGCAGGTCGCGGGCAGGAGCGGCAGGGCGCAGGAGCCGGGGGAGGTCGTCCTGCAGACGTACGACCCCGACAACGCCATTCTCCGCTTTGCGGCGGACTATGACTACGAGGGCTTCTACGCCCACGAGATCGCCATGCGCGCCGCCATGCTCTTCCCGCCCTATGCCACGATCGTCCGCGTGATGGTGACGGGGGAGGACGAAAAGGAGACCCTCGAAGTCCTCCGCTCCGTCTACGAAAAGCTGCAGAAGATCTATCTCGCCCACACCGAGCAGTTTCTCTTCTTCAACCGCATGCACTCGCCCATCAAGCGCATCCAGAACAAGTTCCGCTATCAGGTGCTCATGCGGCTCACGGGCGGCGGCGTCCTCAAAGAGGTCTACGCCGTCTGCGCGGAGGAAAAGCACAAGAGCGTGCTCGTCTACGTGGAGGAAAATCCCGCCAATCTCAGTTAAAAAACCAATTGCAAGAGGTCTGTATGATTCGTGAAATCGTTCAAGTCGGAGACCCCGTTCTCCGCAAAAAATGTGCGCCCGTCACCCGCTTCGACGGAGAGCTCTGTACCCTTCTCGACGACATGAAGGAGACGCTCAAAAAAGCGCAGGGCGCAGGGCTTGCCGCGCCGCAGGTCGGGGTTCCCATCCGCGCCGTCGTCGTCGACGTGGAGGAGGGGTACTTTGAGTTCATCAACCCCGTCTTCGTCTGGCAGAAGGGAGAGCAGAGGGGAGCGGAGGGCTGCCTCTCCGTCCGCGGCAAGGCGGGCACCGTCGTCCGTCCCTCCAAGGTGAAGATCCTCTTTCAGGACCGCAAGGGGGACAAATACTCCCTCGTTGCCCGCGACTTCTTCGCCCGCGCCGTCTGCCATGAACTCGACCATCTCGACGGCATCCTCTATACCGACAAGGCGGAAAACGTCCGCGACGCGGAGGACTGAATGAAGCTTGTGTTTGCGGGCACGCCCGAATTTGCCGTCCTTCCCCTCTGTGCGATCGCGGAGGCGGGCTATGACATCGCCGCCGTCCTCACCCAGCCCGACAGACCGCAGGGCAGAAGGGGGATCCTCACCCCTTCGCCCGTCAAGGAGAGAGCGGAGGAGCTTGGGATCGCCGTCCTTCAACCCGAAAAACTCAGAAACGACGTCTCCTCCCTCGCCGCCTGTGGGGCAGATCTCATGGTCACGTGCGCCTATGGGCAGATCCTCACGCAGGAAGTCTTGGATCTCTTCCCGCTCGGGGTATGGAACATCCACGCCTCCCTTCTTCCCGCCTACCGCGGCGCGGCGCCCATTGCCCGCGCACTCATCGACGGCTGCCGCGAGACGGGGGTCACGATCATGAAGACCGAACTCGGGCTCGACACGGGCGACATGCTCCTGTGCGAAAGGACGCCCATCTACGATTCGGACGACCGCGGCACCCTCGAAGATCGCCTCTCCCGCATCTCGGCGGGGCTCATCACAGAGGCGCTCGCAGCCATCGGGCGGGGCGGGTTCTCCCTCACGAAGCAGGGGGAGGGCTTCACCTGCAAAAAGGTCAGCCGCACCGAGGTGGATTTTACGAAGACGGCGCGCGAGGTCTCCTGTCTCATCCGCGGGCTCTCGCCTTCCCCCTTCGCCTATGCGCGCGTGGGGGATCTCACCTTGAACTTCTGGTTCGCGGAGGAAGTGCCCTGTTTGGAGGATGTCCCCGCAGGCACGGTGGTCGCCGCTTCCGCCGGGGAGGGGCTCGTCGTAAGGTGCGGCGAGGGCGCCGTGTCCATTACCGAACTGCAACCCGCGGGCGGGAGAAGGATGTCCGCGCGCGACTTTCTGAACGGCAGAAAGCTCGCAAAGGGGATGCGCTTTGAACGCCTTTCTTGACGCTTACCGCGTCCTCACGCGGGTGATCAGGGAGGGCGCCCACCTCAAGATCGCCCTCTCGGAGCTCCCCGCGGGGGAGAAGGGGCGGACGGTGCGCCTCTCTTACGGCGTGCTCGAAAACTACGGCTACCTCGGCGCCTGCCTTGCGACCGTGGCGAAAAAAAGACCCAAGCCTGCCGTCGCGCTCATCATGGAAATTGCCATTTACGCGCGCCTGTTCTCGGACATGCCCCCCTCCGTTTGTGTCAATGAGGCGGTGGAGCTCACCAAACTCGTCGGCAAGGGGGAGCAGAAAAATTTCGTGAACGCCGCCCTCCGCGCCTTCGATCCCGCGCGGGTCGTCCTGCCCGGGGGGAGGGAAGGGCTCGCCATCAGAAGCAATTTCCCCCCCTTTGCGGTGGATGCGATCTGCGAAAAGTACGGTCCGCGCGCCGAAGCCATTCTGCTCGCAAAGAGCGGCGGCGTGTCCGTCCGCTTCGAGCGCGGCGAGGAGAGGTATCTGCACCTCCCGCACACCGCCACTCCCTTCGCCCACACCTATCTCTTCAAAAATTTTGCCCGCGACGAGGGTTTTTCGCGTGGGGATTACACCTTTCAGTCGGTGGGATCGGTCGCGGTCTGCTCGGTCGTCGAGCCGTGCACATCCCTCCTCGATGCCTGCGCCGCGCCCGGGGGAAAGAGCGTCCTCCTCGCAAAAAAGTGCGAAGAAGTCGTTGCGTGCGATGTCCACGCCCACCGCGTCGGGCTCATCCGCTCATATGCGGAACGGATGGGAGCGGAGAACATCGACGCCCGCCTCTCCGATTCGTCGCAGTTCGACCCCGCCTTCGAGGGGGCATTCGACGGCGTTCTGGTGGACGCGCCCTGCTCCGGTCTCGGCACTGTCAGCGAGAATCCCGACCTCCCGTTGAGGAAAAACGAGGGGGGCATGTCCGCGATCGTGGCGTTGCAATCGGCGATCCTCGCAAATTGCAGCAGATACGTCAAACGGGGCGGGCACCTCTACTATGCGACCTGTTCCATCCTCCCCGAGGAGAATGACGGCGTCGTCGGGCAGTTTCTGCTCTCCCACCCCGCGTTCGAGGTCGAGGAGGCGGGCTGCCCCCTTCCCCACGAGAGGACGGCGTACGGCTTGCAGTTTTTGCCCGACACCGCCTTTGGCGCAGGCTTCTATGTCTGCAGGATGAAATTATCATGAAACGCATTTTACAGGACCTCTCCTATGAGGAGATCGCCGCCCTCGTCAGGGGATACGGCGAGCCCGCCTTCCGCGCAAAGCAGATCTTCGAGGGGCTCATGCAGGGGAAAACGCTCTCCGCTCTCCCCGTCTCCGCTTCTCTCCGCGCCCGCCTTCTCGACGAATTCGAAGACGAGCCCGTCAGGATCCGAGAGCAGTTCACGTCGAAGGACGGCACGAAGAAGTATCTCTTCAAGCTCGCCGACGGCAACCTCATCGAGGGGGTGCTCATGAAATACAAGTACGGCAACACGCAGTGCGTTTCCACGCAGGTGGGCTGCCGCATGGGCTGCAAGTTTTGCGCCTCCACGCTGGGCGGCAGGATCCGCGACCTCTCCGCAGGGGAGATCTTGGGACAGATCCTCACAGTCAACCGCGCGGAAGGGGGGAATCTCAAGGACCGCGCCGTCACCAACGTCGTGCTCATGGGCAGCGGCGAGCCCTTCGACAACTACGACAACGTCGTCAGATTTTTGCGGAACCTCACGGCGGAGGGGGGCATCCGCATCAGCGCACGCAACGTGAGCCTCTCCACCTGCGGTCTCGTGCCCGAGATGAGGAAGTTTGCAAAGGAGGGGATCCCCCTCACCCTCACCGTCTCCCTCCACGCGACGACGGACGCCGAGCGCGCCCGCACGATGCCGATCGCAAACCGCTATACGATCGCGGAGATCCTTGCGGCATGCACCGAATATTTTGAGGCGACGGGGCGCCGCTACATCTTTGAATACAGCCTGATCGAGGGGGAGAACGCGGACATGGTCCATGCCAAAGAGCTCGCGCAGCTGCTGCGGGGGAGACCGTGTCACGTCAATCTCATCCGCCTCAACGAGGTGAAGGAGCGGGATCTGAAGGGGACTTCGGAGGAGACCGCGCAAAAATTTTTGGAGGCGCTTGAGAGCCTCGGCATCTCCGCGACCCTCCGCAGGAGCATGGGGAGCGACATCGGCGGCGCCTGCGGGCAACTGAGGGCAAAATTTATTTCGAAAAATTCTTTCGATCCCTGAGTCCCTACGCCCCGCGTCATCCTGAGCGGAGCGTAGCGCAGTCGAAGGATCCCGAAGTCCGAAGCGACCCTCCGCGTCATCCCGAAGCATAAAAAGGAGAACATGATGGACATCAAAATTGCACCGAGCATTTTGGCAAGCGATTTTTCTTGCGTCAAAGAGAGCGTAACGGCGCTGGAACGCTGCGGCGCCGACTATGTGCACTGTGACGTCATGGACGGCAATTTCGTCCCGCCCATCACTTTCGGCGCGCAGATGGTGAAGGGCATCCGCCCGCACACCTCCCTCCCCCTCGATTGTCACCTGATGGTCCTCCACCCCGAGACACACATCGAGGACTTCGCGCGCGCGGGGGCAGACATCATCACCGTGCACGTGGAGGCATGCGACATTCCCAAACTCTTCGGGCAGATCGCCTCTCATGGGGTAAAAAAGAGCGCGGTCATCAACCCCGAGACGCCCGTGGAGAAAATTTTCCCCGCGGCGGAAGAGGGCGCGGACATGCTCCTCGTTATGAGCGTCCACCCCGGCTGGGGCGGGCAGAAATTCATCCCGGAGACGCTCAAAAAAATAGAAAAACTTCGCAGCTTTTGTGAGAAGATCGGACGGAGCGATCTCGACATCGAGGTGGACGGAGGCATCACGGAGGAAAACGTGCGGGACGTGATTGCGGCGGGGGCAAACGTCATCGTTGCGGGCAGCACGGTGTTCCGCTCCCGCGACATGGCGAAGACGATCGCGAGGCTGCGCGGATGAGGGGCGAAAGGCATAAACGCGCCGTCATTCTCCTCAACGGCGAGCCCTACCGCGGGCACATTTGCGGGGAGGGCGCCTACGTGATCTGCTGCGACGGCGCCTATACGTGGGCGAAGGACAGGGTGAAGATCGACGAACTCCTCGGCGATTTCGACTCCCTCGATCCTCTCCCGCAGGGCATTCGGATGGAGCGGTTCCCCATCGAGAAGGATGAGACGGACGGCGAGCTTGCGGTGGACCGTGTCTCGGACATGGGTGCCACGGACGTCGTCTTCTACGGCGGCGGAGGGAAGCGCGAGGACCATTTTCTCGGCAATCTCCACCTCCTGTATAAGGCAAAAAAAGCGGGAACTCAGACCGCGGCGCTGCAAACCAACGGCGCGAAGATCATCCTCTGCGGCACGGGCGAGCACAGCTTTCCCTGCAAGAGAGAGCAGACGGTCTCGCTGTTGCCTTTCGGCGGCGACGCGCATATTATGGAGATGAGGGGACTGAAATACGCCCCCGAAGATCTGTGGCTCTGCTACGGCTCCACGCGTGGCATCTCCAATCTCACGACGGGAGGGGAATATTCCTTCCGGGTGACGGAGGGGGATGTGCTCGCCATCATCAACGAGGAGGCGGAATGATCGTCTGCATCAAGCTCCCGTACATTCTCGGGTGCATCGTCCGGATGTTTTACAGAGGATGAAATATTTCGATCTGCACACAGACGCTCTCACGAAAATGGAGGGCGTCTTTCAGGTCACGCCGACATGTTTGCGGCGCGGCGGGTGCCTCGTGCAGTGTTTTGCCGCCTTTCTCGGCGAAGAGGACGAAAAGTTCCGCCGTGCCCTCTTCTTCTCCCAAAAGTTCGATGAAATGTGCGCGCGCGAGGGCTATCGGCCCGTGAAAAAGTTTTCCGACATCCGCGAGGGCGCGCTCTGTGCGATGCTCACGGTGGAAGAGGGCGGCGCGGTGGAGGGGGATCTGAAAAAGCTCGACCTTCTCTACAGACGCGGCGTGCGCATGATGGGGCTGCTGTGGAACCGCGAGAACGAGATCGGCTACCCCAATTTTGTCGCTTACGGAAGGGGGGACCTCGGACATGGTACCCGCGTTTTGCGTGAAGAGCGCGGTCTCAAGCCCTTCGGCTTTGCGCTCGCGGAACGCATGATCTCGCTCGGCATGGCGATCGACGTGTCCCATGCGAGCGACGGCGTATTCGAAGATGTCGCACAAATTTGCAAACGGGCAGGCGTGCCCTTCGTTGCGAGCCATTCCAATGCGGCGGAGATCTTTCCCCATGCGCGCAATCTGACCGACGGGCAGATCGGGGCTCTTTCCGACTGCGGCGGGGTAGTGGGGCTCAATTTCTGCGCCGATTTTCTCTCAGACGACCCGACGGCGGAGGGACAGCGCGTCGCACTTCTCGCCCATGCCGCCCACATCCTGCGCGTCGGCGGGGAGGACGTGCTCGCCCTCGGGAGCGACTTCGACGGCATCCCCGAAAATGCGTACATGAAAAACGCCGCCTGCATGCCCACCCTTTTGGGGGACCTTGAGACGGCGTTCGGAGCGCGCATCGCCGAGAAGATCGCATTCGGAAACACCATGCGCGTCTTCCGGTGCATACTCGGCTGAAATTTTTACAGAGCCCTGATCGATTCGACGGGCTTTTTTCTTGCCGCGAAGAAGACGGGCAGGAAGGTGGAGATGAAGGCGATGAGTACCGCCACGCCCACCATGATGAGTACGGAGAGGGGACCCATCACGAAGAGGGTGACATCGAGCCCCGCCTGCAGGCGCAGGATGAGGTTGAGCACAGCCACCACTGCCGCCGTTCCCGCGAGCGAAATGAGGGTGCAGATGCCGACGATGATCCCCGATTCGGAGAAGAAGATCTTAAAGACGTCCGCGCCGCGCGCACCCACCGCCCGCAGGATGCCGATCTCCTTCTTTTTGTTCGCAATGCTCACCGAGATGAAGTTGAAGAGGAGGAGGGAAGCGAACACCGCGAGCAGAATGCCCGTGACGAGGAACACCACTTTGAGCGCGGCGACGACCAGATTGACGAGCTCCACGCTCTCGTACAGCACGTTGCTGAGGACATAGGAGACGTCCCTCTCGTCCGTCTTTCCGAAAGAGGAGAGGAGCGATTTGAGCGCGCCCTCCGACCTCGGCATCAAAACGAAAGCGGTATCGTAGACGGCGCCTTCTTCGGGCTCATACTTGGTATCATAGTAGCTCGTGTAGGGAGCCGCTTCCACG
>CANQNB010000002.1 GCA_947625065.1 uncultured Clostridia bacterium | reverse complement strand
TTGTAGGCTCGGCACTGACGATGGCGATGTGCGCCACCCTCATCACGGGCGCCACCCTCGCGCTGTTTACGGGCGAATCTCAAACGAACATTGCGATCACGAGCGGCAAGATCTCGGTGACCGCTGCGGTTACGAAGATTTCGGCGTGGCACTCTGAAACTGCGGGCGCAGAGGAGGCAACATACGACGGCACCTATAAGTACGTCGAGGACACCGTAAGCGGGAGCACCGAAGGCGGATTTTCCGCCAACTTTGGTGATAGCGGCGCATACGGTTCGCTCAGCTATGACGCAGCAACAGGTCTCGAGCTGCGGCGGTTCACACCCGGGAACAAGGTGGAGCTGACCGTCGGGATCACAAACGATAGCAGCATCACGATCCGCTATCAGGTACAACTCACAGACACAACACCCGAGGCGGAGCGCGGCGAGAATCCGCTCATCGAGGCGCTCACCGTGAAGATGGGAGAAGAGGGGAGCGAGATGGAATTCGACGGCGGTGCAATGGCTACGGCATGGTCGGATCTCGTTACGGTCGGCACGACGCCTACGGATGTCAAACTGACGATTGAACTTCCCATTACGGCGGATGACTATGAGAGCAAACAGGTCAACCTCACGCTCTCGGTGCTCGCGATTCAGGGCAATGCGAACACAAGCTGCACGAGCTTGGGCAAATTCCATAGATACATGAACGGCAGTTGTGTTTTCTGCGGCGAAACAATTCCGTTCACGGAATCAAAGCCGGGGAGGCTTGACGACCCCAATTATTTCTATATCAACAAATACACGGGCGAAGAAGAGGACGTTTATATTCCTTCTGAGATCAACGGGAAACCCGTTGCGATCAGCGGAAACGGTATGATGAAGGGCAATACGACCGTTAAGAGCGTCACCATTGAATCGGGCATCACGCAGTTGTATCAAAACGCATTTGAAGGTTGCACCAACCTTGAAGAAGTCAATCTTCCCGATACGTTGGAGACTTTGGAGTACGGCACGTTCCGCAACTGTACGTCGCTCAAAAAACTTACCATTCCCAAAGGTGTTGTAGGGATAATGTATACGGCTTTCCCCAACAGCGGGCTTGAAAAGATCGATCTTTCCGGGGATACCAACCTCGAATGGATCGACGTGCGGGCATTTGGTTCTTGTAAACAACTTAAAGAATTGATCTTGCCTGAACACGCCATTCGTTATGTAGAGATAAATGGTACTGATGCAAATGATGCGGCTTACGGGAAACGGCTCCTCCGCGATACTCCCATTTATACGGACGAAGAGAATTGGGTGAACGACGGCAACGGCAATCAGATGCTCTATATCGGGAACCATTTATTTGCAGTTCAGCCGAAGTTAGAAGAGAAGATCATTCAAAAGTTAAGCATTAAGCCCGGTACACTTGATATTGCTTCGGGGATTCTTGCGGGCGATAGCTGGACGAGCACAAGAACTTCCGGAATTGAAATCCAAGAGCCTTTGGAAATTCCCGATTCTGTTGAGATCATCTCTCAGAATGCGTTCTTATATTTTACCGAAAGAACAATGACCGGTAGCTCTTATAAGACGACCTCTTATTATACTGATGTAACGCCTACATTTGGGAGTGCTTCGAAACTAAAATATCTCGACGATTCTTCCTTCTATTCTTGCGTTCCATCCGGAGAGGAACACACGATCACGTTGCCAGCTTCCATTGAGTATATCGGAAGCAAGGCGTTCGGCGGTTGTGCAGGTGCCCTTACTGTGAAGCTTACGAGCGACGAGAACTTGCAGTACGTAGCTGGCGATGCCTTTGACGGGAGCACCAGCACCATGGCAGGGCTTACCGAATATAACAACGGTCTGTATCTCGGGACAACCGAAAAGCCGCATTTGATCCTCGTGAAGGAGAAGGATACCACAGCAGACTCCTTTATCGTTGCCGACGACACACGGTTTATCTTGGCGGCATTCAGCGAAGCGGGCAACAAGATGACGAGCCTCACATTGGGCAGTCGTGTGGAAATGATCGGCGCGGGTGCATTCGTCGGTTGTTCTTACCTCACTGAGATCACAATCCCCGCAAGCGTCAAACGTATCGATAAAGGTGCTTTTGTGGGTAGTGGTGCAGGAGGATGGAGAGGCACATCTTTGACGATTGAGGGCGACGGGACTTGGTATTCTGTCAGCACAAACTTAAATACAAGGGAAGAGGTATTGACTAAAATTCCCGATTCTGTATTTGAAACACCGCAGTCGCTCGCAGACGCAGCAAAAGGATCGGCAACAAGTCCTTACGCCAAATCTTATTTTAACTCCAAGGGCGCTTGGGTGCGCGTGACGGAGTGATCGGTCGGCAAAATCAAAAGAGACGGGGTTTCCCCGTCTCTTTTCATGTTCAAAAACAAAATCCATACCTGCCCCAAAGGGGTCAGCAAGGGATTTTCACATCATCGGAGGGGACCATGTCCGAGGAGGAGGCTCACGCGCGGTCAAAGGGCGCCGCAGGAGCGGAGGAAGGAGAGGACGACGGAGGCGTATCTTTCGGGGTCGGCGAGGTAGCTGATCCCGTGCCCCGCGCGGGGGAAGGTCACCCTCACGGGGTCGCCCGTGCAGGCAGCGGCGAGTTCTTCGCTCATCTCCCGGGGGACGAAGCCGTCCTCTTCGCCGTGGATGAGCAGGATGGGGATGGGGGTGCGGGAGACGGCTTCTATTGCGCTCGCTTCACCTAAACGGAAGCCCCCGTAGAGGCGGGTCCCCGCGGCGAGCAGGGGATAAAAGATAAACGCGGGGATGTGATTGTCCTTCGCCCCGCGCAGGAGGATGTCCTTGGGGGAGGTGTAGGGGGAATCGGCGATGATGCCCTTGACGTTTGCGGGCAAGCCGAGTTCTGCCGCCATGAGCACGGTCGCGGCGCCCATCGAGATGCCGGCGAGCGAGATGGGGATGTCGCCGAACCTCTGCACGGCGTAGCGGACCCAGCTGAGGCAGTCGTACCGCTCCTTGACGCCGAGGGTGAGGAAGTGCCCGCCGCTCAGTCCGTGCCCGCGCTGGTCGACGAGGAGGAGATTGATGCCGTTCTCCCGTGCGAGCGCGGCGCCGCCGCAGAAGTCGCGCAGGGAGGTGCCGCGGTAGCCGTGGAATCCGATCTGCAGAGGGGCTCCGTCGCGGACATGGTAGTACCGTGCGGCGAGTTTGGTGCCGTCAAACGCCGTAAGATACACCCGCTCGAAGGGGAGGCTCTCCTGTGCGCGGATGAGGGAGATGAGCTCCTCCCTCCTCTCGTCGAACTGCGGACCGCGCGGGATCTTGTAGTGAGCCTCCCGCTCCCCCTTCGGCACGTAGAAGACGAGGAAAAAGCAGACGAAGGACAGTCCGAAAAAGAGGAGGATCCCTCCTGCGAGAACGCCGAGAACGAGATAGATCCAGGGCATGGGTGCCTCCTTTGACGTGGGTGCGCCTGAGCGCGTCCCCTGGCGTCGGCAATTTTTTCTTGGCAAAAAGTTCACCGGGCGGAAGAAGGGTCCCCTCCGTCCGCTGGGGAGGACGAGGACAGATTGGCGACCGATTCGATGAGTTCGCAGTCGTGCAGGGTGGGGTTGAAGGGGGCATCGCTCGGGAAGACGAAATCTTCGCCCAAGACGAAGTCGGCGGGCAGACGGGAGGGGGTGTAGCCCGTGAATTCCTTAAAGATGCGGTTGAAGGAGCGGATGGTGCCGAAGCCGCAGCGTTCGGCGACCTCGGTGATGGAGAGGTCCCCCTCGCGGAGAAGGGCGACGGCGCGCGACGTGCGGACGTAGTTCAGAAAGTGCGAGAAGGGGACGCCCGCGCTGCCTTTGAAGTAGCGCGAAAAGTAGGCATCGCTCATGTTCATGTAGGAGGCGGCGCCCGTGAAGGTGTAGCTCTCGCAGTGTTCGGAGACGTCCTCGAGGAGGGAGCGGAAGCGCTCTGCCGTGCGGTCGGAGGGGGTGCGGACCTCGAGCGGCTCGTTGCGGTAGACGGACGCCATGAGCGAGAGGATCATGCCCGCGGCTTCCCCCGCATAGAAGGGAGGCTTGCGGAGCAGGAGGTCGCGGAGCTCCCCATAGATGCGCGGCACGGGGTAGACCCCCGTGAGTTTGGGGGAGGCGAGGCGGAAATTCCCCATGTACGGGCGCAGGATCTCATAGTCGAAGATGATGACGATGAGGACGGTCTTGGGGTCGCGCGCCTGCATGTAGTGCATCTGACCGCTGTCCACGTACAAAATCTCGCCCGTGTTCAATGTATGCGTCTTCCTCTCGCAGAAGACATCGATGCTCCCGTGCTCCACATAGAGGAGTTCGCAGTCGCGGTGCCAGTGGAGCAGGTTGTGCGAGTTGCGGTATTTGCCCACCCAGACGCGCACCCGCTCGGCGTATCTTCTGATCTCTTGTTTTGCGATCATTTCGTTCACCTCGGACAGATTGTATCACAATTTTCGAAAAAAGTAAACAGATGTCTGAAAGTTGGCAAGAAATTACTTGCGCAAAGGGGGCAAAAGATGATATACTGTTCTTGTCGTCAGGAATACGGCGGCTTTGCGCATTATATTGCTTTTTTTCATTTCCCCCCTTATAGATCGAACGGCAAGGCGGCTCAAGTCGGCTTGCCGTTCGTCTTACGGAAGACAGGGAAGGAGGAGGGAAGATGCCCGAATATCTCTACAAAGTCTCTGCGGCGGGCAGGGTCAATCTCATCGGCGAGCATGTCGATTATTGCGGCGGAAAGGTCCTGCCCTGCGCGCTCTCCCTGCGGAATACCGTCTACGTCCGCCCCAACGGCACAAAGTCCATCCGCATCCGCTGGACCGATCTGCCCGGGGAGGTCACGCTCGATCTCGGGCGGCTCAACGAGTACCGTTCCTTAAAACACGCGAACTATCCCGCGGGCTGCGCCTATTTCTGGGAACAGGCGGGGCACAGGCTCGTCGGGTGCGACCTGCTCATGGACTGCACCGTCCCCTTCGGAAGCGGGCTCTCCTCTTCTGCCGCCATCGAGGTCTCCACGATCGCCGCGCTCGCTCTGGCGGCGGGGGAACCCTTCGACCCCGTGGAGGTCGCGCTCGTCGCACAACGCGCGGAGAACATCTATGTGGGCGTGAACTGCGGCATCATGGACCAATTCGTCTCCGCAAACGGAAGGGCGGGGCACGCCATCCTGCTCGACTGCAAGACGCTCACAAAGGAGTACATCCCCGTCCGCCTCGGCGACTGTGCGCTCGTCATTGCCGACAGCAACAAGCCGCACGACCTCGTCGTGAGCAAATACAACGAGCGGCGGGAGGAGGTGGAGTCTGCGCTCCGCACCCTGCAGCGGAGGCTGGAGGTCAACTGCCTCGCCGAGGTCATGCCCTATCAGCTCGAAGAATACAAAAAGATGCTCCCCTCCGTCATTTACCGCAGGGCGAAGCACGTCGTTGAAGAGTGCGACCGCGTCCGCCGTGCGGCAACGGCGCTGCGCACGGGCGACGCCGAGGGGTTCGGCGCTTTGCTCAATGCCTCGCACGCCTCCCTCTCCTCCCTCTATGAGGTGACGGGGAGGGAACTCGACAGCCTCGTGGGGGCGGCGCAGGACTTCCGCGGATGCCTCGGCTCCCGCATGACGGGCGCGGGCTTCGGCGGATGCACCGTCTCCCTCGTGAAGCAGGGGGAGGAAGAGGCGTTCAAAGCCTACGTTTCGGCACGGTATGAGAGGGAGACGGGGTACCGCCCGAGCTTCTATCCCGCCGCGGTCTGCGACGGCATCATCACCGAAAATCTATGACCCATGTCCGCGGTCTGCCATCGCGGAAGCAAAAAAATCGATCGTTTGGAGGACGTTATGACAGTACTTGTAACGGGCGGCGCGGGATTCATCGGGACCCACACCGCGGTGGAACTTCTTTGCGCCGGGCACGAGGTCGTCGTCATCGACAACCTGTGCAATGCCAATGCGGAGGCGGTGCGCCGCGTCGAACAGATCACGGGGAAAAAGGTCTTTTTCTACGAGAACGACGTGCGTGACCGCGCCGCGCTCGAACTCATCTTCACCGCGCACGACATCGGGTGCGTCATCCACTTCGCGGGGCTCAAAGCGGTCGGCGAGAGCGTGAGAAAGCCCATCGAGTACTACGAGAACAACCTCGTCTCCACCCTCGTCCTCGTCGACGTGATGCGCAAGTTCGGGGTGAAGAACCTCATCTTTTCGTCGTCGGCGACGGTGTACGGCGATCCTGCCGAACTTCCGCTGCGCGAGACGACCCCCCTCAACCCGACGACCAACCCCTACGGCGCGACCAAGGTCATGCAGGAGCGCATCCTCAGCGATCTGTGCGTCTCCGACGGGGAATGGAGCGTCACGCTGCTGCGCTATTTCAACCCCGTGGGCGCGCACGAGAGCGGGCTCATCGGCGAGGACCCCAAGGGCATCCCCAACAACCTCATGCCCTATGTGGCGCAGGTCGCGAGCGGCAAGCTCAAGGAGATCGGCGTGTTCGGAAACGACTATCCCACTCCCGACGGCACGGGCGTGCGCGACTACATCCATGTCGTGGATCTTGCGAAGGGGCACGTCGCCGCCCTCGCAAAGGTGGGCGAGCCGGGGGTGCACGTCTACAATCTCGGTTCGGGGAAGGGATACAGCGTGCTCGAAATGATCGCAGCCTTTTCCAAGGCGTGCGGAAGGGACCTCCCCTACACCGTGAAGCCGCGGCGGGAGGGGGACATCGCCGTCTGCTATGCCTCCTCCGAAAAGGCGGAGCGAGAGCTCGGCTGGCGCGCGGAGTATGACCTCGAAAAGATGTGTGCCGACCAATGGAACTGGCAGAAGAACAATCCGAACGGCTACGAAGGATGATAAAAAGAACATAAAAAAGACGCGCGGGCGGGAGCATTGCTCCCGCCCGCGCGCTGTCACCGTGAGGTTCGGTCGCCCGTAAGCATGTGGACGGAGAAGAGCTCATCGGGCAGGACCATGTCCGTGTTGAAGGCTTCGAGAAAGGCTGAAATGCGGTCTGCGGATTGCTCTGCGGCGAGCGCAAACAGCCCGTCGGCATCGGACGCCCTTCCCCCTGAAAAGGAGAGAAAATTCTTCCCGCGCAGGTAGGCGGGGTCGGGCGAGGAGCGCGGATACAGCTTTCCCGCGCCGAAGAGACGGAGCACCTTCGGGTGCGACGAGTGGATGTGCCGTAGGTAGAGGGAGAAGTGCCTGCACATCCTGCGGAAGGGGACGGGGGAGAGCTCCCGCCCGATCTTGGACGCGGCTTGCGAGAGATAGCGGTAGAGCACGCCGTCGGCGGCGATCTGACCGAGGTCGAAGGGGGACAGGTGCCTGTCTGCCCGCTTTCCGCGCAGTTTGTCGAGAAAATAGACGTCCCAATCGTTCTCGATCTCCTGATGGGTGAGCCGCGGGCAGTCCATATTGCGCAAAAACCGATAGATGAAGGGGTGGAACACGGCATCCGCCGAGAGATGGGTGCAGAAGCCGAGGGCGTAGGAGAGCGACCGTTCGAACTGCGTCCCCGTGAACCCCTCGAGGGAGCACAGCAGGGCAGAGAACCACGCCTTGATGCGGGTGCGGTGCAAAAAGCTCCCCAAATTGCTCTCCTCCGACGAGAGGGGCTTGTAAAAGAAGAAGAGATCGGGTCCCTGCGCGCCGAGGTAGTAATAGTCGGGCGCGGCGAAGACGAGTTCGCGCGCGTTCTTCGGGAGCAGATCTGCCGCCTCGCAGGCGACGAGTTCGTGGGTGATGCTTGCGGGCATATGTTCCTCCGCCCTGCAGTATGCGCCTTCCCCGAAAAAGTTTTCATAAAAAAGCGCGCCGCCGCACCGTTTGCCTAAGGTGCGGCGGCGCCATTTTTCTATGCCCAAGATCTTTCGCCGAAGATCGCCGTTCCGAGACGGATCATGTTGGCACCATGTCCGAGACACAGCCTCCAATCTTCGCTCATTCCCATGGAGAGCAGGCGTGCGCCGAAGCGGTCCTTGACCTCATCGAAGAGGGCGCGCATCCGGTCTGCCAGTCCGCCGAGCAGCTCTTTATCGGAGGAGCGGGGGAGCATCGCCATCAGCCCGCACGGACGGAGGAAGGGCAGTCCGCAGAGCCTTTCGTAGGCGCTCAGCCCCTCCTCCAAGGGGTAGCCGCCCTTGGTCGCCTCCCGCCCGATGTTGATCTGCACGAGCACGTTTTGGGGAACGCCCAGCGCCGCAGCCTGCCGTGAGATCTCCTCGGCGAGTCCGTCGCGGTCGACCGATTGGATGAGATCGCACCTTCCCACGAGGTAGCGCACCTTGTTGGTCTGCAGGTGCCCGATAAAGTGCCGCCGCGCGCCCGCAAAGGCATCGTATTTGAGGCGGTATTCCTGCACGCGGTTCTCGCCGACGTCGCTGATGCCCGCCGCGATCGCACGCCGCACCTCCTCCGCAGAGCGCATCTTGGTCGCCGCGACGAGGGTGACTTCCTCCCCGAAACAATTCCCGCGGGCGGTCTCCGCAAGGATGCTTGCGATCCGTTCTTCGAGCGCGCCGTCAGTAGGAGAGGACATGGTTGTTTTTGAAGAACGGGGCAAGTTCGCTGTCGCCGCGGAGGAGCTGTTCGGTCTCCGCGGAGAGGAGCACGGTGTTGCTCTGCAGCTCGTTCAGACGGTAATCCTTGACCTTCGTCCAGCCGAGGTAGACGCTGTCCGGGGGACCCATGTCCGCGGTGTCCCCCTCCCAATTCTCTTTGAGCCACTGTGCGAACAGCTTGACGTCGTAGGGCTCGTAGAGGGCGGCGACGAAGGTCTTGCCCTTGAGGGGATAGAGATGGAGGAGCAGTTTTTCGTTGGAGCGCACCCGCATGTAGGGGGTGTTTTCGTCCTGCCAGCCCGTCTTGGCATTGACGGCAATCAGAAGCCCGAAGTAGATGAGAAAGAGCCCCGCGAACACGCCCATGAGGATGAGGTAGACGTTGTCGCGGTTGATCGCCCAAAGCACGATGGTCAGAAGGACGATGACGGCGAGCATGCCGAGCCCGACGTACAGCATCTTTTTATACTTTCTCATGGCGCCCTCCGTATGCTTCGAGACGGCTGCGTGCGGAGCGGATGCCGTCGAGCACCGCCTGCTCGGAGGAGCCGCCCACCGAGGCGCGCGCTTCCACCGAGGCGCGGACCCTCACCGTCTGTAAGATGTCCTCCCCGAAGATGTCGCTCGCCTCACGGAATTCCTTCAAGGTGAGCTCATGGAGCTGTTTGCCCTTTGCGATGCTCTCGCGCACGAGCTTGCCCGTGATGGCATGGGCGTCGCGGAAGGGCACCCCTCTCTTTGCGAGATAGTCGGCAACATCGGTCGCCGTGGAGTATCCGCCCGCAGCTGCCTCGTACATGGTACCCTCGTTGAGGGTGATCTTCTTCAGCAGGGCGGCGTAGATGCCGACGCAGGAGAGGAGGGTGAATTCGGCGTCGAAGAAGCCCTCTTTGTCCTCCTGCAAATCTTTGTTATAGGCGAGCGGCAGCCCCTTGATCACGGTGAGGATGGAGACGAGCTCGCCGTACACCCGCCCCGTCTTGCCGCGCACGAGCTCGGGCAGGTCGGGGTTCTTCTTCTGCGGCATGATGGAGGAACCCGTCGAATATTCGTCGGGGATCGTCCAATAGCCGAATTCGTCGGAGGTGTAGAGGATGGTGTCCTCGCACAGCCGCGAGAGGTGCGCCATCGTCAGCGACGCGCAGAAGAGATATTCGGCGATGAAGTCACGGTCGGAAACGGCGTCGAGGGCGTTCTGCGAGACGCTGTCAAAGCCGAGCAGGTTTCTCGTGATCTCGCGGTCGATGGGGTAGGAGGTTCCCGCGAGGGCGGCGCTGCCGAGGGGCATCACGTTGAGCCGTTCGCGGCATGCCGAAAAGCGGTCGAGGTCGCGCAGGAACATCTCCGCATAGGCGTTGAAGTACTGTCCGCAGCTGATGGGCTGTGCTTTCCGCAGATGGGTGAAGCCGGGCATGACCATGCGGACGCCCTCCTCCGCGCGGGAGAGAAGGGTCGACACGAGGTCGGAGAGTGCCGCCATCGCCGCACCCACGCTCTTGCGCACATAGAGGCGCATGTCCGTCGCCACCTGATCGTTGCGGGAGCGCGCCGTGTGCAGTTTTTTGCCCGTATCGCCGATGCGCTCCACGAGCTCGTCCTCGACGAAAGAGTGGATGTCCTCCGCGTCCCAGCCGATCTCCATGCCCGCGGCGACGTCCGCACGGATCTCCCTGAGCCCCCCTTGGATGCGTTCCGCTTCCTCCCTTGTGAGGATGCCGCATTCGCCGAGCATGGCGGCGTGGGCGAGGGAGGCGTCGATGTCGGCGTCGAAGAGTTTTCTGTCGAAGGAGAGGGATTGGTTGAAGGCATCCGCGGCGGCGGAGAGGGGGGTATCGAACCTGCCCTGCCAGAGTTTTTTCTTCATGGAAGCCTCACGAAAGTTTTCTTTTATAGTACACGCTTTCGCAAAAAAAAGCAAGTGTTTCCAAGTTTGCGATCGCATTTCTTTTCCCCAAAGGGAAAAAAGGAGGGCGCCCGCCGCCTTTTGCCCCTGAATTTGTTGACAACGTCCGCCGTTTTTTGTAAAATAAACGTATGGTCATTCTTGGGCTCGATCCCGGCTACGGGACGATGGGATACGGCGTCATCGAAAAGGATGCGCGCGGCAACTGCTCTCCGGTCGATTTCGGCGTCGTCAAGACGCCGCCGTCGGAGAATTTTGCCGTGCGGCTTTGCATCCTCGAGGAGGGTGTGAATGCGCTCTTCGATAAATTCCACCCCGAGGAGGCGGCGATGGAGGAGCTGTTCTTCTCCAAAAACGTGACGACGGGCATTGCCGTCGCCCATGCGCGCGGGGTGATGCTCCTCACCTGCAACAAGCGGTGCGGAAGGATCTTCGAATACAAGCCCAACCAGATCAAGCAGGCGCTCACGGGCTACGGAAGCGCCGACAAGGTGCAGATGCAGCGTTGCGTTGCCTCCCACCTGCGGCTAAGCGCCATTCCCCGCCCCGACGACGCCGCCGATGCGCTCGCCGTCGCCCTCTGCCATGCCTTCACGAGCAGGTTCTCGGGATTGTTCCAAGTAAAGTGAGCTTTGTATGATAGGTTATCTGAAAGGAAAAGTAAAAAATATCTCACCTGACGGCGTCCTTCTGGAAGTGAACGGGGGCGGCTTTTTCCCGTCTCTCGGGCGTGAGACCGGGGGAGGACGGGGAGGTCTATACCTATCTCCGCATCTCGGAGGACGACATCACCCTCTTCGGCTTTGCCGACATGCAGGAGAAGTCCCTCTTTTTGCGCCTCACCTCGGTGCAGGGCGTGGGGGCGAAGTCGGCGATCGGCATCCTCTCTTCCATGCGCCCCTCCGACGTCTCCGAGGCGATCGCCACCGCCGATACCAAGCGGCTCTCCGCGGTCAAGGGCATCGGCAAAAAGACGGCGGAGCGCATCATCTTAGAGCTCCACGGCAAGATCTCCGCAGACGAGCTCTTGGGCAGCGAAACGGTAGGGGGGAGGATTTCCGTGCCTACCATGTCCGAGGATGACGATGCAGTTTCCGCGCTCATGGGACTGGGATTTACCAAGCAGGAGAGCGCACAGGCGGTCTCCCGCGCCAAGTCGCTCGGGGCGAAGACGGTCGAAGAGATCATTTCCACAGCCCTGCGCGGGATGTGACGTGCAGAGGGCGCGATAGGAGAAAGGTATGTTTGAAGACGACGGCATCGAGAGCGCGCGGCTGCTTTCGAGCAGCAAGAGCGACTACGATATCGAGGAAAACGTCCTCCGCCCCAAGACGATGGAGGAGTACGTCGGGCAGGACAAGGTGAAGGAGAACCTTGCCGTGTATATGGCTGCGGCGAAGGCGCGCGGCGAGGCGCTCGACCACGTCCTCTTGTACGGTCCTCCGGGGCTGGGCAAGACGACGCTCGCGCACATCATCGCGAATACGATGGGGACGCAGATCAAGGTCACGTCGGGACCCGCCATCGAGCGCTCGGGCGACCTTGCCGCCATCCTCACCAATCTCAATGAGGGAGATGTCCTCTTCATCGACGAGATCCACCGCCTCAACCATCAGGTGGAGGAGATTTTGTATTCCGCCATGGAGGACTACGCCCTCGACATCATCGTGGGCAAGGGACCCTCGGCGCGCAACATCCGTTTTTCGCTCAAGAGGTTCACCCTCATCGGCGCGACGACGCGCGCGGGCATGCTCTCTTCGCCCCTCCGAGACCGCTTCGGCATCATGTGCCGCTTGGACATGTATACCCCCGATGAGCTCAAACGCATCGTCACCCGCTCGGCAAAGACGCTCGGCATCTCCGTCGAGGAAGAGGGGGCGTATGAGATCGCGCGCAGGTCCCGCGGCACGCCGCGCATCGCCAACCGCCTCTTGAAGCGGGTGCGCGACTTCTCCGCCGTGCTCGGCAGTTCCTCCGTCACGCGGGAGGATGCCCAAAAGGCGCTCAGGCGGATGGAGATCGATGAGCTCGGGCTGGACGAGACCGACCGCAACCTTCTGCGGGCGCTCATCGAGAAGTTCGGCGGCGGACCCGCGGGGCTCGAGACGCTCGCCGCGACCATCAACGAGGATGTGAACACGATCGAGGACGTCTATGAGCCCTATCTGCTGCAGCTTGGGTTCATCGCGCGCACCCCGCGCGGGCGGGTCTGCCTCAAGGGGGGATACGACCACATGGGCGTGCAGATGCCCGAGGCTGTCCGCCGCCAGATGAGCGTGTTCGACAGCAACGGGTAACTTGGTGAAAGGGTATGAAGACCTCCGATTTTTACTACGATCTTCCTGAACAGCTCATCGCGCAGACGCCCGCAGAGCCGCGGGACAGCTCCCGCCTCCTCGTCTACCACAGGGACGAAAAGCGCATCGAGCACAGGATCTTCCGTGACATCACAGACTATTTCAAGGCGGGCGACGTGCTCGTCCTCAACCGCACCCGTGTCCTCCCCGCGAGGCTCTACGGCTATACCATGTCCGGGGGCAGGGTGGAAGTTTTGCTTTTGAAGAGGCTCAGCCTCGACGAATGGGAGGTGCTGGTAAAGCCCGGGAAAAAGTGCAGACCGGGCGGAAAACTCGTCGTCAACGAGGAGCTCTCCCTCGAGATCACGGGCGTCACGCCGACGGGGGAGCGGCACGTGCGGTTCTTCTATGAGGGCGCGTTCGAAGACGTCCTCTCCCGCGCGGGGAGCATGCCCCTTCCGCCCTACATTCACGAAAAGCTCAAGGACCCCGAGCGCTACCAGACGGTGTATGCGAGGGAGACGGGCTCGGCGGCGGCGCCCACGGCGGGGCTGCACTTCACCCCCGAACTGCTCGAAAAGCTGCGCGGCATGGGGGTGGAGATTGTCGAAGTCCTCCTCCACGTCGGGCTGGGGACCTTCCGCCCCGTCAAGGTGGACGACGTCACCGAACACAAAATGCATTCGGAGTACTACGAGGTCTCCGAGGAGGCGGCGCAGAGGCTCAATCTCGCCAAACGTGAGGGGAGAAGGATCGTCTGCGTGGGGACCACTTCGGTGCGTACGTTGGAGTCTGTCACGGACATGGGTGGCACCGTTCACGCGGGAAGGGGAGAGACGAGCATCTTCATCTACCCGCCCTACACCTTCCGCTGCGTCGATGCGCTCATCACCAATTTCCACCTGCCCGAGAGCACCCTCCTCATGCTTGTCTCCGCCTTTTGCTCGCGCGAGGAAGTCCTGCACATCTACGAGACGGCAGTAAAGGAGAAGTATCGCTTCTTTTCTTTCGGCGACGCGTGCCTGCTCTTATAAACTTCGCAATACGGCGTCGAGCTTGCGCGCTCCTTGGTCACGTACCTCATTGTACGCTCCCGTCGTCGCTTACGCGCTCTCCTTGTCTTGCTCGTTTCTGAGAGCAGGCACTTCGCGGTCACTTGCCTTATTACAATGCCATTTGTTATCTGAAAATCCACATTTTACGCGCATAATATGTTGACAAATTTCATATAATATGTTAGAATATTGTCAGAGACAAAGAGGAGGGATCAAAATGGCGAAAGTATCTACGAACATCACGATCGATGCGGAAGTAAAGCGGCAGGCGCAAGAGTTGTTCGCCGATTTGGGGATGGACCTCTCTACCGCGATCAATATTTATTTGAAAAAGGCATTGGCAGAGCAGGGCATTCCCTTTGAGGTCACGCGGGTCGCCCCGAATAAGGACACTCTGGCGGCGATGGAAGAGGTCAAAAAAATGGAGGAGCACCCGGAAGAGTATACGGGATATAGGGACATCGCTTCCTTGCGAAAGGCGCTTGGCGAATGAAGTACGAAATACTTTTTCTGCAAACGGGGAATACATTACCTCTTGAAAGGAGGAGATTTTGAAGAAGACGTCTTCCGCGTTTGCGGTCATGCTTGGGCTTGCGGTCGTCTATGCGATGCTGACGTCGCGCATCCGTCTGGTGGCGCTCGCGCTCACGGGCGGATGGTCTCCCGCGGCGATGGAGATGATCCTGCTCTTCGGCGTCAACAGCGCGCTTGCTTTGAGCGTCGGAATTTTGGCAGGGCTGCGTCCCCTTGCGCGGTGCTATGCGATCTTGCCCGCGCCCGTCTTGCTCGTGACGGTCCACAGGCTCGTCGCGGGGACGGCGCCTCCTCTTCTATGGATGACCGCCCTCTACATGCTCGCGCTCGGCTTGCTCGGCATGGAACTCTCCGCCGCGATCTGCCTCTTGGTCCGGCTTCGAAAACCGAGGAAGTAAAAACAGCCCGCCGCGCAGAATGCGGGAGAGGACAGGGGAGCCGAAACTTTCAAATCTTCTTTGGGAAAATCAAAACGGCGGGGATAAACCCCGCCGTTTTGGATTGCTGTCCGAACTTCATTCTGCGTCCTTTGCAGATGCTTGTGACAGGATCTTATAGAGCGTTTGATAGAGCGTCAGAGCTTCTTCGCCGTCGAGGTTGATGCATCCCGCGACTTTGCCGGGCACCTCCACTGCGCGTTCGCGGAGCGCCATGCCTTTTTCGGTAATACTCACATCGAGCAAACGCTCGTCCGCAGATGAGCGCGCTCGCATCACAAAGCCCTGTTTCTCGATTCAGGGACGCTGACACCCGTCCTGAAAAGCCTCGAAAAAGCGGTCCGGCAAGCCGCCGAACCGCATGATTTAACCGTTGACGTCCGCCGCATTCTTCGCGGCGGGCTGCGGCTTTTCAGATGCCGAGCAGTTGTTTGAGATGATCGGTGAGCACGGTCGCCTGCGCTGCGGCGTCCTCCGCGCCCGGGTGGCTCTGACCGCCGCTGTTGCCCTTGGGGACGGCGAGATAGCTGATGTTTTCGTCCTCCGCTGCGGCGACGGCGCTTTGGATGCTCTGCGCGATGTTCGCGTTGTTCTCCATCAGTCCGTAGATGCAGACGATCTTCGCGTCCGCGTTCTTCGAGCGGATGAGGGCGAGCAGTTCGCCATAGTCGGCAGTGAACTGTTCCGCCGAGTAAGTCGCATTCAGGGCATAGGCGTCGTTCGTGCCGAGAGCGACGACCACGACGTCGAACTTCTTCCTGAAGTCATACTTCATCGTGTGGGTGGAGGAGAGGTTCTCGTACATGTCGAGCATGTTGAAATTGAGCACTCCGAGCGTCGCCTTGACGCAGATGCCCTCGGTGGCGACGAGCGAATAGTCGGCACCAAGCGCCTTGGCGGTGCGGTAGGCGTACGCCTTGGTCGCGTCGGTGTTGTTGTCCGCACACAGCTTGTCGGGGGTGGTGAGGATGCCGGCGCCCACGGTGATGGAGTCGCCCACGAACTCGATGGAGAGCGAGAAGTTGGGGGCGGGGCGGAGGAACTTGCCGTCCGTCACAAACTCTTTGATGTTCGCCTGACCGTTCTGCGAGCTCGTCGCCTTGACGATGCGGACGGTGTGCACGCCCTCCTCCAGTCCGCTCGCGACCGTAAAGGTCTTGTTCCTCTTCACCTCGAGGCGTTCTCCCTCATCGGCGCCGTCGAGGAAGGAGACGAGGGCGACGGGATTGGTCATGATGTTCGCCGTCATCTGCAGCTCGGTGCCGTAGAAGGAGACTTCGATGCCCGTCCCCGCATTGGCGAGAACGAGCTGCCCCGACATCATGGCGGTCCTGCCGAGCAGGGTGACGCAGTCCTCCTTGAAGGAATTGACCTCCTCCGCGGAGATCACTTCGCGCCCTTCGATGACCTCTGTCTCGGGCATGGGTGGCTCGTTTGTCGTCTCACCCCCTCCGTTGCATCCCCACATGGGGAAGAGGCACAAGAGAGCGGCGGCGCCTAAAAAAGCAAGAAAGCGTTTGTTCATGGGTTCTCCTTTGGATAAAAATTTTGTTTATTCCCCGCCGAGGAGCCCGAGGATGTGGCTCGTGAGGCGCTCGGCGTTGAGCTTGTGCGTTGCCGCGTTGGGGTGGGAGTTCGCGCCCTTCTCGTTGGTGCGCATCTGCAGGGCGGTGATGTTCGTATCCCCCGTGTCGGCGATGGCGTCCTTGATCGTCTTCACGCCGTCCGTGCGGGCGGAGGCGGGCATCATGCCGAACACGCACACGATCTTTGCCGAGGGGTGCGCCGTGCGGATGAGGCGAAGCATGTCTGCGTAGTCGGCGCGGAACTTCTCCAAATTATAGTTGGGGAACGCGTCGGAAGTCGCGTGCCAGACGTCATTTTCGCCGAGGGCGAGCACCACGACGTCCGCGTCGAACGAAGAGGGGTCGTAGTCGGGCGCGGAGTTGCTCATGAACTGTTTCTGATAGGTATCGTACGCGCAGAGGTTGCCGTCCTTGGCGCAGATGCCTTCGAGCGCCATGATCGAGAAGTCGGCGCCGAGCGCCTGCGCGGTGAGGTAGGCGAAGGAAAGGGTCGCGTCGGAGTTCTCGAGCGTCTGCTTGCTCTCCGAAGAGGTCCCGTTCGCGCCGCAGCCCGCGGTGATGGAGTCGCCGATGATCTCGATCTTGAGTTCCGACTTCTCACGCACGGCGACAAAGCTCCCGTCCGTCGAGAAGGCGTCCTCCGCGGGAAGATGCACCCTGCCGAAGGGTTCGCCGTCGCTGGACGACGTGTTGCTCAGCGCTTTGAGGATGCGCACGGTGTGAATGCCGTCCTCGAGATCTTCGCACAGCGCCGTCTCCTCCCCGGAAGCGGCTGTGAGCGCGATCGTCCTGCCCTCCGTTTCGCCGTCCACATACACGCGCACCTTGCTGCTTCCGCCCGAGACAGAGAGCTTTGCGGTGAGGCTCGTGCCAGCGAACGCGACTTCGATGCCCGTGCATACATTGTCGAAGGTGAGCTTGGAGGAGGAAAAATAGGTCCTCCCGAACAGGTTCACAGCCTCCTCGTCAAACGAATTGACGGTGTCCGCATCCGCCTCGGAGAGCACGCAGAGGGGGAGGTCCTCGGACACGGTACCCCCGTTTGCGGTGTAGGAGGCGGTAACAACGGTCTCACCCGCCTTGAGGGCGGTGACCCTTTCTCCGTCAATTTTTGCGACCGTTTGGTCGCGCACGGTGAAGACGGGCTTCTCCCCGGTCGCCGTCCCGTCGCAGTAGACGGTCGCGGAGAGGGATGCCTCGCCGTAGCCCTCGAGGTCTGCGAGAAGGAGCTCGCTGCGGTCGAACGCGATCTCATAGACGGACGGCTGGGGGTCCGTCACGGGCGGTTTTTCGGCTTCTTCGCCGTTCCCGCCGCCTCCGCATGCAGCGATGGCGGGGAGAAATCCGAGCGAGAGCGCGAGCGCCGCGGGGATGAGACGTCGGAATAGATTCGTCATGGTGTCCTCCGATTTGAAAAGAATTTTTTTCTTCACTACAACTTTACACCCGAACGGCAAAATTGTCAAGTAGAATATGAAAAATATTTTTATTTTTTGTGAGAAATGTTCGGTTTTCGGGTGTGTGGGGGAAATTTTCCTCCCCGCCCCGCGAAAGAAGTTGATTTTTTTTCGCGTTTATAGTACGATAGTCGCATGAACGACCAATTCTTTTCCTTCGAACTGCTCAAAACCGACCCCGAAACGGGGGCACGGGCGGGCATCTTCCATACGCCGCACGGCGACATCGAGACCCCCGTCTACATGCCCGTCGGCACGCAGGGGACGGTGAAGGGCATGCTCCCGCGCGACCTCGAGGAGATCGGCTCGCAGATCATCCTTGCCAACACCTACCACTTGTACATGCGCCCCGGCGACACCCTCGTGCGCGACGCGGGCGGGCTGCATAAGTTCATGAACTGGGATAAGGCGATCCTCACGGACAGCGGCGGCTTTCAGGTGTTTTCCCTCTCCAAGCTCAACAAGATCACCGACGAAGGGGTGAAGTTCTCCTCCCATGTCGACGGGAGCTACCACTTCTTCACGCCCGAGAAGGTGATGGAGATCGAGCACAATTTAGGCTCGGACATCATCATGCCCCTCGACGTCTGCTCGGAATACGGCTATTCGCACAAGCAGGCGGAGGACGCCATGCTGCAGACGGAGCGCTGGCTCAGGCGGTGCTTTGCGGCGCATGACGGCAACGAAACTCAGGCGCTCTTCCCCATCGTGCAGGGCAACTTTTTCAAGGACCTGAGGCTGCGTTCTTTGGAACTTACGATGCCCTATGTCAGACATGGTATCGCCATCGGCGGTCTCTCCGTGGGGGAACCCAAGCCGCTCATGTATGAACTGTTGGACGAATTGCAGCCCCATCTTCCCACCGACGTGCCCCGCTATCTCATGGGCGTCGGCTCGCCCGACTGCCTCGTCGAGGGGGTGCTGCGCGGCGTGGACATGTTCGACTGCGTGCTCGCCACCCGCGTCGCCCGCAACGGCATGGCGCTCACCTCGCGGGGGAAGGTCGTCGTCCGAAACGGCAAATATAAGCAGGACTTCACCCCGCTCGACCCCGAGTGCGACTGCTATTGCTGCAGACATTACACCAAGGCATATCTCCGCCACATGGTGAACGTGGGGGAGATGACGGGCGCCATGCTCCTCTCGATGCACAATATCGCCTACCTCCACAAGCTCATGCGGGGATTGCGCGAGAGCATCCTCGGCGGCTATGTGCGCGATTTCGTCAAGGAATTCTACGAAAAGCAGTCCGCCGGCGAATGAAAACGGGGTGAAAGGGAAAAAATTCCCCCGAAAACGCTTGCCAAAAGCGGGCAAATAGGATATGATGTAGGGGCATGACGGCGGGGAGAACTTCCCTGCCGGAAGATACGAAACCATTTAAGGAGTTGAGATATGTTGTTTTGGAATGCGTTGGCGGTCCTGCTGGAGGAGACCGAAAACACGACGACGTCGAACCCCTCGGGACCGGGCAGCCAATGGATCTTCTTCATTGTGCTCCTCGTGCTCATCGTGCTGCTCGTCGTGTGGTTCCTCGTCTCGGGCAGGAAGAACAAGCAAAAGCAAAAGGAGTATACCGAACAGCTTGCGGCGATCGCCCCCGGGCATAAGGTAAAGACCATCGGCGGCATCTGCGGCATTGTCACCGAGGTGTGCGACGACAACACCGTCGTCATCGAGACGGGCACCGAAGCCTCTGGCAAGTCCTTCCTCAAGCTCGACAAGGAGTGCATCGCCCAGACGGATGCGAAGGGTCCCACCCAGATCGCCCGCGAAGAGGCGGAGGCAAGGCGCAAGGCTGAAAAGGAAGCAAAGAACGAGAAAAAGGCGCCCGAGGTCGTCACGGCAGACCCCAAGGCGGAACAGCCCGCCCAAAAGCCCGCCGAAGAAGGACAGGAGCCCCCCAAAGAAGAATAAGACCGCATAATTTTTACGACCTCCGCATAGGGATAAGCTGTGCGGAGGTTTTTTCCGCCCAAAGGGAGGAGATGTATGAAGTTCGATTGGAAAAGCGCGGCAAAGGAGGTGGGCGTGTCTGCGGCGCTCGCCTGCGTCTTCTATCTGTTCGCGGCGGCGATCTTTGCCGTCATCGTGCGGGCGTATGCGCCTCCGCAGGGGGTGGTGACGGCGGTGAACTGGACGATCAAGGCGCTCGCGTCCCTCGTCTTCCCGCTCATCTTCGTGCGGCGGGGACGCGCCCTCTTCAAGGGCATGGCGGCGGGCGCGCTCGCGTGCGTTCTCGCCCTCCTGCTCTTTGCGGCGATCGGCGGCGGCTTCCGCATCACCTTTCTTTTCCCCGTCGAACTGCTCCTCTGCACCGCCATGGGGGCAGTCGGGGCACTCATCGGAGGAAAATTGCGCAAAGAGCCCGTGTAAATCGCTTGCAAAATACCTTCATCCATAGTATAATAGAGAAAAACATCAGAGGTGATTGTTATGATCAAGACGATTGCGAAGCCCGCAGAGAAGAAAGTGACTGCCTGCGGCGAATGCAGAAGCACCTGCCAGTCCGCCTGCAAGACGAGCTGCACCGTGGGGAACCAGTCCTGCGAGCGCATCACGAGAGAACAGAACATCGAAAAGAAATAAGGCGGCGCCAACGCGAACGGGAGAGCGACGGTGTCGCTCTTTTGGCGTTGTCTTGCCAAAGCTCCTCCCCGGAGAGGAGTCTTTTCAACTTATGATCCACGTTTTTTCTTACCACGACAAACGCTACATCTATGACACGGGCAGCGGCGCTCTCCACGAGTGCGACGACGCGACGGCGCGCTATCTCAAAGGGGAGCCCGTGGAGATCTCCGACGAAGAGCTCAAGGAGACGGTCGAAGCCATCGAAGGGCTCAGGCGGGAGGGGCTTCTCGACGCGCCCGAGACACAGGCGCGCCCCATCAAGTCCCCTGAGGTGAAGGCGCTCTGCCTGCACGTCTCGCACGACTGCAACCTCCGCTGCCGCTATTGCTTTGCCGACGAAGGGGCGTACCATTCGGTGCGCGAAGTCATGAGCTTCGAGACGGCGAAGGCGGCGATCGACTTCCTGCTCCGCGAGAGCGGCAACAGAAAGGTGCTCGAAGTCGACTTTTTCGGCGGCGAACCGCTCATGAACTTCGACGTTGTCAAGCGCACGGTGTACTATGCCAAGGAGGAGGCGGCAAAGCTCGGCAAGCGCTTCCTCTTCACCACGACGACCAACGGGCTGCTGCTCGACGACGAGACGGTCGCCTTCCTCAACGAGGAGATGGAAAACGTCGTCCTCTCCGTCGACGGGAGGAAGGAGGTGCACGACGCCGTCCGCAAGACGGTCAACGGCAAGGGCAGCTTCGACGCCGTCATCGGGAAGATCAAGCAGTTCGTCAAGGCGCGGGGGGACAAGCACTACTACGTCCGCGGCACCTTCACGGCGAAGAACCTCGACTTCTCGAAGGACGTGCTCTTTCTCGCGGACAACGGCTTCGACTCCATCTCCCTCGAGCCCGTCGTCACCGACATCCCCGACCTGCAGATCAGAGAGGAGCATCTCCCCACGATCGAGGCGGAATACGAGAAGCTGTGCGACGAATACATCCGCCGCGAAGCGGAGGGGAGGGGATTCCTCTTCTTCCACTTCCACGTCGACCTCGAGGGCGGACCCTGCCTTGCGAAGCGCGTCTCGGCATGCGGCGCGGGCAACGAATATTTCTCCGTCGTGCCGAACGGCGACATCTACCCCTGCCACCAGTTCGCGGGGGATGCGGCTTGGCGGATGGGGAACGTGTTCGAGGGCAAGCTCGACGGGCGCCTGAGAGAAAAATTCGCTCGGAGCTGCCTGTTCACCCGCAAGAAGTGCGGCGACTGCTTTGCCAAGTTCATCTGCTCGGGCGGGTGCAGCGCCAACAATTATCACTACTCGGGGGACATCGACGAACCCTATCCCATGACGTGCGTGATGATGAAAAAGCGCATCGAATGTGCGATGCACGTTCTCGCGGAGCGCAAGGCACGCGAAAATTCGTAGAAATTTCCGAGAAAATTCCAATAAGCCGCGCATTTCGACTTGACGCGCGCGCTTAATTCCTATATAATGATAAAAGTGAGTTTTTCCGAAACGGAACAGCTTGGAAACGGGGGATGCCCCCCGCTCACGATACAGGAGGAGGCTACATGGGTAAGATCAAATCAGCGATTTCCCTCGCTCTGATCACCGTTCTTCTTGCCGGGCTGTGCTTTATGTGCACGGCAGTCTTCCCTCATGGCACGGAAAACATCAAGATGTTCAACAACTTCGTTGCCATGACGGAGAAAGACCCCAAACTCGGCAATGAGCTGCCCGGGGCGTACGTCGCTTCGGACGGGAGACGGTACATCGGCGGGGGATACACGGCAGTCTATTATCCCGAGGGAGTGATCTCGGCGCAGGAATACACCGACAACCTCGCGGGGCTTCGCGACGTGCTCGAACACACCGATCCCTCTGACAAGTCCTATGCGGACAAGCAGAGCGCGGTCGACGACTATGCGGAGCGCTACACGCCCTATACCGAAGGGAACAGCACTGTCTATTTCGAGACCGAAAAGGTCTGCGGAGAAGACGGAGAGGTCACCGAAGAGTTCAAGACGGAGTTCGCGGGCGCCCTTGCCCAGCTCCGTGCCCGCGTCGAAGGGCTGCACCTGAGCGGTGCGTCTGTCTCCGTGCGCGACGGCTATACGGTGGAGGTGCTCATGCCCACCTACCAGGGCACGAATTCCACCATTGCCTATGCCCTCAACACGATGGCGTACACGGGGACCTTCTCGATGGGCTACGGCAGCGATGCCGACAGCGCGACCAAGCTCGAGCTCGAGGAAGGGGAGAGCATCTCCTCCTACATCAAGAGCGCACAGGCTCGTTCCAACACGAACGGCAACTATGTCGAGCTCCGCTTTACCGACAAGGGCAGGAGACTGATCTCCGGCTGGACGTCGGGGGCGGCGGATTCCGCGGTCACCCTCTTCTTCTACGTGGGGGACAATGCGGTCATCTCCCTGAGCGCGCAGGAGCACATCAACCAGAAGACGCTCTACGTCAACAGCTCGAGCTACGATCAGCTCGCGGCGACCGTCGTCGCGGAGACCATCGACTCCTCGCTGAACGCGGGGAAGACGGAGCTCGCCTTCACCCTCGGCGAAGTGGTGCGCGAAGGCGCCTCGTTCGGCGATCTTGCGCTCATCCTTCTTTGCGTGGGCGTCGGCGTCCTCCTGCTTGCGGAACTTGTCTTCTTCTTTGTGAAGTTCCGCGGGATCGGGCTCGCCAACCTCTACACCATGCTCATCTATCTCTCGCTGATGATCCTGCTCGTTTGGGCGATCCCCTTCCTGCACATCGGCGTGGAGACCTTTCTTGCGATCGCGCTGGGCGGCGCCCTCCTTGCGGTCTGCAACTATGTCACCTATGAGAGCGCGAAGAAGGAATACGCCCTCGGCAAGACGATGACGTCCTCCGTCAAGGCGGGCTACAAGCGTTGCTTCTTTGCCGTGTTCGACGTGCACATCGCGCTCGCCCTCCTTGCGTTCATCGCATACTTTATCTCCTTCACCGAGCTTGCGGCGTTTGCCTTCACCTTCGGGCTTGCCGCGGTGCTCTCGGGGCTTTGCACGCTCGCCGTCAGCCGGTTCCACTGGGCGGCGTTCATGAGCTTCGCGAAGGACAAGGGCAAGTTCTGCAATTTCAAGAGAGTGGAGGCGGACGATGAATAAGATCAAGAACAACAAACTGTTCGCCGTGGTCCTTGCGATCTCTTCGGTCGTCATCATTGCGGGCATCATCCTCTACGCGCTGCTCGGCTTCAACCTTCTGCCCGAGCGTCCCGAGAAGTACACCTTCGAAGTCCATTACGACGTCAACATCGCGCTCGGCAAGGAAGAGGACCTCGCAAAACTGTGCGAGGACGCATTCAAGGAAAACGGCATTTCGTACGAAGACAAGGAGTTCATCGTGTACATGGATGGCTCGTCTCTTGCGGAAACGACCGATTCCATGCTCAAATACACGATCCGCGGCACGGCGGACGGCGACGCCCTTGCCAAGGCTGCGGAGGCGGTCAACGCGAGTGCGAAGACGCAGTTCGACGGTGCGACCGTGTTTGCGAGCATGCACAAGCTCGAGGGCACCCGCTTCTACGAATATGCATGGCGCGGGGCGATCGCGGTCGCGGTCGGCGCCATCGTGGCGTACATCTACATCTGCATCCGCTACGGCGTGAGCGTTGCGGTCGCGGGCATCACCTGCTGCGCGCACGACGCGCTGTTCACGGCGGCGTTCTTTGCAGTCACCCGCTTCCCCGTCTATGCGGGCACGCCCCTCCTCTTTGCGGCGGTCGCGGCGCTGGCTTCCATCGTCCTCTGGCTGGTCTTCGCCAACAAGCTGCGCGACGCATTCAAGGCGCCCGAGAACGAAGGGGTGCCGAGCGAGGAGATCATCCGCAGGACCGCGAAGGAAGCGCGCAAGCCCATGCTCATTTCGGCTGCAGTGATGGGCGGTGTGATCGTCGTCCTCGGTGCGGTCGCTGCGAGCGGCGCATCCCTCTTTCTCCTTCCCGCCATCGTCGGCGCGGCGGTCCCTCTTCTCTCCACCTTCTTTATCGGTCCCGAGATCTGCATCCCGCTCCGCAAGATGTTCGATAAGCGCAGGGAGAAGAAGAACAGCAAGCCGGGGTATATCGGCAAAAAGAAGAAGGCGTCCGAAAACGCAGATGCGGAATAAGCCGCTGGAACAGAATACACACGGCGGGGAGAGACCCCGCCGTTTTTCGGACTTCGCCGCAGGGCAGTCCGCCATTGATTACGAAAGGGAAGGGATCTGATGAAGAAGCTCGTCCGCGAATTTGAATTTTCGCCCGAACAACTGGAAAGCGTGCGCGCCCTTGCGCGTGCGGCGGACCTCACGGAGACGACCGCGGGGATCCTTTTCGCGCGCGGGATCGACACGGCGGAAAAGATGCGCGCCTTCCTTTCGCCCTCCTCCGCAAACTATCTCCCGCCGTTGCTCATGAAGGGGATGAGGGAGGCGGTGGAGCTCATCACGCAGGCACGCGATGAGGGCTGGCGTGTCGCTGTCTTCGGCGACTACGACGCAGACGGCATCGGCGCCTGCGCCATCCTCTCCCGCGCCCTGCGCACCTTCGGCATCGAGCCCTATCTCTACGTCCCCGAGAGGACGGACGGCTATGGCATGTCCGCGTCCGCCATCGACAAGATCTTCGATGAATTCCTCCCCGACCTCTTTATTACGGTCGACTGCGGTATCTCCAACCGCGAAGAGGTCGAATATATCAAGGAGCAGGGGGCGTACGTCATCGTCACCGACCACCACGAACTGCCCGATGATTTGCCCGACTGTATCGTCGTCAACCCCAAGCTCAAAGACGACTATCCCTACGACAATCTCTGCGGCGCGGGCGTGGCATTCAAGCTGGCGCAGGCGCTCATCGGGGAGAAGGCGTACGGGTTGGTCGACTTCGCCGCCCTCTCCACCGTCGCCGACAGCGTTCCCCTGCTCGGGGAGAACCGCGACATCGTAGCCGAGGGGCTCCGCCTCATCGAAAAGTCTCCCCGCCCCGCATTTGCCGCCATCCTCGGCAAGACGGGGGAGGTCACCGCGCAGACCCTCGCCTTCACCGTCGCGCCGCGCATCAATGCCGCGGGCAGGATGGGGGATGCGAGAGCCGCGCTCACCCTCTTCACGAGCGAAGACGAAAAGGAGATCTATGAGCTCGCGGCGCGCCTCAACGCATATAATTCGGAGAGACAGAAATACTGCGATGAACTGTATGCACAGGCTGCGACGCAGATCGCGGCGGAGGGTCCCTACGACAACGTCGTCATGCTCGCGAGCGAACATTGGAACGCGGGCTTTGTCGGCATCGTCGCCGCGCGCATCGCGGAGGAATTCGCCCGCCCCGCCCTCCTCTTCGTCCGCCGCGGGGAGATGCTCAAGGGGAGCGCCCGCTCCATCGAAAAGGTCAACATCTTCGAGGCGCTCAAAGGCTGCAGCAGCCACATCGCCGAGTTCGGCGGGCACGCGCAGGCGGCGGGCGTCAACGTCTCGGAGGAGAACTTCGAGGGGCTGAAAGCGGCGCTCAACGCCTACATCGGCGAGCACTATGCCCGCGAGGACTTTCTTCCCTCCCTCTGCGTCGCAGGCGAGGGCATGGGGGACTTCCGCCGCGTCGCGCGCGAACTCACCCTGCTCGAACCGTGCGGCGTCGGCAACCGCCGCCCCCTCTTCTTCGTCGAGGCGGAAAAGGTGGACGCCGTGCCCCTCAAACCCGCGTCGCCGCATCTCTCGCTCACCCTCGGTGGCTTCGAATTTGTCTACTTCAACGGCGCGCGCGACCTCGAGATCCTGCGCTCCGACCTCAAAAAACGCATCGTCTTTGAGTATAATGTCTCCCACTTCCGCGGGAAGGAATACATAAAGGGATTTGTGCGCAGTGTGCTCTATGACGGGGCGAGCGGGTCCGATGTCGAACTCTCCGCCTTTGCCGCCGCCTTGCAGCTTGCCGCCCGCCCGCAAAAGGAGGCAGAGGCGCTCGGGGAGGAAGAAGTCAACGCCTTTTTGAGAAGCCGCATCGACGAATGCGCCTACGGGCTCGCCGCGGTCATCCGCGACCGCAGCCATCTCTCCCGCTTCCCCGCCCTTACGGGGCTCGGGATCGATGTCTTCCGTCCCTCGTCGGGGAGCTGCACCAACACCGTGCTCTACGCCCCCGCGCCCGACTGCGACCTTAGTGCCTTCCGCGATGTCGTCGTCCTCGACGGACCCGTTCTGCTGCCAGAGACGGGCGCCGCTCATCTCGTCCGCAACACCTCTCTTCTGGACATGGGTGCCATGGATTTGGTCGACCCTGCCCGTGAGAGCCTGCTCTCCGTCTTCTCCTTCCTCCGCACAGCAGAGGGAAAAGTGCTCGGGGAGACGACCGCGGATGCGGCAAGAACGCTCGCCGCAAGCAAGGCGAACATCTTCGGGAGGGAGCAGCTCGTGTTCGCGCTCGCCGTGTTCGGGGAGCTCGGGCTCATCTCTCTCGACGGAGGGATCTTGCACGTCTTCCGCGGCAAAAAGACGGAGCTCACCAATTCCCGCATCTATCGGGCGGTCTGCCGCCTGAAAGGAGGGGAGTAGCGATCATGGAAAGCATTCTCATCAAAATTTACGAGTTTTACACGGGCGACGACCGCGACATGCTCCTTCGCGCCTATGACTTTGCGAAGGAGGCGCACCGCAACCAGAAGCGTGCCTCAGGCGAGCCCTATTTCATCCACCCCTGCGCCGTTGCAGAGATCCTCGTCGACCTCGGCTTGGACGCCGAGACGATCGCCGCCGCCCTTTTGCACGACGTCATCGAGGACACCTCCGCCACCGAGGAGGACATCCGCAACGAATTCGGCGAGGGGGTGCTCACCCTCGTCTCCGGGGTCACCAAGCTCGACAAGATCGTCTTCAAGTCGCAGGAAGAGGAGGAGGCGGAGAATTTTCGCAAGATCTTCATCGCGATGGCGAAGGACATCCGCGTCATCATCATCAAGCTCGCCGACCGTCTGCACAACATGCGCTCGCTCAACTTCCTCTCCGCCGAACGGCAGCAGAGGATGGCGCAGGAGACCCTCGACATCTATGCCCCCATCGCGGGGCGGCTCGGCATCAGCCAAATCAAGTGCGAGCTCGAGGATCTGTGCCTCAAATATATCGATCCGCCCGCCTTCGAGTACCTCGTCGAGAACATCCACCAGAAGTTGGAGGAGCGCACCCGCTTCGTCGATTCGGTGGTGGAGGAGATCAACGGGATGCTCACCGAGTCCAACATCCACGGCGAAGTGTTCGGGCGCCCCAAGCATTTCTATTCCATCTATCGGAAGATGCGTTCCAAGGGGAAGACGCTCGACCAGATCTATGACCTCACGGCGGTGCGCGTCATCGTCGGCACCATCGACGAATGCTACGAAGTGCTCGGCAAGATCCACAAAAAGTGGAAGCCCGTCCCCGGGCGCATCAAGGACTACATCGCCACCCCCAAGCCCAACCTCTACCGCTCCCTGCACACCACCGTCGTCACGAACTTCGGGCAGCCCTTCGAGATCCAGATCCGTACCGAAGAGATGCACCGCATGGCGGAATACGGCATCGCTGCGCACTGGAAGTACAAGGAGAACCGCACGGAGGAGACCACCCTCGACCAGCGCATCTCGTGGATCCGCGAGATGATGGATCTGCAGGGGGGGGTCCGCGACTCGCGCGAGTTCCTCGATACGGTCAAGGCGGAGCTCTACAGCCCCGAGCTTCTCGTGTTCACGCCACAGAGCAAGGTCATCTCCCTCCCCGCGGAGGCGACGCCCGTCGACTTTGCCTATGCCATCCACTCCGAGGTCGGCAACCGCTGCACGGGGGCGAAGGTGAACGGCAAGATCGTTCCCCTCAATTCCACCCTCGAGCTGGGCGACATTGTCGAGATCATCACCTCGCCCACGAGCAAGGGTCCCTCCCGCGACTGGCTCAAATTTGTCAAATCCTCCTCCGCCAAGGCGAAGATCAAGACCTTCTTCCGCAAGGAGACTAAGGAAGAGAACATCCGCCTCGGCAGGCAGATGCTCGACGACGCGGCGAAGCGGAAGGGGTACACCCTCGCCGAGGTCCTCACCCCCGAGAGCTTCAAAAAACTCTCCGAAAAGTACGCCTTCGAGACGCAGGAGGAGATGTTCGCCGCCATCGGCTACGGGGGGATCTCCTCCTCGCAGATCCTCTTCAAACTCGTCGACTATCTGCGCAAGGAAGTCCCGCAGACCATCGAACTGCGCCCCTTCAAAGAGAAGAACGTGAGCGGCTCGGTGACCATCAAGGGCATGAGCGGGCTGCTCGTCTCCTTTGCGGGCTGCTGTTCGCCCGTGCCCGGCGATGATATCATCAAGGGCATGAGCGGGCTGCTCGTCTCCTTTGCGGGCTGCTGTTCGCCCGTGCCCGGCGATGATATCATCGGCTTCGTCACGCGCGGAAGGGGGGTGGTCGTCCACCGCGCCGACTGTCCCAACATGCGCGGGGTGGAACCCGAACGCCTCCAACCTGCGGAGTGGATCGTCCGCCCCGGCTCGACCCGCTTCAAGGCGGCGATCGTCGTCTTTGCGGAGGACCAGGGCGCCGCGCTCTCGGCGATCTCGCAGAGCGTGACCGACCTCAAACTCTCCATCTCCTCCATCAACGGGCGCAACGAGAAGACGAACGGCGCAGTCGTGGAGGTCACCGTCAGCCTGCTCGGCAAGCAGGACATCGAGGTGCTCATCGACAAGATCGCATCCTATCCGCGCATCACCGAAGTGCACCGCCTCAAAAACTGACATGACGCAGGAGGGCATACCCATGTCCGCGATACAGGTTCACAAACTGCCTCCCAAGGGGTTCGCGGCAAACTGCTACCTCGTCACCTTGGACGGGGAAAATGCAATTGCCATCGACCCCGCCCGGTCCGACGTCTTCGACCGCGCGCAAGAAATGGGGCTGAAGATCGGCTGCGCCCTGCTCACCCACGGGCATTTCGACCACGTCGGCGGCGCGGCTGCACTGCAGAGCGTGGGCGTGGAGATCGGCTGTTTGCAGAGCGAACGCTCCCTCGCGATGCATCACAATTTGGGGGAGAGATTCTCGTGCCCCGTCCCGCCCTTTTCTGTCGATTTCACCTTTGAGGACGGCGACAAATTAGAGCTTTTCGGCATGTCTGTCTCGGTCATGGGTACCCCCGGTCACACGGCGGGCAGCTGCTGCTACCTCATTTCGCCCTCCCCGTCCCTGCCCGGATGCGCCCTCTTTTCGGGTGACACCCTCTTTGTAGGGGACGTCGGGAGGACCGATCTCCCCACGGGCGACAGGGCGCAGCTGCGCGAGAGCCTGCGGAAGTTGTGCTCGCTCGAGGGGGACCTCCCCGTCTATCCGGGGCACGGCGAAAATACGACCCTTGCGGCAGAGCGGAGATGGCTCGTCCGCTTTCTGCGCTGAAAAAGGAGAACTATGCTCACGACGAACGCACCCTTTCTCCATCAGGAGCTCATGGACGTCGTCCGCCTCTTCGAGGGCGCGGACGGGCTTGCCATCGAGCATTTTTTTGATGGGAAGGAGGGGGAATTTTTCAACGTCTTCACCGCCTGCGGAGAGCGCTATGAGCAGCGAGACGGGTACCATGTCCGCAATGAGCTCGAATATAAGAGCCTCGCGAAGAGATCCTCGAAGCTCGCACTCTACCGCTTTTTGGTGAAACTGACCGGCAAGACGCTGCCGTGGGGGGCGCTCACGGGCATCCGTCCCACCCGCCTCGCCTATGCGCAGCAGGAGGAGGGGAGGGACTTTTCTCCCTTCTTCGAGGAAATGGGCGTTTCCGGAGAGAACATCGCCCTCGTGCGCCGCGTGCTCGAGGGGCAGCGCGGCGTGTATGAGCGCAGGGAGGGCAACTGCGATCTGTTCATCTCCCTGCCCTTCTGCCCGAGCAAGTGCGTGTATTGCTCCTTCATCACCGCGCCCATCGAGAAGACGAGGCAGTTCGTGCCCGCCTATCTCGAAGCCCTCTCCCGCGAGCTTTCTGCCGCCCGCCCCCTCATCCGCAACCTGCGCTCCGTCTACATCGGCGGGGGGACGCCCTTTGTCCTCTCGGCGGAGGAACTCGCCCTCGTCCTGCGCGCCGTGGAGCCCCTCCGGACCAACGGGTGCGAATACACCGTCGAGGCGGGGAGACCCGACGTCTTCACCCGTGAGAAACTCGACGTCTGCCGCGACTACGGCGTCACGCGCATCTGCATCAACGCGCAGAGCTTTTCTGACCGCACCCTCCGCGCGATCGGGAGGAAGCACACGGCGGAGGACGTCTACCGCGCCTTCGACATGGCGGCGCCCTATGGCTTCGACATCAACTGCGACCTCATCGCCGGGCTTACGGGCGAGAGCCTCGGGGAGTTCATGGACAGTGTCGACGCGGCGATCTCCCTCGCCCCTGCGAACATCACCGTGCACACGCTGTGCCTCAAAAAGGGGGCGCGCCTCAAGGAAGAGCGGCTCGAAAGAAAAGAGGAAGGCGACAGAAAACCCTCCCTCGTGACGCTCTCCGATGGGGGCATGTCCGAGATGATCGCTTACTCACGCGAAAAATTGACTGCGGCGGGCTACGAGCCCTACTACCTCTACCGCCAAAAATACATGGCGGGCGCGCACGAAAACGTGGGCTGGACCAAGCCCCGTAAGGCGTGCGTCTACAACGTGGACGTGATGGAGGAGGCGGCAGACAACCTTGCCGTGGGCAGCAACGCCATCTCCAAAAAGGTGATGCTCTCGGAGGGGCGGATCGAGCGCATCGGCTCCCCCAAGGACATCCCGACCTACCTCGAAAAGGTGGACAGCCTCATCGAGCAAAAGAACGGGCTGTTCGGCGCGTAATCACTTCGGCGTGTAATTTATATTATATATTATAAGGAAAAGCGGCGGGGCGTGCACATGTGCACGCCCCGCCGCGCCATAAAGTTTATTTGTCCTTCCCCGAATCGCTTGCAGGGACCGTCTTCGCGCCCGTCTCATCTTCCAGCCCCAAGAGATAGTCGCTCGTCACGTCAAAGTAGAGGGCAAGCATGATGATGTCGTCCATGCTCGGCTCACTGTAGCCCGTTTTCCATTTAGAGAGTTTCTGTTTGGAAATTTGCAGGTTGTTACAGATGTCTTTCTGCATCTTTCCGCTTTCTTTGATCAATTCTTTTAATCTCTTTTCAAATTGATTGGTCATCTCACGAAAAAAATATCAAAAATGGGGACTATACACTTGACAGTTTCTAAAATGGGGACTATAATTATAGGCAATTCTACAATTTATAAGGAGACAAAAGATGAAAAAAGTTTTTCAATGGTTCTGGCTTATGATTTCCGTAATGCTTATGTGTTTGCCGCTCGCTGCTTGCGGAAGTTCAGGCGAAAGCTTCGCATCGGATGGACTGGACGCGGTTCTTCAGCACATAAAAGAAAATTGCAACTATACGGTCGAAGTCAACGGCGGTTCAGATTACCTCGTCAACGGCGACTGCATCGTATATGAAAGTATTTCAAGTAAAAGTACGATATACCAAACATATGTCAATCTCGGTGTGATCAACGGAGAAAATCGTTATGCTTCGATCGATTTTTACGAGAGAAAAGGAGCAGGAAGGGCATCAATTTCGACGAGTGGCGGTAGTTTTGAAAGCAATGGTAATGGTCCGAATCAATTCCAGCAGAAGTTTGGTTATACAAGCGTTTTGCTCCTTGATTGGGCTTATGAACAAGGGAAATATACCTTTTCCGATAGCACGTTGACGATCAAAGGGCGCAAAGTCGTTGTGAACATTGGAATCGAAACAAACCGTGCCGAGCACGTTCCGTCCGGTGAATTTACATTCAGCAAATTCGGAGCAACAAGTTATTCTCTGCCGAGTTCTTTGCAGCAAGCGATTGATTCGGCGTTGGGCGCATAATTCACAAAAACATCCCCGTACCTCGGACATGGTGCGGGGATTTTACGTGTGTTTTGGGGGAGGGCGGGGGTAGACGACCCTCATACCGACCCCGAGGCTTCTATTTTCGTCACCCTGAGCTCGTCGAAGGGTCACCGCAATATAAAAATAAGGTGATGTTTCGACTACGCCCTGCGGGCTCCGCTCAACATGACGTGATTTAGAACGCACCCCCGCCCTGCCGTACGGCATCCCTTCTCGCGCGGGTATAAGGGGAAGGGCAGGGGACGCGCGACCATGGCGCCTCCGTGGGAGGAGCTGTCACGTAGTGACTGAGGTGGGGCGAGTTCAGGATTCGTACCCACCCCCCTACCCCCTCCTCGGGAGGGGGCATTTCATCGCGTCACCCTGCCCGTGCTCCTAATTACGTCACCCTGTCCGACCGAGGCTTCTATTGTAAACTAAGGTCGACACGAGCCGTAGGCGAAGTAGCTTGTCGAAGGGTCACCGCAGTTTTATAATAAGGTGATGTTTCGACAAGCTCAACATGACGTGATTAGAATGAGGACGGACTTCGACCCCCCCTCAGTCACGCAAGGGCAGCGTGACAGCTCCCCCAGAGGTGGAGCCAAGGGACGGACTTCGTACTTCGGGATCCTTCGCTACGCTACTTCGCCTACGGCTCGTGTCGCGCTTAGTAGACAATAGTGCGCGCGGACAGGATGACGCGGAGGTGGAGCCAAGGGCGCACAGAAAAATCTTTGAGAAAAATCGGCGGGGCGGGCAAAATCCTTTGACATATCCTCCGAAATATGGTATCCTATGGAAGACGTGCGCGAGGAATTGCGCCCTCCACGCATCTCTTGGCGCACGCGTCATGCCGCAAACCGGCAAATTCCATAGGAGGATAAACGCAAATGGAAAAGAACGAAATCATCGCCACTTATGCCCAGCACGAGGGGGACACCGGCTCTCCCGAGGTCCAGATCGCACTCCTCACCGAGCGCATCAACCACCTCAACGAGCACCTCAAAGAGCATAAGCACGACAATCATTCCCGCCGCGGTCTTTTGAAGATGGTCGGGAAGCGTCGCGGTCTTTTGGACTACCTCAAGGCGAAGGACATCGAGCGTTACAGAGCCATTGTCGAGAAGCTCGGTCTCCGTAAGTAACAGGCAGAAGAGGGCGGGGTCAATCCGCCCTTTTTTCGTGCAGATGCACGGAAAGCAGGAAAATCGCTTCCCGATGCCACGGGGCACGGGGGCAAAGAAATAGGAGCAGATAAGGAGAAAAAACATGACACCAAACTACAGAGAATTCCAATTTGAGATCGGCGGGAAGCAGGTCGTCGTCGAGACGGGCAAATATGCCGAACAGACGAACGGCAGCTGCGTCGTCCGCTGCGGCGAGACCGCCGTCATGGTCAACGTCTGTATGTCCGAAAAGCCCCGCGAGGGCATGGACTTCTTCCCTCTTCAGGTGGACTATGAGGAGAAGATGTACGCCGTCGGCAAGATCCCGGGCGGATTCAAGAGAAGGGAGGGGAGAGCTTCGGACAAGGCGATCTTGACCTCCCGCCTCATCGACAGACCGCTCCGTCCCCTCTTCCCGAAGGGACTGTTCAACGACGTCGTCGTCATCGCGACCGCGCTCTCCGTTGAGCCCGATGTCGCACCCGAGCCCCTCGCCATGGTGGGCTCCTCCATCGCGCTTGCGATCTCCGACATCCCGTGGGCGGGTCCCACAGGGTCGGTCGTCGTCGGGCTCGTGGACGGGCAATACGTCATCAACCCCGATGCCGCACAGCGCAAGGCGAGCAGCATCCACCTCAACCTCGCCGGCACGAAGGACGCCATCCTCATGATCGAGGCGGGCGCGAACGAGGTCTCGAACGATGAGATGGTCGGCGCGATCATGTTCGGTCAGAACGAGATCGCCAAGATCTGCCGCTACATCGAGGACGTCATCGTCCCCGCGGTCGGCAAGCCCAAGCGGGAGATCGAGCTCTACCACATCCCCGAAGACATCGACGCCGCCGTCCGCGAATTCGCGAGCGACAAGCTCGACTGGGCGCTCGACACCTTTGACCGTCAGGAGAGGCAGGCGCGGCAGGACCAGGTCGGCGCAGAAGTGCTCGAACACTTCAAAGACATCTTCCCCGACAAGACGAGGGAGATCAACGATTCCGTCTACTACCTCACGAAGGAGAAGGTGCGCGCGAAGATCTTCGACAAGGGCATCCGCCCCGACGGCAGAGGGCTCAAGGACATCCGTCCCATCTGGTGCGAGAGGAGCGTACTTCCCCGCGCGCACGGCAGCGCCGTGTTCACGAGAGGGCAGACGCAGACCCTCACGACCTGCACCCTCGACATGCTCGCCGCCGCACAGAAGCTCGAAGGGCTCGACGACGAGACCGAGAAGAGGTACATGCACCAATACAACTTCCCCGGCTACTGCACGGGCGAAGCGAAGGCGCTCCGCAGCCCCGGACGCCGTGAGATCGGACATGGTGCCCTCGCAGAGCGTGCACTCGAGCCCGTCATCCCTCCCGTTGAGGAGTTCCCTTACGCCATCCGTGTCGTCAACGACATCCTCTCGTCCAACGGGTCTTCGTCGATGGCATCGGTCTGCGGCTCGACGATGGCGCTCATGGATGCGGGCGTTCCCATCAAGGCCCCCGTTGCGGGCGTCGCGATGGGGCTCATCAAGAACCAGGAGACGGGTGAGTTCCGCGTCATGACGGATATTCAGGGGCTCGAAGACTTCCTCGGCGACATGGACTTTAAGGTCGCAGGCACGAAGAAGGGCATCACCGCCATCCAGATGGACATCAAGATCAAGGGCATCTCCGAGGAGATCATGCACACGGCGATCGAGCAGGCGAACGAAGGGCGGGAGTACATCCTCTCCAAAATGCTCGCATGCGTGCCCGAGGTGCGCCCCGAACTCTCCAAGTATGCGCCCCGCATCATCTTCTTCCGCATCGACCCCGAGAAGATCGGCGACGTTGTCGGCAAGCAGGGCAAGGTCATCAATTCGATCATCGCGGAGACGGGCACCAAGATCGACATCGAGGACGACGGCACCGTCTGCATCGCCTCCTTCGGCGACAGCGAGGCTGCGCTCAAAGCCAAGGCGATCATCGAGAGCATCGTGCACGATCCCGAAGTGGGCGACCTGTTCATCGGGCGCGTCGTGAGGATCCTCTCCACCATGGGTGCGTTCGTCGAATTTGCGCCCGGCAAGGACGGCATGATCCACATCTCCAAGCTGTCCGAGCAGCGCGTCGAGAAGGTGGAGGACGTGCTCTCCATCGGCGACGTGGTCAAGGTCAAGATCATCAAGATCGGCGAGAAGGGCATCGATTTCAGACTCATCGAAAAACTTTCGTAAGAGAGGACCGCAACGAAAGAGCTCCCCGCGGGGAGCTCTTTTTGAAAACGGGCGCCATTTCGCGCAGGCACACAGGAGAAAGCCATGCAGCAGGAAGAGGGGGAGAAACAGAAGAAATTGCCGCGCATCAACTTCCGCGTCTTTCTTTTCTGCGCGCTCGGGCTGGTCTTCGGCATCTTTTTATGTTACCGCATCACGTTCGGGGGCATCGTGCCCTCGGACTTTTGCTTGCTCGCGATCCTCCTCGCGGCGGGGCTCGTTCCCTTCTCCAAATGGCGGCTGTGCGCCATCCTCCTCTGCGTGGCGGTCTTTGCGGGCGCCGGCTATCTTGGCGCCTTCCTCAGCGTGCGCCGCTATCAGAGCGTCAAGGAGAGCGGGCGGTATGCCGTCGAGGGGACGGTGGTCTCCTTCACGGTGCAGAAGGGCTACACGAGCGCCGTCCTCTCCGACCTTTCCTTCGACGGCGAAAACGTGGGCGGGAAACTGAGCGTCAGCCTCAATTCGGAGGACGCCCGCCCGGGGGACATCGTCTACTTCACCGCCAACGTGACAGCAAACGGGCTACCCATGTCCGCGAAAGGGGACTCGGAATACCAATTTTACAGCGACATCCGCTATCACGTTTCGAGCGTGGACTACAAAAAGGTGGGGACGTCGAAGAACGTCTTTCTGCGGCTCAACGGCAGGCTCTACGACACCCTCACCGACCATATGGGCGGCGTGCAGGCGGAGATCGCCTACGCCCTTCTGACGGGCAACTCGGGCGGCATCGACACGGGGCTCATCACCGAGGTGCGCGCGGGCGGGGTCGCGCACATCTTCGCCGTCTCGGGGCTGCACATCGGCATCCTCTTCTCCGCCGTCCTCCTTCTCTTTAAGCCGCTCGGGCGGAAGGCATACTTCCCTGCGGCAGCCCTCGCCCTGCTCTATACCGTCTTCTGCTCCTTCACCGTCTCCTCGGTGCGGGCGCTCATCATGTGCCTCATCCTCGGCGGATACCGCAATCTCGGCAGGAAATACGACTTTCTCCAATCCGTTTCCCTCGCGGCGATCGCCGTTCTTCTCGTCCGCCCCGCCGATTGGCTCTCGAGCGGGTTCCGCCTCTCCTTCGGCGCCTGCCTCGGACTCGCCCTCTTTGCGGGGAGCCTCTCCCGCCTGTTGAAAAAGATCCCGCACTTTCCGCGCTTTCTCTCCGAGTATCTCTCGGCGAATCTCTCCGTGCAGCTCTTCACCTTCCCCATCCTGCTCGAACAGTTTGGCTTCTTCTCCCTGTGGGGTTTTCTGCTCAACCTCGTGCTCATCCCCGCCCTTCCCCTTCTCTTCCTGACCGTGCTGCTCTGCTCCGCCCTTTCTCTCATCATTCCGCCGGCGGCGGGCGTTCTTTTACTGGCGCCCAAGGGGCTGCTCTCCCTCTTTGCGTGGGTGTTCTCCATTGCCGACTTCTCCTTCGTTCTGACGGGGTTCTCCTTGGGCATGGGTGGGGTCATTTACCTCATCGCCCTCTGTTTGCTCTCCGAACGCTTCCGCATGGGGAGGCTGCTTCGCACGGGGACCCTCGTGCTCCTTGCCTGCGTGTTTGCCCTCTCCGTGGCGAACGAAAACGCCGTGATCTCGGGCGGAAGGGTGTACGTCTCCGCCACCGACGACGGCGCCGCCGCGCTCATCCGCACGCCGCAAGCCAATGTGCTCGTCATCGACGGAGGCATGCGCACCCGCGACTGCGAAGCCATGCTCTCCCACCGGTACGGCGGGACGCTCGATGCCGTGTTCGTGCTCTCGGAGAACGGGCAGGACGGGCTCAACCACGCCATGCCCCTCGACACGGAGCGCATCTACCTCAAAGAGGAGATCCCGACGGGGCTGCGCGACACGCCCGTGGTTTTCTCCGACTGCGTCGAGCTCGGCGGCATGACCTTCCGCTTCGCCTCGCGGGATGTGCTCACGCTCACGGCGGAGGGGGTGGTCATCTGCTTCTCCTTCCAAAAGACCGAGCCCGTCGGCGCCGATTTCTTTGTCGATTCCTCCTGCGGGGGCTTGAAATTTTCCTTCGCGCATGGTATAATCAAGACGCTATGAAATTCGTTCAACTCGCAAAGACGCTCAAAGAGGAGGGGGTCGCCCCCATCTATCTCATCGAGGGGGAGGAGGCTTACTTCCGCGACCATGCCGTGCGCGCCATCCGCGAGGCATGCGCCCTCATGCAGCCTTCCCTCAACGACGTGCGCTACGAGGGGGAGGCGGTCAAGGGGGAAAAACTCTCCGCCCTCACCGCGGAGCTGTATACCATGCCCTTCTTCGACGCGAAGCGCATCGTCCGCATCTACGAATTCTACCCCACCGAACGGGAGTGGGAACAGCACCTGAAGGGGTATGCTTCTTCGCCCTGCGAGACGACGGTGCTGCTCATCGTGAACGCGGGCGGCGGCAAGCGGGGGGTCGACCTCAAACGCAAGAGCGGGATCGTCTATGTGGATTGCTCCAAAGAGGAGCCCGAGATGCTCGAACGCTGGCTGTACGGCGTTGCGAAGAGGGCGCAGGTCACCATCGACGGCGACGCCGCGAGCATCATGGTGCAGTATTGCAACCTCGACGCCGCGCGCATGAGCCTCGAGGTGAAGAAACTTGCGGGCATGCTCGGCGAAGGGGGGCGCATCACCCGTGCGGTGGTGGAGGAGTATGTCGCAAAGGACGTCGACTGCAAGCTGTATGAGCTCACCGACGCCGTGGCACGGGGGAACAGGTCTGCCTTCAGCGAGATCCTGCACGACCTCATGGAGAAGGGATATGACGAAAACGCCGCCCTCGCCGCCCTCACCTCCCACTTCCGCGTCCTGAGCGAGATCGCGGGGATGCGGGGCACGGACGGGGAAATCGCCTCTGCGCTCGGCATGAAGCCCTACCCCGTCAAGAAGAACCGCGAGGCGCTCGCGAGGCTTGGAGCGGGGCGCGCAAAGACGCTCTATCTCGAGCTGTATTCCCTCTCTGCGGGGATGCGCAGCGGCGTCTATTCCAAATCGGGGGCGCTCTCCGGCGCGGTCGCAAAAATATTTTTCGGTTGAACGCCCTGCCGTGGGGAAAATGCTTTGCATTTTTCGCGCGAAACGGATATAATAGAGTCGATAAGGGAAGAAAGGGGTCTGCCATGATGTATCAAACCATTCTGGAAGCCGGCATGCGTACGCCCGCCGAGGTGTGGGAGGGGATCAAATCGGTCTTTACCAACTTCGAGTGGATCGTCATCGTCGAAGCGCTTCTCTGCGCCGTCATCGTGTTTGTCGTCTTCCGTACCCTCTGGGAAAACAACGCAAAACGGTTCATCCTCGTCTATGTGGCGCTTCTCGCCGCGATGGGGGTGATCTCCCTCTTCTCCGTGCGGTTCACGGCGATGGCGTTTTTCATCTTCTTTTTGCTGCTGTCCCTCTTCTTTTTGCTCCTCTTCAACGTGGAGATCAGGCGGCACATCTGGAACGCGGGAAAGCGCCGCGCCCCGAAGACGGCATCCACCGCGAACACCGCAAAGATGACCGCCGTCGCCGCGCGTGCGGATGTGTACGTGACGGGCATCGTCAAGGCGGTGCAGAACCTTTCGAAGAGCGACATCGGCGCCCTCATCGTCCTCTCCAACGGCAACCTGCCCAAGGAGATCCTCGAGAGCGGCGTCACCCTCAACGCGCAGATCTCCAGCCAGCTCATCGAGGGCATCTTCATCCCCAAGGCGCCCCTGCACGACGGGGCAATGATCATCTACGGCGACAAGATCCAGGCGGCGGGGTGCTTCTTGCCGCTCACGGAGCGCGACTTCCCCAAGGACTACGGCACCCGCCACCGCGCGGGCATCGGCATCACCGAGGTTGCCGACGTCTCCACCATCATCGTCTCCGAGGAGACGGGCATCGTCTCCGTCGTCAAACACGGGGAGATCACCCGCTATGTCGACTCGGAGGGGCTCAAACGCTTCCTCAAAGAGTATTATTGGAAGGAATTTAACGCGGA
>CANQNB010000001.1 GCA_947625065.1 uncultured Clostridia bacterium | reverse complement strand
GGGGGGAGGCATGGGAAACAGCACTGCCGCCTCCCCCCATTTGCAAAACAAATGGGGGGAGGGTAGGGTGGGGGGCAACTACTCTATTCCGAGATGATTCCATATGTCCTCGCAAACACCGCGAAAGTTCCTTTCAAACTCTTTGTCGGTATATCGCAGCACAGTATAGCCCTTGCCCCGCAGAAATTCATCGCGCCGACGGTCGTAATCGGGTGCATCCCCCTCATAATGCTGGGCACCGTCAAGTTCGATAATGACCTTTTGGGAGGTACAGCAAAAGTCAACAATATATCTCCCGATGATTTTCTGCCTCGTAAAACGCACTGGCAACGAATACAAAAATTCGTACCACAGTTTTCGCTCCTGCTTCGTCGGATTTTTACGCAGCTCCCTCGCAAATGGCAATAACTCCGCATTGTGGATTCTTCTCATGGAAATATTTTAATACTCTTTTTCGCTTTTTGCAATACTTTTGAAGAAAAAAGCGCCCCCCACCTGTCACGGCGGTGCCGCGACATCCTCCCCCCTCAAGTATAAGGGGGGAGGCATGGGAAACAGCACTGCCGCCTCCCCCCATTTGCAAAACAAATGGGGGGAGGGTAGGGTGGGGGGCAACTACTCTTTCACCACTATCATCGCTCATAAAACACGCTCCCTACCTGTAAAGAACCCACCCCCCACCTGTCACGGCGGTGCCGTGACATCCTCCCCCCTCAAGTATAAGGGGGGAGGCAGGGGAAACAGCACTGCCGCCTCCCCCCATTTGCAAAACAAATGGGGGGGAGGGTAGGGTGGGGGGCACTACTCTCTCACCTCTATCATCGCTCATAAAACTCGCTCCCTACCTGTAAAGAACGCACCCCCCACCTGTCACGGCGGTGCCGTGACATCCTCCCCCCTCAAGTATAAGGGGGGAGGCTCCACGCTCTATCCGTCCCTCAGGGGGAGGCTCCACGCTCTGTCGCTCCACTCGGGTATAAGGGCGGAGGCTCCACGCTCTGTCCGTCCCCCAAGGGTGGAGCCGAGGGGCGCACAAAAGAAGGCGAGAAAAAAGGACCCGTGGGGGTCCTTTTTTGGTTCGCTCTGAAAGAGCCGTGCGTTGTTTGGTTACTTTCGGCTTTTCCCCGCGCGCGCACCGGTTTGCCCGGCGCCACGCATTTCGGGGAATTCATCCGATCATTCCGCCATCGTTGCGACTGCCGTACCGTTGAAGCCGTTCCCGTCTACGGTGATACCGATGAGGAGCCAAGGATCAAGGCTGTACGCTGAGCCGTCTGCGTTCTGCGCATTTTCAAGCGGGGTGGCGGTGTAGGTCTGCGTGAAGGAGCCGACGCCGTCAACCGAGATCTGCATTGTGACAACGAGCTTGGAAGCATCCGTGTAGTCAAAGGTAAAGACCGTCACATTGCCTTCGGTGGAGCGAAGCACTTTCATCTTAGCGACCCAATCATCGGCAGGATCGCCGTTTGCTTCCGTTGCAACGGGATTCATCTCAACGAGCCAACCAACGACGCTGCCGTTTTCCCAGTTGTCGATACGTCCGTTGTTCGGGATAGCATCATCCACGGGCTTCAAGACACGGTCGAAGATCACGCCGCCGCCAGTCCAGTTGTTGGGAGCATCCGCTGCGATACCCGTGAGGGTGCCCGTGACGACCACTTTCTGACCGCGCTTGATGTACCATGCCTTACCGACACTGTAACCGGCAGAAGCGATCTCAACTTGTTCCGTCCACGTATCCTGGAGTTCTTCCGTATTCTCTGCCTGGGCAGGAACCGTGATGAATGCGGGAGGAGTGGGCTGACCGAACTGCTCGGTGTATCTCGTGTAGAGGACGTCTGCCGCAACGTTTGCGGAAGCCGCATACATCACGTTGTAAGCATCGGTCGGCGTACCTGCCGCGCTGCCTTCGGGTGCATTCTCGGAAAGCGCCTGCGAGTCGCAAACTCTGACGCCCGTCTTCTGCGCGATGAGAAGGAAGAATTCGACGAACTCTGCAACGGAACCGCCGCCGAGCATCTTGTCACGCGTGTACTCGTAAACAAGGACACCGTTCTTGTAGTAGCGGACGCCCTGCTCCACCGACATCGTGATCGTAACATAGCAGTAGCCGGACAGGAATTCGTCGTAGCTGGTAGTGCCGTTTCTGAATGCATCGCCGGAATCGGGCCAAGGATTGACGGAGCCGCCCCAAATGAACTGCGTTGCAAGAGCTGCTTCGCGCTCGGAGAGATCCGGGACATCCTTATCGACGGAATGCCAGTGTGCATCGAGGTTAGGAGCGGTGACGCGGAGGTCACCCTTCCCGGTAGCGAGGAATCTGGTGTTCCAGTCGCCGCCCGTGACGGCACCGACTTCGAAGGAGACCATGAGACCGGTCTCGACAAGGGTCTTGCCCTCGGGAAGAGCAGCCTTGATCTGGTCTGCGGTGATGAGACCGTTGCCAAAGGCGACCTTGTTCTCACCATCATTATCGATGTTGTAGTTACGACCTGCGCCGCACGCGGAGCAGACTTCCCAACCCTGGTTCTTGCTGTCGAGCGTCCAGTTGTGATCGTTCTCGAATCTCTGCTCTGCCTTCGCATAGAACGCACCGTTGCCGGCGAGAGAAGCATATTCGTTTGCGGTGAGGCAGTCGCCCGTGTGGATCTTTTCTTCGTTGCCGAATTCGGTGACCTGGTTGTTCGTGCCGACGGTGCTTTCGGTAACCGTTGCATACCAGTAGTCGGGATCCTCGGCATTCGAGTTGACGTTGAACGCGAAGCCTTCGGTCCTGTCGGTCGATCTGATGCCGAGCTTGGTGAGGTCGACGGTCACGACGACAAGTGCGCCGCGGTCGACATCGGTGTCGTTGTTGATCGTGCCGAAGACGTAAGCGGTAACGGTCGCGAGATCGCTATCGCCCGCTCTGACGGAGTTCGCGAAGGACGCAACGCCCGCCTCATTGACGGAGTAACCGAAGTCGAACGTTCTGAGATATTCGTATCTCTTGTATTCTTCTGCGGTCTTGTTGCCCATGTTCGCCGAGAAGAGAAGGTTCTGCTCGGTGAGCATCGTGTTGGTGATGTTGTCGCCGGTGTAAGCCTTCGTGATATAGAGCTTGGTGCCGTCAACGGAGACATAGTAGTCGCCCTTGAGCGCATTGTCGCCCGTCTTGAACTCGGTGGTGTAGTAAACGGTGTCGCTCACGAGGGTCGCGCCCGTATCCATGGAGACGAGACCGAACTTGTAATCGGAGGGGCTCGCCGCGTTGAACGTGGGAACGTGATACTTCATCGTGAGTTTGCTGCCGGAGAGGGAGGACTCGAGCGTGAGTCCGGGGTATCCTCTGAACGTGCTGTTCGAAGCGCCCGTACCTGCATCGTTGAAGAAGAAGGTCGTTGCGCCGATCGCGATCTGGAAGGTATCGCTGAGGTCTGCCTGCGACGCGGGTGCAAGAGCGCCGAGTTCGTAGACGATGGTGATGTCCGTCGGCTCATTGAGCTTGAGGGTGTTCGCGGTGATCGTGCTCGTGACTTCGAGACCGATGAGGTCGCCGAAGGAGACGACGATGTCTGCGCCGTTCACGCCGCTGATCGTGATGCCGTTCTCAACCACAGTCGCGTTGAGCGGAAGGACGAAGCTGACGCTCTCGCCGTCTTCACTGACGACATAGCCGCCGGGGACGGTGGTGTCGCCGCTCTTGAAGGTCGGGGTGCCGCTGAACGTCGTCGCGCCTGCGCCGCCGTTGTGGAAGAGGGTGAAGTTGACGTAAGAGGTGTAGCCGGTCGCACCGAGCGCGGTCTTCTGCGCTTCGGTGAGGGTGACGGCGGTACCGCTGAGGGTGATGCCCACCTTGGCGTCGCTCGTCTGAGCGAATTCGACTGCATCGAGACCGGTCGCAAGGAAGGTCGCGCCCTTATAGGTGACATCCTTCTCGCCGGTGTGATCGGTCGCGCTCGCGATGATCTTGATCTTTTCGGCTTCTGCCTTGGAGAGGATGACCTCTTCCCAGTCGTCGCCGATCTGCACGCGGACCTTGAATGCCTTATAGGTCGAGCTGAGCTTGGTGCTCTCGAGGTCGATCCAAGGCTCCTTGCCTTCGCCCGCATACGTTCTGCCGCCCTTCTCCTCGTTATCCTCGGGGAGGGTGATGGTTTCGTCGGTGTGCGCGTAGAGGTTGATGATGCCGCCGTCCGCCTTGTCCGTCTTCTCGATACCGACATAATGGAGCCCAACATCGATGATGTTCGTATCGATCATGGTGTTTTCAAGGAAGTTTGCACCCTCCTTGACGGTAGGCGTGTCGATATGATCGAGCTTGAGGTTCTGGACGCTCGTCATCTTCGTGAAGGTGATGTTGACCTGCTCGCCGTGAAGGATGGCGTTGTAGAAGGGACGCTCGGGCATCTTCACGGTAGCGGTACGGGTACGACCGCCCGAATCTTTGTCGAGTTCGGGGTAGAACCACGTCATGGTGGCGACGCAGTCTTCGGAATAGGACCACGTGAGCTTTACGGGAACGCCGACAAGGGTGCTGCCCTCGGATTGGGTCATTTCGTACTTCCCGTCTGCGGTCTTATAGTAGAAAGTGTTGTCCTTTTCGCCATCTGCATTGACGCCGTCGAGGTCGTCGCTGCTCGTCCAGGGGCCGGAGACGTAAACCTGAAGATCTGCCGCGCTCTCTGCGCCGGGGAACTCTGCAACCGTCGCGTTCTGATCGGAGAACGGGTTGCCCGCCCAAGCGTTGAGAACGCCGTTCATTGCACCGTAGATCGACCAGTCGTCGTTACGCTGAATGACGGAGCCGTTTTCCTCAATGTTCGCGAAGCCGAGGATGGGATAGAAGTAGCTGTTTGCCTTCTCCTTCAAGGAATAAACATAGCCCTCGAGGGTGATGCTCATGCCCTTGTCGAGACGGGCGACAACGGAAGTGTTGTTGCCGAGACGGGAATCGTATTTGACGATCTCATTGCTGTCGCCAAGCGCAACGCCGTCCCCCCAGCCTTCGATCCTGAACGTGTCGTTGATGTCGCTTTCACGCTGCGTTGCACCGCAGACGGAGCAAGTACGGACACCCGCCTCGCCCTCTTTGAGGTCGTGCGCGATGTTGACCGTAACCGAGCCCGAGAACGAGAAATAGTTGTTCTCGGTGGGCGTGACGACGGCGGTATAGGTGCCGTAGGTGCCGAATTTGACGCCCGACCAATCCACCGTGTACTCTGCGGAAGTCAGCTGCTTGCTCTCAACACCGTCGGCATAGTTCGCCGTGATCTTCATGCCGTTGAGCTGGGACTCCGCGTCCGCCTGTGCGCTCGCATCGGTGATCTCGATCGACTTTTCGAAGGTGATCGAGTCGAGCGTGCCGACAGCTTCTTTCATGCGTTCGCCGCATTCGTCGCAGTTGCCGTCTTTGGGACTTTCGTCGACGTGCGTGTGATTGCCACCACCGCATGCGAAGAGAGCCAACGACATCAACACCGAAAACAGCACAATGAGCGCAATTCTGAGCTTTTTCATGTCTTGTTTGTCCTCCCCTTGAAATAATAATATTTTGCTATGTAGACGATAGCATTCCTATTCTACACCAAAAAAAGATAGGTGTCAATAAGTTTTTGTAAAAAAAATGCGCCTTTCTTTTGTCTTTTTATGAAGTATTTCACGAAAAGTGTGAATTTATTCAGTTTGCTTATTGTCCCCCGCCGCGGTGGACTCTTTCGCGCGCGTACAATAGGAAATAAACGCGAAAGGAGTTTGGGGATCGCATTCCCTTGCCCACCCCTCGAGGGTCGCAAAACGCATTCTCGCACATCAGCCCGGTGGGCTGTGGGCGGCATTTTGCGGTGAATGAGCGCATTCGCCGCGCAAACGGTGACCGAGGGCAAGATTCTACTTGCCCGAAAGGGTGGCTCGCCGTCTTGCGGCGAGACGGAAGGGGTGTCATTCAAATCATACACCCCCTACCTGTCGCGGTAAAGCCGCGACATCCTCCCCCCTCACGTATAAGGGGGGCGGCAGTACCCCCTCAGTCACTACGTGACAGCTCCCCCTCAAGGGGGAGGCGAGAGTATAAAAAAAGAGGCATGTCCTCGGACATGCCCCCATCGTTTGCGGTCAAAGTTCACAGAGAAAGGAGATCGGTGAGCGCAGTGAGCTCGGCATCGGTGTGGTAGGCGATGTACGCTTTGAGGAGGCGGACGGCGCGCGTCTCGCCGTCAAGGCAGCTCGGATGCCCCTCCCCTTCGCAGCGCCCCGTCCTCCGCTCAACGGCGGCGCAGATGGCATCATACGTCACGCCGCTCACGGGAACGCCGTTTCCGCAGCCCGCGCAGGTGAAACGGCCGCTCGCCATGTCGAAGCGGCGGCGCCCCGCCATCTTCCCCCCGCAGACGGCGCAGTCCCCCGCCGTCACGGGGTAGCCCGCCAGTTCCACCGCCCGCAAAAGAAAGGACAGAAGCGCGGACATGGGTGCCCCGTTTGCCGTCTCAATGCCCGAGAGCGCCTCCACGGCAGAGACGAGGAGCTCGCCGCACGGCATCCCCTCGGCGGAGAAGGCGTCACACGTTTCGAGCACGCCCGCGCCCGCGTAGAATTTTGCAAGATCGAGGCGGAGCCCGTAAAATCCCTCGTGCAGAGCCGCCTGCGTCACCGTGTATCTGCCGCCCCGCTCGGCGAGGACATACTCGGCAAAACAAAAAGGCTGCGACGCAAAATTGAGCTTCGCGCCCGCCTTTCTCACCCCCTTCATGCCCGCGCCGATCTTGCCGCGCCCGGCAGTGAGCAGGGTCACCATTCTGTCGTTTTCGCCATAGTCCGCCGCCCGCAGCACGAGCGCGTCCGCCTTGTATTCCATCTCCGCGCCCTCCCGCCTGCGGCGGCGACCGTCACTTCAATCGCTTGTACAGCATGTAATAGCTGAAATTGCCCGTCTCTTCGAAGAGCTTCCACGCGATCTGTTTTGCGTCCTTCTTTCTCGTTTCGTCCTTTTCCATACCCCCAGTATGCGGACATGGGTGCCACGTTATGCGTCAAGGGGCGAATCTTACAGGTCGTCTGGGCGGTAGCCGAGCTCCTTCATCAGGGTGCGCTTGTCCCGCCAGTCCTCCTTCACCTTGACGTAGACGGTAAGGAAAACTTTGGCGCCGAGGAGCTTCTCCATGTCCTTGCGGGCGAAGGAGGCGACCTCCTTGAGCGCCTGCCCCTGCTTGCCGATGAGGATGGACTTGTGATTCTTTTTCTCGCAGACGACGTCGAGATCGACGTCGTACACCCCGTTCTCCTGCTTCTCGAATTTGTTGACGACGATCGCCACACCGTGCGGGATCTCCTTCCGGTATTTGAGGAGGATCTTCTCGCGCATGAGCTCGCCGACCATAAACTTTTCGCTGCGGTCGGAGACGACATCGTCGCCGTAGAGGGGGTCGCCCTCGGGGAGCATGTCCACGATCGCCTGTTCCAATTTTTTGAGATGAATGCCCTTCCTCGCGGACACGGGGTACACGTCCGCGGTCACGCCCGCCTCGAACAGCATCTTGACGTCGGCAGGGATGTTCTCCCTTGGCATGATGTCGATCTTGGTGTAGGCGATGATGGCGGGCACCCCGAGCGAGGTATATTTTTTCATGAGGGCGACGTCGTCCTCTTTGAGCCCAGCGTGCCCGTCGTGGACGAAGAGGATGGCGTCGACGTCCTTCGAGGTCGTCTCCGTCCGCTTCATCATGAGCTCGGTGAGCGCGTTGCGCTGTCTGTAGATGCCGGGCGTGTCCACGAACACGATCTGATAGTTCTCGTGCGTGGAAATGCCGAGGATGCGGTCGCGCGTGGTCTGCGGTTTGGGGGAGACGATGGCGACCTTTTCGCCGACGAGTACGTTGATGAGGGTGGATTTCCCCGCGTTTGCCTTGCCGATGACGGCGACCGTTCCGCTCTTCATGCCTTTCTCCCCAGTCCGAGATGCTCCATGATCTCTTCCTCTTTCTGCCGCATCACGGTGCGGTCTTCCTCCCGTTCGTGGTCGTAGCCGAGGCAATGCAGGGCGCCGTGCACCGCGAGATAGCCGATCTCCCGCGCGAGCGAATGCCCGTACTCTTCCGCCTGCTCCTCTGCCCGCTTGGTGCAGATGACGACGCTGCCGAGGTAGAGCCGTTCGCCCTCCTCCACGCTCTCGATGCACTCGCCGTGTTCCTCCGAACAGATCGGCTCGCCGGGGACAAGTTCCATGGCGGGGAAGCTCAGAACATCGGTCACGCGGTCGATGTTCCGCTCCCTCGCGTTGAGGCTGCGGATCTCCTCCTCGGAGACGAACAAGAGCTCAAGCACGAGGGGCATGTCCGAATCGGCCGCTTCGGAAAGCGCATTTTGCAGGGCTGCGACCTCCTCGCCCTTGAGGGAATCTTCGTCGATGATAAACTCAGCCATTGTCCTTTCCCTCTTCTGTACTGACCGCCTCGCGGTCGCGGTTGAACTGGATGTTGGGGTACTTGACGCGGTGGTGATGGACGCCCGAGAGTGCCTCGACGAGGGTGAGCTTGATGATAGTGAGTTCCTTCATCGTGATGTCGCACTCGTCGAACTGCCCGAGGTCCATGCGCTCCTCGATGATGCTGCGGCACACCTTTTCGACCTGTTCGGGGGAACGGTCTGCCATCGCACGGACTGCCGCCTCCACCGCATCGGATACCATGATGATCGCCGAGATCTTCGACTGCGGAAGGGGTCCGAAGTAGGAGAAGTCGCGCAGGTCCGCGTCGCCCGAATAGCGCACCGCCTTGTCGTAGAAGTACTTGATGGGCAGGGTGCCGTGATGTTCGAGCGCGACGCACGCGATCTCCTTGGGCAGGTGGTTCGCGATAAGCAAATCGTAGCCGTTCTTGGTGTGCGAGCGGATGATGTCTGCCGAGAGCTCGGGGGTGATCTCGTCGTGCAGGTTGTAGTCGGTCTGGTTCTCGGTGAAGCCCTCGGGCTCCTTGAGCTTGCCGACGTCGTGGTAGTATGCCGCCGCCCTCGCGAGCTCGGCGTTCTCCCCGATCGCGACAGCGCACGATTCTGCGAGCTGCGCAACGATGAGGGAGTGGTTGAAGGTCCCGGGCGCCTCCTTTTTGAGGCGCACGAGAAGCGCGGCGTCCGTACTCGTCAGTTCCCTGAGGCGGAAAACGGTGAGGCGGTTGAACGCCCATTCGAAGAAGGGCAGCAGCGCGAGCGCGAGCACGCCCGAGAGGATGCAGGCGAGGATGCGGAACCCGACGGCGGAGACGTAATCGATCCAATCGCTCGTGATCTCGGGCAGATTGAAGAGAAGGACGACGATGACCGTCGGCACGGCGGTGAACACGCCGGTGAGGAGAAGGCTTCCGCGCGTCTTGGCGCTTCCCGCAAAGAACACGCCGAAGGTGCCCGACAGGAAGGTCAAAAGAAAGGAGGAAAAGATCTGCGCCGAGATGCCAGAGGCGGCGAGCCCCGAGGTCGCGAGGGTGTTGGTGCACAGGTCGATGACGAAGAGCAGCAACCCGAAGATGAAGTTGAGGAAGATCGCCTGCCTGCGGTTGAGCAGACAGATGGCGAGGATGGCGAACATGGCGAGGGGGCGGGAGTAAAAATGGATGAACCGCCCAAAGATGTAGCAGATGATCGTCGAAATAAAGAGCAGGGTGAAGATGAGGAAGAGGTCTTTGACTTTGAGCAGCGTCTTGAAGTCCTCAAACAGATAATAGAAGAAGACGATCGCGAACAGGAAGAAGATGGTCACAACGAGGGTGAGCGACTCGGAGGAGTGCCCCGCAAGGTAGGCATACCAATGCTTGGGGTCGTTGACGACCGTCATCAGGAAGACGATGAGGAGCATGATGAAATAGCAGCCGAAAAAGACGGCGACGCTCGCACCCAGCTTGCGCCCCACCGTCGGCTTTGCGTTCTGTTTCTCTTTCATGGATTCCCTCCCTTTCTTCGTTTGTTCTCCTCTTTTTCATACGCACGGACGATGCGCGTGACGAGGGGATGGCGCACGACGTCCTTTTCCGTGAGACGGCAGACGGCGATGTCTTCGACACCGTCGAGGATGCGCACGGCTTGGCGGAGCCCGCTCGTCTTCCCCGCGGGAAGATCGGTCTGCGTGAGGTCGCCCGTGACGACCATCTTGCTCCCCTCCCCGAGGCGGGTCAGAAACATCTTCATCTGCTCGCAGGTCGCGTTCTGCGCCTCATCGAGGATGACAAAGGCGTCGGACAGCGTTCTGCCGCGCATATAGGCGAGGGGCGCGACCTCGATCGCCCCCTTTTCCATGAGGCGCTGATAGGTCTCCATGCCGAACATCTCCTGCAAAGCGTCGTACAGGGGACGGAGATAGGGATCGACCTTGGTCTGCAGGTCCCCCGGCAGAAAGCCCAACTTCTCGCCCGCCTCCACGGCGGGACGGGTGAGGATGATCTTTTCGACCTCCTTGCCCTTGTAGGCGGCGACGGCGAGGCAGACGGCGAGGTAGGTCTTGCCCGTGCCCGCGGGTCCGACGCCGAAGGTCACTGTGTGACTGCGCACGGCTTGGACGTATTGCTTTTGCCCCACCGTCTTGCACTTGACAGGCTTTCCGCGCGAGGAAACGGCGATGACGTCGTGCATAATGCCCTCGATGTCCCGGGCATGCCCCTCCCGTGCGAGCTCAATGCAGTAGAGAAGGCGGGTCTTGTCGATGGCTTCCCCCGCTTCGGCGGTGACGAGCAGGCTCTTGATGACCTCCCCGCCGATGTGCGCCGCCTCCGCATCCCCCTCGAGGATGATGCTTGTCCCCTCGAGACGGGTGAGGAGCCCGAGCTCCCGCGCGACGGTGTTGAGATTTTCGTCGAAGACGCCGATGACCTGCGTGAGGAGATCGAGCGACCCCGTATCGACCGTAACTTGCAAATTGCCTCCTAACCGAGGTTGAGGGAGACCGACGTCTTCGCGACGCCCTCCACGAGCCAACCCCGCTCTGTTTTTCGGGTATGTATCTCGGCGGGCGAGCCGAAGTCGAGCATCGCCTGCGCGACCGCCTCCGCCTCGGTGCCCTCGTATTCCTTGGAAAATTCGCTCCGCACGGTGACCGAACCGATCACGGCGACGGGGATCTTCTTCTCGCCGCGAAGGACATAATCGGCGATGACGGTGTCTCCCGCGGCGACCTCTTCCCCCTCAAAAACGAGCGCCGTCCCGCGGATGACGATGAGCTCCTCCACCACACCCGAGACGGGCGACGTGAGGGGCATGCCCGCGATCGGGGCTTCGCTTTGGGCGCATTGCACCTCTACGACGAGGATGCTGCCCTCCCGTTTGAAGGAGCAGAATTCCACCCCGGGGAGGGAGAGGATGCGCGCCGTGCAGCCGCCCGTGTCGCGGGGCATCGCCGAAAAGGGCGTGACCCCCTCTTCGCGGAGGATGGCGAGCACCTCCCGCTCGTAGTAGGCGCCGCTCCCCTGGACTTCCACTTTGAGCACGCGCGTCGAAGCGAACAGGGAGACCGCGCAAAAGAGCAGGGCGCCCGCGAGCAGCCCCGCGGAGGCAAGCGCCCGCTGCGCCGCCCGCGCACTGCCACGGTAACGAATATTTTCTATATTATAACATGAACTTTGCAAAATTGCAAAGGCTTTTTTCATATCTTTGGCGCGGATCGTCACTTCTACCGCATTTTTTTGCAGTTCCCGCGCGCCGAGCACGCCGACCCCGCCCTTTGCGAGCCGTTCGGGGGCACGGGAGGCGGAGAGGCTCCTCACCGTGAAGACGACCTTCCCGAAGGGAAAAGCGCGCATGTCAGCCCTCCCTCTTCACGAGGAAGATGCTCCCCCGCACTTCGAGGTCGCCCTCGTCGTACCTGCCGAGCGCGAGCCCCTCCCCCTCGACGGCGAGCCCGCCCTTCTTCCCCCGCACGACGATGCGCGCAGGGGAGAGCTCGGCGACCCGCCTGACGTTGCAAAAATACCCGCCCCCGCCGTCGGTGACCGTGTAGGTGATGTGCGACGGGTCCTCTCCGCCCAATCGCTTGAGAATCTCTGCCCCGAGTTTCATTTCTTCTTATTGTATGCAGAAGAATGTGAAGTCATGCCTCGGACATGCCCCCCTCCGATGAGGTGTATTCGATGAGCGGCGGAACCCCCTCACCGCCTGCGGCGGAGCTCCCCCAAAGGTGGAGCCAAGGGAAAGCGCAAGAGAAAAGGGACGACCGAAGCCGTCCCTTCTTTTCCGCGGGGAGTGCCCCGCAAGTTTTTCCTTTTGAGCGTAAGATCAGAGCTCTGCGAAATACTTGATCGTGCGCACCATCTGGGAGGTGTAGCTGTTCTCGTTGTCGTACCACGAAACGACCTGTACCTGATAGGTGTCGTCGTCGATCTTTGTGACCATCGTCTGCGTTGCATCGAACAGCGAACCGTAGGTGATGCCGATGATGTCGGAGGAGACGAGCTCTTCCTCGGTGTAGCCGAAGGAAGCGGAAGCCGCCGCCTTCATCGCGGCATTGATCGAAGCCTTGGTGACGTCCTTCCCCTTGACGACGGCGACGAGGATGGTCGTGGAGCCGGTGGGAACGGGAACGCGCTGTGCGCTGCCGATGAGCTTACCGTTGAGTTCGGGGATGACGAGACCGATCGCCTTCGCTGCGCCCGTGGAGTTGGGAACGATGTTGATCGCAGCGGCGCGGGCACGGCGGAGGTCACCCTTGCGGTGAGGTCCGTCAAGCACCATCTGGTCGCCCGTGAAGGCGTGGACGGTCGTCATGATGCCCGAGACGATGGGATAGGCGTTGTTGAGCGCGAATGCCATGGGAGCGAGGCAGTTCGTGGTGCAGGATGCGGCAGAGATGATGGTGTCCTCTGCTTTGAGCGTCTTTTCGTTGACGCCGAAGACGATGGTGGGCAGATCGTTGCCCGCGGGAGCGGAGATGACGACCTTCTTGGCGCCTGCCTTGAGGTGCGCTTCCGACTTCGCCTTCGAGGTGTAGAAGCCCGTGCATTCAAGCACGACGTCCACGCCGAGTTCCCCCCAAGGAAGGTTTGCGGCGTCCTTTTCCGCATAAATGCGGATGGTCTTGCCGTCCACGGTGAGGGTGCCCGCTTCGTCGTCCGCAAAGACGGTGTCGGCAAGAGCATATCTGCCCTGCGCACTGTCATACTTCAACAGGTGGGCGAGCATCTTGGGGCTGGTCAGGTCGTTGATCGCGACGATCTCATACCCTTCGGCGCCGAACATCTGCCTGAAAGCGAGGCGTCCGATGCGCCCGAAGCCGTTGATTGCAACTTTTACGTTTGCCATTTTTACATTCCTCCGAATACTTTTGGCGCGATCCGCGCCTGATTTCCGATGTCTATTATACCACGCTTTGCGGCGGGCGTCAACATTTTTGCCGGAATTTTCCTGCCGCAAACTTTGTCGAACGGCTTTCTGCGGGCAGAAAGGGCGCTCACTTGGTCTTGTTGACGAATTTGAGAATGGGATCGGACTTCCCGAAGACGACGAGCTGGTCCTCCGCGCGGAAGATATAGTCGGGTTCGAGGGTATAGAGCACCTCCTGCCCGTTCTTGACGGTGAGGATGTTCATGCCGTACTTTTTGCGGGGATTGACGTCGACCAGCTTGTGCCCCGCCCACTTCTTGGGGCAGGCGATCTCGAAGATGGAGAAATCGGTGTCGAGGTCGATGTAATTGATGACGTTGGTCGAATTGAGCCGCAGGGCGAGCTTCTCTGCGATGTCGCGGTCGGGGTAGATGACTTCGTCCCCGCCCACGCGCAGCAGAAACTTGTTCTGGATCTCGGTCGCAGCGCGGGAGATCACCTTTTTCGCCTTCAGATCCTTGAGGTTCGCCGTGATCTCGAGGGACGCCTGAAAGTCGTCGCTGATCGCCACGATGCACGCGTCGTAGGAGGGGACGTCCATCTCGCGCAGGTTGTCGATGTTCATGCAGTTCGCAATGAACGCGTTGGTGTAGCGGGAGGCGAGCGAGTTGACGATGTCCTCGTTTTTATCGACGATCGTGACCTCGTCGCCGAAGTCGAGCAGACGCTGACCGAGCGTGCGCCCGAACTTCCCCAAGCCGATGAGCAAAAATGATTTCATAAGTTTTCTCCCTTTGATGACATGCTGTCTGCCGCGCCGAGGAATTTCCCCGCACGGCGCTGCACGGTTTAGCCGATGAAGAAGGTGTCGACCGGGCGGCGGATCTCTGCCGTTTCCCGTTTGCGCCCGAGGGCGAAGGCGAGCGTGAGCACCCCCGCCCGACCCGTATACATGAGCAGGATGAGCACGAGCTTGGACGCCCAGTGTAGCGTCTCGGTGTACCCCATGGAGAGCCCCACCGTCCCGAGCGCCGAGACCGCCTCGAAGACCGCACGGAGGGTCGTTCCCTCGCCGTCGGGTTCGATGGCGCAGATGACGACCGTCGCCGTCACGGCGAGCAGAAGATACGCCGCAAAGATGGCGAGCGCCTGGGAAAGCAGGCGGGAATCGATGCGCCGCTTCCCGACGTTGATGTCCTTCTTGGCGCGAAAGGCGGCTACCATGCCCATGATGATGACCGTAAACGTGCCCACTTTGATGCCGCCCGCCGTGCTGCCCGAGCTGCCGCCGATGAACATGAGGATGATCATGAGGATGCTGCCGCTGTCGGAGAGCGCGGAGGGATCGGTCGTGTAGAACCCCGCGGTGCGCGCCGTCACCGAGTTGAAGAGGGAGGCGAGCAGGCGCTCCCCAAAATTCATGCCCTCATACGCCGTGCTGTTGCGCTCGAAGAGCAGAAAGAGCAGCGTCCCCGCGACGATGAGCACGGTATTGACGATGAGGATGACCTTGGTGTACAGCTGCAGTTTTTTGGGGTTGCCGCGGCTCTCCCAGATGTCCCCCCAGACGCAGAAGCCGAGCCCGCCCACGATGATGAGGGCGCACAGGGTGAGGCATACGAGAGGGTCCTTCGCATAGTAGGACATCGAGCCCGTCCCCGCTATGGTGCCGCCCATGATGTCGAACCCCGCATTGCAGAAGGCGGACACCGAGTGGAAGACCGCCCTCCAGATCCCCGCGCCCCAGCCGAAGTCGGGGACAAAGCGGATGCACAAAAGCACCGCGCCCAAAAATTCGAAGATGACGGTGCCGACGACGATGCGCCGCACGAGCGCCCTCACGCCAGAGAAGGTGCCCCCCACCGCCTGCGTGATCGCCTTGCGCTCGAACTGCCCGAGCCGCCTCACGAGCATGAGGAGAATGGAGACGAAGGTCATGAAGCCGAGCCCGCCGAACTGGATGAGGAGGAGGATGACAGCTTGCCCGAATCCCGTCCAGTGCACGTTGGTCTCAAAGGGTACGAGCCCCGTGACGCAGGCGGCGGAGACGGAGGTGAACAGGGCGTCGATAAAGGACGTCCTCCCCTCCCGTGCGGAGAAGGGCAAAACGAGCAGAACCGTCCCCACGGCGATGACCGCAAGGTAGCCGAGCGAGAGATACCCCCACACGTTCATTCTGTTTTTCATCTTGGGAAATTTCATACTTCCGTGTTTTGACGGGCTCTGTCTCAGACATGGTATGCCCGTTTTACCTCCGTTCCCCTCTCTTTGAGAAAGAATTCGACTCAGGCGAGGGAGATCCTGTCGGAGACGGAGCGGACGAAGATGCCCTTCTCCTCACCATAGGCGATGCAGTCGCGCAGGTAGGAAGAGAACCGTTCGCTCACGCGCAAATCGCTAAAGACGCCGCCGATCAGGGCGATGAGCTCGTCCATATACAGGGCGACGCGGCTCTCGAGCGCCCCCTTCACGAGGGAGACGATCTCATAGACGGTGAAGTCCTCCGGCTCGCGGCGCAGCGCGGGAGAATTCTCCTCTACGCGGAATTTGCCGAGCAGGATCGCCTTGGGATTCTTATAGAAGTAATCCACGCCCATGACGCGGTCCCGCCCGAAGGCACAGCCGTCGATGAGGGCGTCGAGACGGGCGTCCACCCGCGTGCCCGTCTTCTGGATGCCGAAGGTGGCAAGGCAGCGCTTGCGCAGGAAGGCGCGGGAGATGGGCTCCTCCGCCGCAACGATCTCTTTGAGGCGCGCCATGATGCGCGCGTCGTTCTCGCCGCCCGTGATGAATGCCGCCGTCTCCGATTCCGCCGTCTTGACGGAGCGGTAGGGCTTGCGGTACTTGGTGAGCCACGAGTCGGCGCGGCGGTCTGCGCCCGTGAGGCGGTCGAGGACGTCCTTGACCCGTTTGAGTTCCCGCTTGGGATTGTTGTAGTAATTGACGCAGTTGATGCGCAGCACGTTCCAGTTCCCCCGTTTGAGGGTCTGCGGCTGGAGGATGTTGCGGTCCTTGACGGAGAAGCGATCGTTGCCGTCGCAGATAATGCCGAGCACGAAGCGGTGACGGTTGCGCGGGTCGACCACGGCGACGTCGAGCTTGAAGTCGGAGACGCCCACGTCGCAGCGGCAGTCGAATCCGTACCCCGAGAGCTCGGCGGCGATGAACTTGCCGATGCCCTCCTCCGTCTTGACGACGTTGGACTTGACGGCGAGCGTCGTGCGTCCCCTCTCGGCGAATTCAAGGAAGGCTTTGAGCCCCGCGACCCCCTTCGACGAGGTCTTGGCGAGGTCGATCATGGGCGCGGTCATGGTGGAGAAGACGAGCATCTCCTCACGCGCACGGGACACGGCGACGTTGAGCCGCCGCCAGCCGCCCGCTTGGTTGAGCGGTCCGAAGTTGAGGGAGACCCTGCCCGTCCTGTCGGGTCCGTAGCAGACGGAGAAGAGGATGACGTCGCGCTCGTCCCCCTGCACGTTTTCGAGGTTCTTGACGAAGATGGGCTCCTCCCTGTCGTAGGCGACGGCATCGAGCTTTCTCGCCGCGATCTCCTTGGCAAGGCGGCGTTCGATGTCGTCCCGCTGGATGCTCGAGAAGGTGACGATGCCCATGCTCGAGCGGGAGAGGACGGGGTCGGAGAGGCGGCGGATGACCTCTTTGACGAGCGCCTCCGCCTCCTTTTGGTTGCGCTTGGTGAACCCGCGGTCATACACGCCGTCGACGAGCACGAGCTTCACCTTGCTCTCGAGCGCATCGGGAGAGGGGAAGGTGCACAGGCGGTTGTCGTAATACATGCTGTTGGAAAAGGCGATGAGCGACTCGTGCTTGCTGCGGTAGTGCCAGCGGAGGTGCCGCTCGGGCATGCCGAGGGCGAGGCAGTCGTCGAGGACGCTTTCGAGGTCCTCCGCCTCCAGATTGTCCTCATCCACATATGCCGAGTGGAAGAACGCCGTGGGCGGAAGCTGTTTGGGGTCTCCGACGATGACCGCCGCCTTGGCGCGCGCGATGGAGCCGATCGCCTCCGCCGTCGACATCTGGGACGCTTCGTCGAAGATGACGAGGTCGAACTGGTTGGCGACGGGCTGCAGGTACTGCGCCACCGTCGTGGGGCTCATGAGCAGGCAGGGGCAGACGACGGAGGCGAGGGTCGGGATCTCGGAGAGAAGGCTGCGGATGCCCGCGCCGCGCAGGTTGGACTTGGAGATGCGCGCAAATGCCGCGAGTTCCAACGCGAAATTGCCGTCGGTGTCCGCCTTGGGCAGGCGGGAGATGAGCTCGGCGCGCAGATAGTCGCGGGTGACCTTTCCGAACTGTTCCCACGCGAGGCGGAACTTTTCGATGGTCTCCTCGAGGGTGCCCACCGTCATGCGGGAGAGCGCAGGGTCGGCGGGGATGGTGATCTCGAGGAAGTTCTTGTAGACGTTCTTTTCGAAGCCCGAGAGGATGTTCTCCACTTTGAGCCGCCCGCTCTCGAGGGAATCGGTGATGAAGGTGAGCCCGTAGCCCGCGAGCTTGCGCGCCGTCGCGCGGTACATGCACCAGTTGGGGAGCATGTCGATGTTGTCGATGAGCGCGGACGCCTTCGCGGAGAAGTAGTCGAGCAGATCTTCGTCGCGCAGTTTGGTGCGGTCGGCATTGGTGACGGAAAGGAAGCTCTCCTCCGCCGCAAAATAGCTGTCGGCAGCCTTCAAAAGGCCCTCGATCACGGGCATGGTATAGCCGTTTGATGCGCGGATGCACATTCCGTTGAAGGCGTCGGGGTTGTAATCCATGAACGCCTGCGCGCAGGAGGTGTGCAGATCATAGAGGTCGGTGAGGTACTCGGCGCGCTTTTTGAACACGATGCGCCCCGCACGGTCGCAGAAGTTTTTGGCGAGCGCGGTGTTCGCTGCGACCCGCCGCATGGCGCCGTCGATGTCGCACACCGTCTGCAAAAACTTGGGGACGTCTTCCTCCGCGATGGGATGGAGGGCGACGCGCGTGAGCTTTTTGAGAAGGCTGTTCGCTTCCCTCAGATAGTGCCAGTCGTTGCCCATCTCGATGTACTTTGCCACCTTCGGACACTCGTCGAGGTCGATGAGCGACTTGAAGTGCTTGGAGTAGTAGGTGAGGCAGGCGTCGAGGCGGCGGTTGGCGTTGTAGAAGGCGTAGAATGCATCCTCCTTGACGCCCGAGAAATACTTCTTATATTTGCCCGCAGAGAGGCTGCGCGCGATGTCGCAGATGAGGAGCATCTTCTTTCTGGTAAGGGTGGAGATGCGCTGGCGGTAAAATTCGAGGAAGAGCCCGAGGAAGGATTTGAGATGCTTGATCTCGGCGAGGATGACCTCGCAGGCGCAGAAGACGCGGTCGCGCAGTTCCTGCGAATACTCGGCGAGGTTGACGTTCTCGAAGGGAGAATTGAAGACGCCGCCGCAGTCCTTGGCGGCTGCCGCCGCGCTCAGGATCATGCTCTTGCACAGATAGAGCTTCTGCTCGGTGAGGGTGTCGTAGAAGGAGCTCTCGATGTCGAGGATGTCGGGGGCGTCCTTATTTTTGAGATATTCGAGGATGGCGCGGTAGACGGAGATCCCGAGGCGGCGCTTCTTGTGCAGGGCGACCATGGGCTCTTTGAGCTCCTCGCGCAGGGCGACGAGTTCGCGCGACCTCTCGCCGAAGCTGACGGGCTGTGCCGTCCCCGCAAGGGCGAGGGTGTCCTCGAGGCGGTGCAGAAATCCCGCCTTGTCCGTCTTGTTGGAGTGGAGTTCGAGGCAGAATTCGCCGATGCCGACGTCCGAGAGCCTCTTTTTGACGACGTCGAGCGCGGCGCGCTTTTCGGCGACGAAGAGCACCCGCTTCCCGTCGGCGAGGGCGTTGGCGATGATGTTCGCGATCGTCTGGCTCTTGCCCGTTCCCGGAGGACCGTGGAGGACAAACGAGGCACCCGTGCCCGAGAGAGACACCGCAGAAAACTGCGAACTGTCGGAGGGAAGGGGCAGGAGAACGTCCTCGGGGAGGGCGGTGTCCTCCTCCTGCGGGGCAGGGAAATCCCTCTTCTCGGCGCGCCCCGAAAGGAGGGCTGCGACGGTGGCGTTCTTCTTGAATTCGTCGATCTGCGTGCGCACGTCGTTCCAGAGCATGAAGTTCTGGAAGCTGAACGCGGCGAGATAGGTATCGGACACGACGTCCCACCCCTTCATGGTCGCCGTCTCGGCGCGCACCATCGCCATGATCTCGGAGATCTTGAGGGCGGAGACGTCCCCGCCGAGACCGCGGATGTCGATGTTGAACTCCTGTTTGAGGAATTCGAGGAGGGTAGCGTTGACCGAATACCCCTCTTCGCCCGCCGTCACGGAGAAATCTTCGTTCCCCTTTGCCTTGCCGAGACCGACGGGGGCGAGCACGACGGGCGCATATTTGGGCTTGCCGTCCTCCTTGCTCACATAGCGCAGAAAGCCGAGCGCGAGGTATAAGATCTTGGTGCCCGCTTCCTCCGCCGCCTCACGGTTCTTGCGGACGAGCTTGCCCGCCGTCTCCTGCACGGTGCGTGCCTCGCTGAGGGCACGCAGCACCCCCTTTTTCTGTTCGAGCGCAACGAGGTCGCGCTTCTGCGGGCTGATCGCCGCGCCGAAGGGAGCGTCTTCCTTGCCCCCCGCCTGCAGCTTCATGCTCCCCTGCTCTGCGAGGACGGCATAGACGAGGTCGGGGTCCGCCTCGGAGAGGTGCAGCGCGTTCTTCCCCGTAAAGTTGAGGAGGGCGTTTTTGGAAGTGAGGTCGAGCAGGCGCCTCTCCCATTGCTTGTTTTTGGGCTGTTTGACGTCCAGCTTGAGGTCTTTGAAGACGGGCAGGGGCGCAGGGGCGTTCTCGGGGGAGGTCTCCTCTTCGCGGTAGATCTCATACCCTTTGAGCCCCCGTCCGCGGGTGGGACAGACGCCGATCCCGCCCATGCGGCAACGGCGGATGTCGACGAAACATTCGTAAAATCCCGCCGAGAGTTTTTGCGCAAAGTGGCGCTCGGAGGGGGTGTAGGCGACGTTCCTGTCGGCATAGAGGTCATCGACATCGAAAAAGCTCATGTTGTTGATGCCCTCGGAGATGTACTTCGACACGATGTCGCCGTCGTCGGTCACGGTGTCGAGGAAGCAGCTCTCATACAGCCAGACGCCGACGCCGAGCCCGCTCCTCCCCACGGCGAGCACGGGGTGGAGATGCGCCGCTTCGAGACAGGCGCATACAAATACAGCGAGCTGGAAGGGCGTCGCTTTTTTGTCTTTGAGGATGGAATTTTCGCGCACGGCGGCTGAGGGGGCAATGAGGTCGTCCTCCTCTTCGGGTTCGATGCCAACCGCCTTGACGGAGGCAAAGACCGCCGCGATGATCGCGCGGACGGCGTTCTTGTCGGCGCCCGCATAGCCGTAATATTCGGCGCTCTCGTTCCACTTTTTGAGCCGTTTGCCCGCTTCCTCCAAGATGAGGGAGCAGTCGCGGGTGCGCGGACGCACGAATGCCGCGATGCGCTCGGCATTGCCCGAGAGCCCCTCCCACCAGTCGAAGGGAAGGACGGTGATCTCGGCAGTGGCGTTTGCGACCTCCTTCCCGTCGTGCCGCGCGGAGACGGTGACGGTCGCCTTGTGCAGCGCCGTCGCCTCGGCGAGGAGGACGGGCGAGAAAAGATTTTCCGCCGTCAGTTCGACGGTGCTCTCGAAGGGGATCTCGATCTGCGCCTCGTAGGGCACGGCGAGAAGACCGTCTGTCGCGGTCGCCGTGACGGTGAGAGAGGTGAGTTCCTCGAAGGTGCTCCTCACGCGGATCCGGGCTGGCGTCTGAAGGAAATAGTCCGCATACCCGACATATTGGGGGAACCGCAGATCGAGGGTGATCTTTTCGTTCGTCAGTTTTCTTTTTTTGGCTGCCATACTTGCTCCTTTGGAGTTTGCGACCGCAACAAGCTGTGCGCGGCCGGATGCATTGCGCTCGGATGATGCGCGAAGGCGGTTTTGCAAGCGAACATATTATACCATTTTATCGGAAGAAATGCAAACGCGCGGACATCGCTATCGAAAAATTTTCGGGATTTGCCCAAAATTCCTCTTTTTTGTGAATAAGGGGTGCGGCGCGCAAGCCCGCGCGCCGCACCCCTTTGCGAAACTTCCGCAAAGAAAATTTTCAGGTCAGATGTAGGCGTTCTCGAAATATTCGAGCTCGCCGCGGCAGATGGAGGCGATGTCGAAGCGGACGGGCAGCTCCTCCCCCTTCTTCATGCACCAGTAGCCCGCCATCTTGCGGTAGCGCTGCCGTTTGGCGTAGTTGACCGCCTCGCTCGGCTCGCCGTACTCCGCCGTCTCGCGCGTCTTCACCTCGACGAAGCAGGTGTAGCCGTCGGGGCTGAGGGCGACGATGTCCGCCTCCCCGAAGGGGGTGCGCAGGTTGCGTTCGAGCACCTTATACCCGTGCTTTTTGAGATATTTCGCCGTCAGGTCCTCTCCCTTCCGTCCCAGAATTTTTTTACGAAGGTCCTCCGGTGAATTCTGCATATGCCCACCTCCCTGATGGCGCGGATGTGCGCCTCTGTGCCGTAGCCGGCGTTGCGCTCGAAGCCGTAGGCGGGAAACTCCAAGGCGCACTGCTTCATGAGCGCATCGCGGTAGACCTTGGCGAGAATGCTCGCCGCCCCGATGGAATAGACGAGCGCGTCCCCCTTGATGATGCTCCGCTGCGGAGCCTCGATGTCGAGGGTCATGGTGCCGTCGGTGAGTACCATGTCCGCGGGTACCCCCAACGATTCGACGGCGCGCTTCATTCCGAGACGGGTCGCCTGTAGGATGTTGATCTCGTCGATCGTGCCCTCGTCGATCTCCACGATGGCATAGGCGCGGGCGACCCGCTTGATCTCCTCCGCGAGCTTTTCCCTCTTTTTTGCGGAGAGCTTTTTGCTGTCGTCCACCCCCGCGACGAGCAGGTCGTCCTCGAGGGGCATGATGACCGCGGCGCAGACGACGGGACCTGCAAGCGGTCCCCGCCCCGCCTCATCGACGCCCGCAACGGCATGAAAGCCGCGGGCTGCGTATTCTCTTTCGTATGTCGGTTCTTGCATGATATTTTCGTTTTTCCAATCGTTATACGGTCGTTTTTCCGTCGTTACGGCGCGCCGGGCGTGATGAGCCCCGCCTCCGTGAGGTCCTCTTCGCCGTCGAAGGTGACCCTGCCGAGTTTCCCCTTGCGCAAGTCGTCGAGAAGGGCGCGTTCGCCGCGTTCGAAGTCATAGTCCCCGCCCCGCAGGAGCAAGCCGCGCTTCTTGCAGACGCAGGCGAGCATCTCCGCCGCAGTGAGCTCCCCTTGGATTTCGTAACGCTCCATTAAGGACATGGGGTACCTCTCTTTCATCTCCTCGAGGAGGGAGAGGGCGATCTCGTCCACCGCGAGGATGTCGTCGTTGATGCTCCCGACGTAGGCGAGCCGCCGCGCGAGGCGCTGGTTTTCGCACGCAGGGGGCATGGTGCCGGGGGTGTCGAGCAGTTCGAATCCCGCGCACTTCACCCACTGTTTGGCGCGGGTGACGCCCGCCCTGTCCCCCGCCTGCGCCTTGCGCTCCCCCGCGAGCAAGTTGATGACCGTGCTCTTGCCCGTGTTGGGGATGCCCGCGACCATGCAGCGGAGGGGCTTTTTGACCCCCCTCTCCCTGTTATGCGCGATCTTTTCGGCGAGGAGCTCGGTCATGGCGGCTTTGAGGACGCGCATCGACTGCGCATTGGTCGCGGAGATCCTGACCGTCTGCCGTCCGCTCTCCTTCATCCGCCGGGCGAAGAGCTCGACTGCGGCGGAATCGGCGAGATCGCACTTGTTGAGCACGTAGAGGACGGGCTTGCTCCCCGTGAGAGCAAGCAGGCGGGCGTTGAAACTCGCGGCGGGGCAGCGGGCGTCGAGCACGAAGAGCACCGCGTCGCACAGCTTCACGTTTTCCTCCATCATGCGCATGGCTTTTGCCATGTGCCCGGGGTACCATTGGATGACTTTCACGGCGCGGACCTCCTTATTTTTCGCTTTCGTTGCACCCGATCGCGGACATGGGTATGGGCAACGAGGTCATCCCTCACTTCAACAGATCGGGACGGTTCTTCTTTGTGATCTCGAGCGCCTGCTCGCGGCGCCACTTGTCGATCTCGGCGTGGTTGCCGCTGCGGAGCACTTCGGGCACGGTGAGCCCGCGGTATTCCACGGGACGGGTGTACTGCGGGTATTCGAGCAAGCCGTCGGAAAAGCTCTCGTCGACGAGCGACTCGGGCGAGAGGACGCCGTCGATGTAGCGCGCGACGCAGTCAACGAGCACCATCGCGGGGAGCTCGCCCCCCGTGAGGACATAGTCGCCGATGCTGATCTCCTCGTCGATGAAGAGGTCGATCGCGCGCTGGTCCACCCCCTCGTAATGCCCGCAGAGGAGGACGAGATGTTCCTCCTCGCAGAGGGAATAGACCTGCTCCTGCCGAAGCGTCTTTCCCTTGGGGGAGAGATAGATCCGGCGGGCACCATGTCCGGGGTCGACCCCCTCGATCGCGCTTCCGACGGGCTGCGCCATCATGACCATGCCCGCCCCTCCGCCGAAGGGGTAATCGTCGCATTTGAGGTGCTTGTCCTCGGTATAGGAACGGATGTCGACGACCTCGATCTCAAGCTTCCCCGCCCGCTGTGCGCGCCCTAAAATGCTCGCAGAGAGGGCAGAAAACATCTCGGGAAAGAGGGTCAGAATGGTGATCTTCACGGTCGGATCCCCCTTTGTTCAAACTTATTTAGGCGCGCCCTGCCGCCCGGTGGAGGCGGTCACAGGACGGCGACCTCAAAGAACCGCTTGCGGTCGACGGTGATCTTTTTGTTTTCGACGTCCACCTGCTGCACGACACCCTTGGCTGCGGGGAAGAGAATTTCGCGCCCGTTCGCGGACATGGTATACACGTCGGTGCTCGCCTGTGTGATGCCGGTGAGCGTCCCGAGCACTTCTCCCGTCTCGGTGACGATCTCGCTGCCGAGAAGATCCGCGATGTAATAGCTCCCCTCGGGGAGGGCGGGCGCCTCTTCGCGCAGAATGGTAACCTCCCTTCCGCGGAGAAGTTCCGCCGCATTGCGGTCGGGAACCCCGCGCAGTCCGAGGTAGACAAAACCGTCCCCCGTCCGCACCGAGAGGACCTTGTATTCCTCCCCGCCGAGAAAGACGCGCTTGAAGGCGCGGAAGGTCTCCGCGCTGTCTGTGAACGGTTTGATCTTGATCTCACCGCGGATGCCCTGCGGTTTGAGGACGGTCCCGACGACAAGGCTGTTCATGCGTTCCCTCCGAAAAAGAGCTCATCGGCAAGACGGCGGATGCGCACCTGCGTCTGCATGCTGTCCTCCTCGCTCTTGACGATGTGGATGTTCTCCTCCCCCTTGAACCGCTCGAACACCTCGAAGTACTTTTCGCGGATGAGCGTTTGCCGTTCGAGGCTCTCGTAGCGCTCCCTTTCGCTGCGGCGGGAGAGACGCCTCATCCCGTCCTCGGCAGGGAGGTCGAGGAAGATGACCATGTCGGGGCGCATGCCCTCGATGGCGGGGCGGTTGAGTTCGATGACCCAGTCGAGGGGAACGAACCCGCCGTTGTAGGCAAAGGAGGAAAAATAGTAGCGATCGCAGAGCACGGTGACGCCCTGCTCGAGTTTGGCGCGGATGCCGCTGACCGGGTTTTCGATGTGGTCGATGCGGTCGACGGCAAAGAGCGCCGCGATCGCCCTCTCGTCGGTGTCGATCTTCCCCGTCATGCAGTCGTGGAGAAGGGCGCCGAAGGGGGAGCCGGTCGGCTCGTGCGTATGATAGACCGCCACCCCGCGCGAAGCAAGGTAGCTCCCGAGAAGTTTCATCTGTGTGGACTTCCCGCTGCCGTCCGTCCCTTCGAATACGATGAATTTGCCTCTGTTCATCTTCGTCCCCTCTGTGCCTTTTTCCTGTGACATCTATCGTACCAATATTATACCAAGAAACCGCGCCGTTGTCAACGCGATTTCATTCGATCCACTCCATGAATGCCTTGAATGCGGAGGGAAGAGCATAGCGCGTCCGCACCTCCTCCGCCGTCGCCCAGACGAGCCCCTCCTGCGCCTGCGAAGGACCGACCTCGATGAGATAGCCCGTCATGTGCCACTCGACGTGGGTGAAGATGTGCTTCGCCTCCCGCACGGCGACGACCGTGCCCGCACCCTGCGGGGAACTTGCGCCCTCCGCGGGTTCGTTGGGGAACTCCCACAGCCCTGCGAGCAGCCCCTTCGCGGGGCGCTTGCGGATGGCGTATTTTTTCCCCTGCCTGAGCACATACACGAGGAGGCGCTCCACCCGCCGCGCCCGCTTTTCCGTGCGCACGGGATACCGCTCCTCTTCCCCCGCGAGATGGGCTTTGCAACGGTCAGACCACGGACATGCCCCGCACGTCGGGGGTCCGTTGGGTACGCAGACGGTCGCGCCGAGCTCCATGAGCGCCTCGGTGAAATCGGCTGTCTCGGGGGGATAGACCCCCTCGAGGAGGCGGGAAAAGTACTTTTTCGTCCCGTCCTGCGCGATGTTCCGCCCGTCGGCGAAAAAGCGCGTCAAAATGCGCAGCACATTGCCGTCGACAGCGGGCGCAGGCAGCCCGAGCGCGATGGAGGCGACCGCGCCTGCGGTGTAGTCCCCAACTCCCGGCAACGCTCTCAAACCCACCCATGTCTGAGGGAAGCCCTCACGCGCGATGATCTTCGCCGCCTTATGCAGGTTGCGCGCGCGGGAATAATAGCCGAGCCCCTCCCAGAATTTGAGGACTTCCTCCTCGTCTGCCGCGGCGAGCGATTCCGCCGTGGGGAAGCGCTCCAAAAAGAGGACGTAGCGCTCCTTCACCGCCTCCACCCGCGTCTGCTGGAGCATGAGCTCGGCGACGAGCGCGGTATAGGGCGTGCGGCCTGTCCTCCACGGCAGCTCCCTCTTGTTTTGGTGAAACCACGCGAGCAGGGGAGGGATCGCCGCCCGCAGCATCTCCTGTTCGTCCATCAGAAGAGCCCCGTGATGTTCCCGTCTTCGTCGACGTCGATGTTCTCCGCCGCGGGGATCTTGGGGAGCCCCGGCATCGTCATGATGCTGCCCGTGAGGGCGACGACGAAGCCTGCGCCCGCCGAGACCTTCGCCGAGCGCACCGTCACCGTAAAGCCGCGCGGCGCACCGAGCTTGGACGGGTCGTCGGAGAAGGAATATTGCGTCTTCGCCATGCAGACGGGGAGCTTGCCGAAGCCGAGCTCCTCGAGCCGCGCGATCTCCTCCTCCGCCTCGGGGGTGTAGACCGCTCCCGCGCCGCCGTAAATTTTTGTGACGATCGCCCCGATCTTTTCCCTGATGGGGAGCGCCGTATCGTAGCAGTACCGAAAGTCGCTCTCCTCTTCGCACAGCCGCACGACCTCGCGGGCGAGCTCTTCGCCCCCTCTGCCCCCTTCCGCCCAGACGGTGGAGAGCCGCACGTTCACGCCGAGCGCCTTGCAACGCTCGACGACGAGGGCGATCTCTGCATCGGTGTCCGTCGGGAAGCGGTTGACGGCAACGACCGCGGGAAGTCCATAGACATTTTGAATATTGGAGAGATGGCGCAGCAGGTTGGGGAGCCCCCCTTCGAGAGCGGAGAGGTCCTCCTTCGCGAGCTCCGTCTTGGGGAGGCCGCCGTGCATTTTGAGGGCGCGGACGGTGGCGACGACGACGACCGCACTCGGTTTGAGCCCCGCGATGCGGCACTTGATGTCGAAGAACTTCTCCGCCCCCAAATCGGCGCCGAAGCCTGCCTCCGTGACGACATAGTCGCCGAGTTTGAGCGCCGCGTCGGTCGCGGCGACGGAATTGCACCCGTGCGCGATGTTCGCAAAGGGACCGCCGTGCACAAGCGCGGGCGTCCCCTCGAGGGTCTGCACGAGGTTGGGTTTGATGGCGTCCTTCAAGAGAGCGCACATCGCTCCCGCAGCCTTCAAGTCCCCCGCCGTCACGGGCATGCCCCCCTCGTCGTAGCCCACGATGAGGCGGGAGAGCCGCGCTTTCAGGTCGGAGAGGGAGGTCGCGAGGCAGAGCGCTGCCATCACTTCGCTCGCCACCGTGATGTCGAAGCCGTCCCTCCTCGGAACGCCCGACTTGGCGCCACCGAGACCGTCTTCGATGTAGCGGAGCTGGCGGTCGTTCATGTCGACGCACCGCTTCCACGTGATGCGCTCCGAGTCGATGTGCAGGGCGTTCCCTTGAAAGATGTGGTTGTCGAGCATGGCGGCGAGCAGGTTGTTCGCCGCGCCGACGGCATGGAAATCCCCCGTGAAGTGGAGGTTAATGTCCTCCATGGGGACGACCTGTGCGTATCCGCCGCCTGCGGCGCCCCCCTTGATGCCGAACACAGGTCCGAGGGAGGGTTCGCGCAGGGCGACGACCGCCCTCTTTCCGATGCGCGTGAGACCGTCCGCAAGCCCGATGGTGGTCGTCGTCTTCCCCTCTCCCGCGGGCGTCGGGGTGATCGCCGTCACGAGGATGAGCTTCCCCCTCCTCTCCCTGCCTTCGAGAGCGGAGGGCGAGAGCTTCGCCTTGTACTTTCCGTAAGATTCGAGATGCTCCTCGCCGATGCCGAGCTTTGCCGCGATGGCGGCGATGGGCTGTTTCTTCGCTTCCCGTGCGATCTCAATGTCCGTCTTCATGATGCGCTCCTCGATTGGACCGGGGCAGACCGGTCTTTCCGCAGTCTCTTGCGCGCCCGCACGAAGCTCCGAAAAAGAAAAGACAAATTTTTTCGCGCAGAAAAAACTTGCCTTTCCGTTCGGATACTCCGTTCGTCGCGCCCTTTGGGGGGGTCACTGACCCCTGTCAACATTATTATAGCCGTTCCCCCCTTCCCCGTCAAGCGATCGGCGCGAAAACCTTTCTATCTCTGATTGAATTTTTTGCGCACGAACCAATCGGTGACGCGCTCGGGCAGCATCTTGCTCATATAGCGGACGAAGCCGTTCCTCCCTCCGACGGCAGACACGGGCGGCGGGTTCCTCTTTTCGGCGAGTTTGAGGATGGCATCGGCGACGAGGGAGGGGTTCATCCCGCCCTGCTCCATGTTGGCGAGGGCGGCAGACGCCTTCTTGACGGAGGGGGCATAGACGAGGCTCTCCTCTTCCCCGTACACCCGCCGCGCATAGGTGAAATCGGTCGCCGTTCCTCCGGGCAGAAGGGCAGAGACGCGCACCCCGTGCGGGCGGAGTTCGAGATCGGCTTCCCGCGCGAGCATGCCGAGCGCCGCCTTGGAGGAGGAATAGAAGCTGTCGTAGGGAATGGGCACGTCGCCCCCGATCGAGCCGACGAGCACCGCCCTCCCGCCGCGGCGTTTGAGGAAGGGCGCCGCCGCGCGCAGCCCCTCCACCGCGCCGAAATAGTTGACCTCAAACAGGTAGCGGTAGTCGCCGCTCTTGGCGTATTCGATGGGTGCAGCCATGGAAAACCCCGCGGAATAGACGAACAGGTCGATGGCGCCCGACTCCTCCCCCGCCCTCTTCACGGCGGAAGCGACCTCCCCCTCCATGGCGGCATCGGCGGCGATCGTTTTGACGCGCTCGCCCTTGAAGGGGGTGCGGGAAATGTTGTAGACGCGGAACCCCCGCGCGAGAAGACGGAGCGCCGTCTCCCGCCCGATCCCCGACGACGCGCCGACGATCACAGCGGTGCGTCTCGCGGACATGGTATGCTCGTTTTCGCTCATCTTGCCCGCAGGCGGCGTCTTCTCCCCTGCCGCCTTGCCTGCCGTCTCCTCTGCTGCGGGCGGCGTCTGTTGCGCGGTCTCCGCGCTCTTTGTTTGCGTTTTCATACCCAAAGTATGGGAAAGGCGGAAGATTTTATGCGCCCCTTCCATCGGTCAGCCGAGGGCGAGATCGAGGATCATCATCAGGCAGAATCCTGCGACCACGCCGAACGATGCGACCGTCTTGTTCCCCGCAAAACATTCGGGGATGAGCTCGGAGCAGACGACGGCGATCATCGCCCCCGCGGAGAAGGCGAGCGCCCACGGCATCAGCCCCGTGATGAAGGTGGCGGCGACGGCGCCCAGCACGCAGGCGGGGATCTCCACGAGCCCCGACCCCTGCGAGAACGCAAACGCCTTGCCCGCAGACATTCCCTCCGCGCGCAGGGGAAAGGCGACGCAAGCCCCTTCGGGGAAGTTCTGCACGGCGATGCCCACCGCAAAGAGGAGGGCGGCGAACACCCCCTGCATCCCTGCCGCGGCGGCAAACGCGACGCCCACCGCCATGCCTTCGGGGATGTTGTGGAGGGTCACGGCGACGTAGAGCAGCCCGTTCCTCCGCCCGAGAGTGCGGAAGGCGATGCGCTTTTTGGTGAGCAAAAAGTCGCTCCCGACGATGAAGGCGCCGCCGAGCAAAAAGCCGAGAGTGACGGTGAGCCAGACGGGGAGGGCTGTGGCGTACTCCATGGCGGGCAGGAGGAGGGAGAAGAAGCTCGCCGCGATCATGATGCCCGCCGCCCCGCCCGTGAGCGCGGTGAGCGCCGTGCGGTGCAATCTTTTGGAGAAGAAGACGAGGGAGGCGCCCAGTGCCGTGGCGGAGTAGGTCATGAGGGAGGCGAGAAGCGCCTGCACCCATGTTTCGAGCGATAAAAACCATTGCATTTGTAAGTTCCTCTCGTGAAAGTGCGTACACTTCATCCTATGCCGCACCCTCCCCCCTTGCCCACCGCGGGGGAGAGGAGGACGAGAGAGCCATCTTGCCCACCCCTTGAGGGGTGGGTGTCACCGAAGGTGACGGAAGGGGTGTCGCGATCCGCTTTATGGCACCCCCTACCTGACGCGGCTATGCCGCGTCTTCCTCCCCCCTCTGGTAAAAGGGGGGAGGCAAGGGAGCCCCTTCGCAAAAAGAAAAACGGACGGGGTCCGTCCGCTCTTCGCTTTACACATGAGACATTGGTCACGATCTGAATTCGTATGCCGCGGTGAAGTCGTACTCCTCGCCCGCGTCGAGCAGGGAGCTCCCGAGGGCGGCGTACTCGGGCACGTTCACGTTGTTGGGGATCGCCTGCGTCTCCAGGCAGAACCCCGCGCGCTTGCCGTAGTAGACCGTCTTCCCCTCCTGCGCGAGCCCGTTGCCCGAATAGAACTGCACCGCGGGCATGTCGGTGTAGCAGGTCATCGTGATGCCCGTCTTCAGGCTCGTGACGATGGCGTATTTCGCATACTTGCCCTTTTGCTTTTTGAGGACGTGGCAGTGGTCGTAGCCGTTGCCCTGTTTCAGGTCGACGTCGTCCGCCCCGATGTCCTGCCCGATCGCCTTGGGGGAGCGGAAGTCGAAGGGGGTGCCCGCGACCTTGCGGAACCCGCCCACGGGGATCATCGTGGGGTTGGTCGGCGTGATCTCGTCGCAGTCGATCCAGAGAACGTTGTCGAGGATGGAGCCATCTCCCTCACCGTTCAGATTGAAGTACGCGTGATTGGTGAGATTGACCGCCGTCTTCTTGTCCGTCGTGGCATGGTAATGAATTTTGAGGGTACCATGTCTGAAAGTGTACTCCACGCGCACCGTCAGCGTGCCCGGATAGTTCTCCTCTCCGTCGGGGGAGACGATGGAAAGCGCCACGGTCGCGTCGTCGACGATCTCGTGCGCCCAGATCTTTTTGTTGAAGCCCGCCTTCCCGCCGTGCAGGTGGTTGCCGCGGTCGTTGTTGAAGAGGTCGTATCGGACACCGTCGATCGTGAGCTTTCCCTCGCCGATGCGGTTGCCGAACCGCCCGATGAGCGCCCCGAGATAGCCGCCGTTGTCCTCGTAGCTCGCGACGTCGTTATACCCGAGGATGACGTCCACCGGTTCGCCGTTCGATGCGGGCACGACGAGGCTCTGCACGATGCCGCCGTAGTTGAGCAGTGTGACGAAGCTGTCCCCCTCCGTGATGGTGAAGGCGAGGACCTCCCTCCCGTCCTTGGTGTAGCCGAATTTGGATGTAGTGATCATGATTTCCTCCTTGATGGTTTCATTATACCATGCCGCCCACGAAATGTAAATATTTTTGCGGAAATTCCACATGCTTGTTGCATGCAAAAAAGATACATTCCCATCGTCATCTTTTGTCTTGCGCTCGTTCTCATGCTCTTTGCCCATCTGTACGGGCGCGATCTCGCCGCTCCCGTCTTCGGATTTGCCTCCGAAGAGGAGACGGAGGGTTCCCCCAAGGCGCAGCCGCGCGAGATCTACCTCACCTTCGACGACGGACCGAGCACCGTGGTGACGGGGCGCATCCTCGACATCCTCCTCAAGGAGGGGGTGCCCGCGACCTTCTTTATCACGGGCGAGCGGGTCTTCGGGCGGGAAGAGGTGCTGCGGCGCATCCATGACGAGGGACACGCCATCGGCGTCCACACCTACTCGCACAGGTACGACGCCATCTATTCCTCCGACCGCGCCTTTTTGGAGGACGTGAGAAAGTGCGCGGAGATCATCGAAAAGGTCACGGGCGAGAAGCCGAAGCTGTACCGCTTCCCCGGCGGCGGGCGGCATGACCGCTTTGAAGCGCTGCTCCGGGAGATGGGGTATGAGACCGTCCTGTGGAACGCCGTCTGCGGAGACGAGGAGATCCCCCACGCCGATGCCGCGACCCTCGAACGGCGGGCGATCGAGACGGCGAAGGGCAAGAAAAAGGTCGTCCTGTTGCTGCACGACTCCGCGCCGCACAAGGCGACCGCCGAGGCGCTCCCCAAGATCATCGAGCATTTCCGCGACGAGGGGTACGTCTTCAAGTCCCTTTAAGATTTTTGTGTTCCGATACGCAGCGCGCCGCGCGGCACTTGCCGCGCGGCGCCTTATTTTACGATGTCTCCCGCATGCGCGTCCCCGCGCGCACATTTTTTCTGTCCCGCTTTTTCGCAGAGGCGCCCCGTTTTTTGGCGAATTTTTCCGCCGCGAGCAGACACCCCTTATACGCCTCCCCGAGCGGAAGGATGAGCATGGGAAGGAGGAGGGCAGCGAGCCATTCGAGGGGAGAGAGCGCAGCGAGAGCGAACAGTCCGCGCAGGGGCGTGACGACGAGAAGGACGGTGAGCGCGATGCCGACCGCAACGGTCAAAAGCAGGGTTTTGTTCGAAAAGAAGTCCTTCATCTTGGACATGGTACCCTCGTTTCGCACGTTGAAGGCGTAGAACAGCTCCATCAGAGAGAGGGAGACAAAGACCATCGTGCTCGCCACCGCGTTCCCGCACAGCGCGTTTGCCACGGCGAACATGCCGACGAGGATGCCCGTCTGCACGGCGCCGAACAGGGCGATCTTTACGAGCGAGCGCCTGCTAAAGATCTCGTCGATGCCGACCGGGGGTCGCTCCATCGCCCCGCGGGTGCGTTCCCTACCGAGGGCGAGGACGGGCAGGGAGTCGGTGATGAGGTTGATCCAGAGCAGCTGCGTGGAGGTGAGAAAGGCGTACCGCGGGAAGAAGAGGGAGACGATGAGCACGCACAGCACCTCGGCGAGGTTGGTCGCGAGGAAAAAGTCGACCGTCTTTTTGATGTTGAAAAAGACGTTGCGCCCCTCCTCGATGGCGCCGACCATCGTAGAGAAATTGTCGTCGGCGAGCACGATGTCGGAGGCGTTTTTGGTGACGTCCGTCCCCGAGCCCATGGCGATACCGATGTCCGCGGCGCGCAGGGCGGGTGCGTCGTTCACACCGTCCCCCGTCATGGCGACAACCTCCCCCTTCCCCTTTAAGGCGCGCACGATCTGCGACTTGTGCCCCGGGGAGACGCGGGCATACACCGCATATCCCTCCGCACGCGCGGCAAATGCCTCCCCGCCCATGCGGTCGATCTCCTCCCCCGTGACGACCTCCTCCCTCCGCCCCGCAATGCCGAGGCGGGCGGCGATGGCAAACGCTGTGTCGGGGCTGTCGCCCGTGATCATGACGGTGCGCACCCCTGCCCGCTTGCAGGCAGCGACCGCCTCCTTCACCCCTTCCTTGGGCGGATCGAGCATGGCGGCGACCCCCAAATAGACGAGGTCCCTCTCCTCCGCCTCATCGCCGTAGGCGAACGCGAGCACCCGCATCGCCCCGGAGGCATAGGCGCGGCAGATTTTTTCCGCCGCCCGCCTGTCCCCCTCCGTGATGGGACGCACGCCGCCGTCCGACAGGATCCGCGTGCATTTTTTGAGGAGAATGTCCGCGCCTCCCTTCGCATACAGGCGGCGCCTGCCCTCGCTCTCCACGTAGACGCTCATCATTTTTCGTTCAGACGTGAAGGGAGTACCCCCGACATGGGTGGGGGAAAAGCGGTGACCGCAGCGGTCGGCATACTCCAAGAGAGCGATCTCCGTCGCGTCCCCGAGATAGCCGCCCGCGCTCCCCTTGACGGTATGGCAAGCGCGGATGCAACAGAGCAGCTCCCCCCTCGCCGCCTCCGTGCAGGGCGCGATCTCCTCCACCGTCATGCGGTTTTTGGTGAGGGTGCCCGTCTTGTCCGAACAGATGACGGTGCAGCTGCCGAGCGCCTCGACGGCGGAGAGCTTTCTCATGACGGCGCGCCGCTTCGCCATCCGCCGCACCCCCATCGCGAGGATGACGGTGACGACGGCGCCCATGCCCTCGGGGATCGCCGCGACCGCGACGGCAACGGCGGACATGAGGTTTTCGAGCAAGCTCACCCGCTTGGCAAGCAGTCCGCCGACGAACAATACCGCCGCCACGCAGAGCACGGTCGCCGTGATGATCTTGCCGAGCCGCGCGATCGTCCTGTCGAGGGGGGAGGGATCGGGCTTCTGTTCCTTCAAAAGACGGGCGATCTTGCCCGTCTCTGTGTTCATGCCCGTCTCCACGACCACGCACCGCGCACTGCCCTTGACGCAGAACGTGGAGGAAAACGCCGTGTTGTGCCGCGCGGCGAGCGCGGAACCCGTGACCGTGCAGTCGTACTTTTTGACGGGCTTGGATTCCCCCGTGAGGGAGGATTCGTCGCAGCGGAAGTCCTCACTGCGCAGGATGCGGCAATCGGCGGGGATGCGGTCCCCCTCCCCGAGTTCGATGACGTCGCCCGGCACGAGCTGTTCGGCGTCGATGCGCCCCACCTTTCCGTCGCGGATGACCTTCGCCTCACACGCCGAGAGCTTTTTGAGCTTCTCCAGCGCGGAATCGGCGCGGTACTCCTGTAAAAAGCCGACGACGGCATTGAGCACGATGATGAGCAGAAGGATGCCCGTATCCACGAGCTCGGCAGTGTCGCGCGTGAGGAAGGCGAGCACCCCCGAGAGCACCGCCGCCGCGATGAGGATGAGGGTCATCAGATCCTTGAACTGGGCAAAGAACAGCCCGAGCACGCTCTTCTTTTTCCCCTCTTTCAGGGCGTTCGCGCCCCACTGCTTTTGGCGGAGCGCTGCCTCTTCGCTGCTCAGCCCGCCCTCGCCGCTCCTGAGGTCGCGCAAGACCTCCTCCGCCGGATGCCGATACTGTTGTTCCATAGGGATATGGTATGACCGTGCAGACAAAAATAGAACGCCTCCCGCAGGGGAGACGTCTCGCGCCCTTTTTCTATTGCGGGCGGTCGTAGTCGTCGAGAAAGTTGTGCCGCACGTTCTGCTTGTCCTTATAGGCGAGGACGGTCGCAAGGTTGACGTTTTCGACGCTCTTGAAGATGTTCTGCTCGATCGCGGGGTCCTCTGCGCGGAGAGAACGGATGAGCTCCTTCACCCTCTGCCGCTTGGAAGTTGCGAGCGTGTCGGCACAATCGGCGGTAAATCGGCAGGCGCATTGGAGGAAGTGCAGCCCGTTCCGGTCGCGCCATGCCTTGATGTCCTCCTCGCGGATGAAGTACATCGGGCGGATGAGCTCCATCCCCTCGAAGTTGGTGCTCTTGAGCTTGGGCATCATCGTCTGCACCTGCCCGCCGTAGAGCATGCCCATGAGGATGGTCTCGATGACGTCGTCATAGTGGTGCCCGAGCGCGATCTTGTTGCAGCCGAGCTCCTGCGCCTTATGGTAGAGGTGCCCCCGCCGCATGCGCGCGCACAGGTAGCAGGGAGACTTTTTGACGGCGGTGACATTCTCGAAGATGTCCGTCTCGAACACCGTGACGGGGATGTTCAGCAGGTCGGCGTTGCGCATCACGGCGGCGCGGTTTTCGGGCGCGTAGCCGGGGTCCATCACGAGGAAGACGAGCTCAAAGGGGAACTTGTCGTGCCGCTTGATCTCCTGAAAGAGCTTCGCCATGAGGAAGGAGTCCTTTCCGCCCGACATACAGACGGCGATCCTGTCGTTGGGCCGGATGAGCTCGTAGGCGACGACCGCCTGCGCGAACTTCGAAAAGAGCTTTCTGTGGAAGCGCTTGCGGATGGAATTTTCTGCCATCTCGGCGACGTTGCCCCCACCCATGTCCGCGATCGGCTCTTCGGTTTTGTTTTTTGGTGTCTGCATGTCTCCTCTCCCTAAAAGGGCTGCGGCTGCTTTATTTTTCCGCCGCGGTGCGTGAAATTTCGCCCCTTTTTCGCCGAAGCGTGAAAATCGGGTGATTTTCGGCGCGCGCCCCCCTTCATTCGGTTGAAAAATTTTTCGATCGGTGATATAATGACAGTATCCGATGCATTTGGAGGTGTAACGATGAAATTCCTCAAAAAATTTGCCGCCGCCCTCTTGCTCGTCTGCGCGCTCGCTCTGTTTGCCGCCTGCGCAGATCCCGGGGCGGAGCAGCCGACCCCCAAGACGGTGGATTACACGGTCAACATCGTCTGCGAAGACGCGGGCATCCCCGACGGTCTGCAGGTGCAGATGGTCGCTGCCGACGGCACCGTCGCGGCGACGGGCACGTTCACGCAGAACACGGCGCATTTCAGCCTTCCCGCAGCCATCTACACGGTGCGCGTGACTCCCCTCCCCGACTTTGAAGACATCCTCGACGGGTACGTGTGCAGCACGGAGACGGTCACTGCCGCCGTCACGACCGCGACCGTCACGGTCTCCCCCGAGGGAGAGGAAACCATCGTCTATACCGTGACCGTCCTCATGCCCGACGGCACGCCCGCTCAGGGGATCAAGGTCCAGCTGTGCGGCGGTCCCTCCGACGTGTGCGTGCTCAGCGACGAAGCGACGGATGCGCAGGGCAAGGTCTCCATGAGCCTCGCCCCGGGGACCTATGACGTGCACGTCGTCGAGACCTTCTGGCCCGAGGGCTGCAGCTTCGACAACGAAAATCCCCTCTTCCGCGTGACCGAAGAGGCGAGAGAAGTGACCGTTTCCTTCCTCACGGCTAACTGACAGCGGTAAAACGCGGGCGCCGACGGCATGCCGGCGCCCTTTTTTCGTGCATTTTTTGTACGTACTCAGAGGAACTTGCGGATCTCCTTGATGACCTGATCGGCGATGTAGCGGCAGCCGCGATGGGTCGGGTGGACGCCGTCGGCGGCGAACTGGTCGGGCGCGATGTCCTGCGTCACCCCCGTAAAGATCTCGTCCATCGGGATGAGCGGGACCCCCTCCTCCTTCACGATCTCGCCGATGATGGCATTGAATTTGTTGAGGTGGGGTCTCACGCGGCGCATGTCGGGCACGCTGAGCGCAAAGGGTTGCAGGGCAATGAGTTTCGCCCCCGAGCCCTTGAGTTCGCGCACGATCGACGTGTAGTTGGCGCGGAAATCCTCCGCCTTCACCTCAACGCCGATGAGGAAGCGGTGCCAGACATCGTTGATGCCCACCTGGAGGACGACGACGTCGGGCTTCTCCGCGAGCACGTCCTCTTGCATGCGCGCAAGAAGCTGCTCGGTGCGGTCCCCGCCGACGCCGCGGTTGAGGATCTCGAACGGCTGGTCGGGATAGAGCAGCCGCAGTTTGTTGGCAGCGATCTTGACATAGCCCGCGCCGAGGTCGGCAGGATCGAATTTGTCCCTGCCCGCATCGGTGACCGAGTCACCGAAAAAGATGATCTTCATGGTCTCTCCCCCTTACCCGAGAAATTTCGCACGATAGTTTTCGAGACACTTGCGCACGATCTCGACCGCCTCGTCACGGTGGGCGATCTCCTTGACCGTCGTCTTTTTGTGCTCGAGGCTCTTGTAGACCTCAAAGAAGTGCATCATCTCGTCGAAGACGTGCTTGGGCAGCTCGTGGATGTCGTAATAGCTGTTGTAGGTGGGATCCTTGTGCGGGATCGCGATGATCTTTTCGTCGAGCATGCCCCCGTCGATCATCTTGATGACCCCGATGGGATAGCACGATACGAGCGTCATGGGGAAGATGCTCTCGTTGGTGAGCACGAGCACGTCGAGCGGGTCGCCGTCGTCGGCATACGTACGGGGAATGAACCCATAGTTCGCGGGGTAGACGGTCGACGTATAGAGGACGCGGTCGAGTTTGAGAATGCCCGTCTCCTTGTCGAGTTCGTATTTTGCCTTGCACCCCTTGGGGATCTCGATGAGCGCCTCAAAGCTGTTCGGTTTGATGCGCTCTTCGTTGATGTCGTGCCAAATATTCATGGATGTCTCCTTGTTTTTCTCATTTTACCACATTTCCTGCGCCGTCGCAAGGGGCGGGAATAAATTTTTTCGGATTTTTTTGCGATTCGGCAAAAATATACTTTGACATTCTCTCCGATTTATGGTATATTGATAGAGCGAGCGGAAATTTCCCCCGCATTGCAGAAGTACCCAAGAGGCTCAAGGGGCTCCCCTGCTAAGGGAGTAGTACCTGTGAAAGGTAGCGCGGGTTCGAATCCCGCCTTCTGCGCCACGGAAAGGCACCCATGTCGGGTGCCTTTTCTTATAGCGCGAAACGGGGACGGAATGGCAGGCAGCCCCCCTTGGCTCCTCCGTGGGAGGAGCTGTCACGTAGTGACTGAGGTGGGGCGTATTCAGAATTCGTACCCGCCCCCCTACCCCCTCCTCGGGAGGGGGCATGCTAACCGCATCATCCTGCCCGACCGAGGCTTCTATTGTAGACTAAGGTCGACACGAGCCGTAGGCGAAGTAGCGTAGTCGAAACATCACCTTATTATAAAACTGCGGTGACCCTTCGACAAGCTCAGGGTGACGTATTTGGGAAGCGCGGACAGGGTGACGTGATTGGAAGCGCGGACAGGGTGACGTGATTAGGAACGCGGGACAGGGTGACGTGATTAGGAACGCGGGGACAGGGTGACGTGATTAGGAACGCACCCCCTCCCTGCCTTACGGCATCCCTTCTCGCGCGGGTGGAATCCCGCGCTCGGTCATCGTTCGCGCCTTCCGATGCGCTCACTCATGTCGCAACGCGCCAATAGTTCACTGAACTTTTGGCAAGAATGCGTTGCTCCACCCTCAGGTATAAGGGGGAGGGCAGGAGGCGGACTTCGTACAAGGGGACAGCGAGATGGGGCGACCCTCATACCGAGGCGAAGCCGAGTGTATCTTAAAGATTCGCTCACTTCGCTTGCGCTCCGTTCGGAATGAGGGCAGAGGCGGGCAGAGAAAGAAGCCGCAGGCGGACGCCTGCGGCTTCTTCTGAAACTTTCTGAACTTTCCTCAGAGGACCCCTGAGAGCCCCCTCGGCGATCGGGAGCTTCTGTCAGGCTCCAACCGGGTTGCCGCTCTTATCGAGCGTTACGTCATCCCCTTGGCAGGTCACACGGCAATCGTCATGGCATGGCTCCAATTTATTAGTATATCTACCAGTATGATAGATCTCCACAAGGACTAAGGGCTTCCACTGTTCCGATCTTCCGGCATATGTAATGGTCGCAAGCTGCCCGCATTCGATAAATACACTGTCACCAATGCTTTCCAACGTTCCGTTAATGGTGAGCGATTGCAGCGCAGAACATTTATTAAAAAGACTATCTTCGAGTTTTGTAACTCCCGTCCCAAGCGTCACTTGTTGCAAACTCGCGCAGGTTGCGAATGCCTGCTTACCCAACGTGGTCACTGAATCCGGAATCGCGATCTCCGTAATAGCAGACCTTGCGAAAGCATGCATGCCGATCTCCGTCAAATTCGTGCACTTGCTGAGATCAATGCTTGTCAATCCGCTGCCGAAGCTAGCGGGGGCGAAGGCGTCCATGCCGATCTTGGTGAGTGAGGCGGGGAGCTCAATGGTTGTTAAGCTATCGCATCCATGAAAAGCGCTATCGCCAATCACGGTCACATCGCCTTTTATTTCAACGTGTTTAAGCTGTCTGCAATCCTCGAATGTTCCTTTGTTGGTTTCTCCCTTGATTTCGGTGACGCCGGCACCAAGCGTTACGCTTTGAAGGCCTTTGCAACCCTTAAAAGCAGCTTCGCCGATTTCTGTGACCGAGGCGGGAATGATGATGTCTGTAAGCGAGTTGCATTCTTCAAACGCACTTGCGCCGATTTCGGTGATGCCGTCTTCCAACGTCACGGATTCCAACGATTTGCCCTTAAATGCACTATCGGGAATGGAGACGGGCGCGCCGCCCACTGTGCCGGGGATGGTAACATCCGTCGCATCCGGATCGGCAAGGCTATCGAGCACAAAGTTGCCGGTCGAGGGATCCAAATGTCCCTTAACAGGATTTTCTGCGCCGCAGTAGATGCACGTGTTGGTCGTTGCATCATAGTAGTGGTTTTCCCCGCAGAGCGTCACGGGCGAACCGTTGCTCTGGATGGCGACGACCGAGAGCGTGACGTTGCACGTCTTGCCTTGATAGTCTTCCGTGATCGCCTTGGGGAGGCGCAGCCGCACTTCTTGGGCGGAGGTGGGATTCGTCTCTGCGTTCAACGGATCCGACCACGCCGTCGCCAACTGTTGGGCGCCGACGGACGTTTTTTCGTTGAAATACCACTCCAAAACGGAGGAGAGCTTGTTCTCCGTGTCGTCCTCCTTCGTCACCTGAAGGCGCATCTGGTATTTGACGAGGATGGTGCTCTTGTTTTCGACGGAGACGGTGAACTTGACCGAGTCGCCGGGGGAGATGCCGTTGATCGTAAGTGTGCCGATGCCATCCGCCGCTTTGTACTCAACGCCCCCACCGTTTGCGAACGATCCACTGAAGTTGCTTCCATCGGGGGTTGCTTCGGTCCAATCGTCGATGGCTTCGAGAGCGGTGTCGCCTACTGCGTCGGAATTGATTGCGAGCGCCGTGACGTTCGCCGTCACATCCACCTTACCGCTGGTGACCTCGATGCCCACGTGGCTCTCACCGGTGAAGAGCGCGAGAGTCCCGCCGGCGATGAGCGAAGCGCACATGGCGATCGTGAGCGCCGAGAGGACGATCGTCTTGGTCTTTGCCGTGATCCCACCTTCCAAAGCGGACGTGCGGGATCTTTTTTGAGTTTCCATTTTGTCCCTCCTAAATTTTTTTATATAGTATAGCATACCTAATTAGGTACTGTCAATACCTTTTTAGGTATTTTGCATATAATATTTCCATGAATTTTCCCGAGCTGCTGCAAAATTTATTGACGGAATTCGGTATCACGCAGGCAAAATTGTCGCGGGACACGGGGATCCCGAAGACGACGATCAGCGGTTGGCTCAACGCGGGGAGGCTGCCCGACTACAATTCCATCCGCACGCTCTGCGTCTATTTTGACATCAGCGCGGACGAACTCTTGCAGATCAAGAGAGAGAAGGTCTATGAATGTAAGGGACGAAGGAGATAATTTGACGCAAAGAACGGCACCTGCTCAGGTGCCGTTCTTTTCTGTAATTGATGAATTGTTGGGGGTAGGCAAGGGCAAGCTCACGTGATTGCCCCATACCATGTCCGAGGTGGAAGCTCTCGAAAGGAAGGAGGCATCTTGAATTACGTCATGTTGCCCGACCGAGGCTTCTATTGTAGACTAAGGTCGACACGAGCCGTAGGCGAAGTAGCGTAGTCGAAACATGTCCTTATTTTTATAATGCGGACACCCTTCGACAGGCTCAGGGTGACGTAATCAGAAGCGCGGGCAGGGTGACCCGTAAACCCTTGGCTCCACCTCTGGGGGAGCTGTCGAGCCTCAGCGAGACTGAGGGGGTTCAGAACCCCTTTCGGCGCTACGCGCCACTGTCTCGCGCGGGTAGAATCCCGCGCTCGGTCAGCAATTGCCCGTGCATATGGGCAATTGCCATCGAATT